>NZ_JASWIM010000020.1:0-110938 GCF_030291335.1 Arenibacter flavimaris
ACGATTTCCCTTAGCCTTGCGCTGTTCCGATGGGCGCCCGGAAAATATTCTAGGGGAGCCGTTAAGGTCCATGCGCTTTTGGACCTGAGAGGGAACATCCCGTCCTTTATACTGGTAAGCGATCTGCACTTATTTGGTAGTGGCACACGTAAAACATTCCTTAAAAAGCGAGCTGTCTATTTATGAGATAATCCAAATATTAGGTATCTCCGCCATAGACAAGACTCCTTTGCAGGAGTTGCTCACCGAACCGAAATCAAATCAAAATGTCAATGAACAGATGAATTTATTTAGCGATTAAATTTTAACGCATCAGTACTAATCATAGATATTGAATGCTTCTTCTAGAGGAATCACGTTCAATCAAGGACGACTTCTGAATGGTTGTTTTGCCCACAGGAGCAGTAGCACTGGGTGTATTGTTTATTTCTTCCAATAATAATTTTGTAGCTATTTGCCCAATTTGAAAACCCGGCTGATCAATAGTGGTCAGGGAGGGATCTATTATCCCAGAAACAGGCTCGTTACTGAACCCTACAATCGCCACTTTTTCCGGAACTTTTACTCCTTTCTTCTTGAAATATTTCATTGCACCAATGGCTGCAACATCATTGGCAGAGAACAAACCATCTATTCTAGTTGGTAAGGAAAGTAAAGTTTTGGCACCCTCTGCCCCGTCATTTTCCATTAGGCTGGAACGCAGTACCAATTCGGGTCTAAAGGGAATTTTATGTTTTTCCAAGGCCTTTCTATACCCTTCAGTCCTATTTCTATAAATAGCCAATTCCTGGGGCCCGGAAAAATGCCCAATATTTTTACATCCGTTCAGAATTAAATGCTCCGTGGCATCAAAACCGCCTTGAAAGTCATCGATTAGCACGCTACTTATACCTTCAATCTCACAATGCCTATCAAAAAACAGAAATGGGGTGCCATTGTTTTTCATGTTCAATAAATGGTCGTATTCAACCGTTTCCATGGAGACGGACAACAATACCCCGGCTACCCGGTTTGCCAATAAGGTTTCCACAATCTTACGTTCCCGTTTCAATTGCTCCAAAGACTGACAGATAATTACATTATAGCCCGCGTCATAAGCGGCTTCCTCTATACCCGAAATAACGGATGAAAAGAAGTGCCGGGATATTCTAGGAACGATCACCCCAATGGTATTGGTTACGCTTTTACGAAGATTTGAAGCCAGTACATTCCGTTGATAACCTAATTCATTAGCCTTGGCCAAAATCTTTTCTTTGGTCTTCTGGCTCACCCTTGGACTGTTGTTCAAAGCCCGTGAAACTGTAGAGGCATCAATCTTCAAGGCCTTGGCAATATCGTGTATGGTTGTTTTATTTTCCATAAATAATGAGTATCTTGACGTTTTTAAGCAAATATACACATTCATTAATACAATCGATTGTATTTTGATTAATTTTTAATACCTTTACGAACTGGCCATAGAAATACTGCTTTATTCGCTGCGATTTAAAACTTTTAATTAGATATTTAGAAACATGAACAACAATTACGAGGTTAGATATGCCTGCTCTCCAAAGGAGACCAAAGAGTTGACCACCGAAGGACTTAGAAAGGAGTTCTTAATCCAAAATTTAATGGAAGCAGACACCATCAATTTAGTCTACACCCATTTTGACAGATTTATAATTGGAGGGGCCGTACCCCTTAAGACCTCATTAAAATTACCCACCATAGATCCATTAAAATCGGATTATTTTTTGGAACGAAGGGAGATTGGTATCATCAATGTAGGCGGGGCTGGTTCTGTCACCGTCAATGGCCAGAAATATGATCTGGATTATAAGGAGGCCTTATATATAGGAAAAGAAAATGAAGAGGTGAGCTTCAGCAGTAACAGTGCGGATAAGCCTGCCAAATTCTATCTTAATTCAACCCCTGCCCACAGGGTATTCCCTATCAAAAAAATAAGTCGTGCCGATGCGGAGATCGTGGAAATGGGATCTATGGAAACCTCCAATGCCAGAACTATCAGGAAACTGATCGTAAACAGCTTGGTAGAGACCTGCCAGGTGCAAATGGGAATGACGGAATTAAAACCTGGAAGTGTTTGGAACACCATGCCGGCACATGTACATGACCGGAGAATGGAGGTTTATTTCTATTTTGAGGTCCCCGAAGAGCAGGCCGTTTGCCATTTTATGGGACAACCACAAGAAACTAGACATCTCTGGATGGCCAATAACGAAGCGGTAATTTCCCCGCCATGGTCCATACACGCTGGCTCAGGAACCAGCAATTATACTTTTATCTGGGGAATGGCCGGTGAAAACCTGGATTATGGAGATATGGACCACTGCAAGATAAAGGACTTAAAATAACCCTAAGAAAACTTAACTATGTCATTGAATCTATTTGATTTAACAGCTAAGACCGCTCTGATTACGGGAGCTACGCATGGCCTTGGAAAAGCCATGGCCATAGGGCTGGGAAAAGCAGGTGCCACCTTGGTCATTAACGGCGCCTCCTCCCAGGCCAAATTGGACAAGGCCGTTGCCGAATACAGGGACTTGGGGCTAAATGCCCATGGCTACCTCTTTGATGTTACCAATGAGACCAAGGTCAAGGAAAATATTTCAAAAATTGAAAAAGAGGTAGGAAATATAGATATCCTGGTTAACAATGCCGGAATCATCAAAAGAATTCCTTTGGAGGAAATGGAGGTTTCCGATTTTGAAGAAGTGGTAAAAGTAGATTTGGTGAGTCCGTTCATCGTCTCCAAACACGTGGTAAAGGGTATGATTGCCAGAAAGGAAGGCAAGATCATCAACATTTGTTCCATGATGAGCGAATTGGGCCGAAATACGGTAGGTGCCTATGCCGCGGCCAAAGGCGGTTTAAAAATGCTCACCCGTAATATGGCCACGGAATGGGCCAAGCACAATATTCAGGTCAATGGAATAGGACCGGGCTATTTTGCCACGGCACAGACCGCCCCTATTAGAATTGATGGGCATCCGTTCAATGATTTTATAGTGGGCAGAACACCAGCCGGTAAATGGGGAGATCCCGATGACCTACAAGGTGCTGCCATATTCCTAAGTTCCAAGGCCAGTGATTTTGTAAATGGACAAATAGTCTATGTAGACGGAGGTATCTTGGCCACCATTGGGAAACCTGCCAATGAAAGTTAAAAAACAATCATGAAAGCAATTTATAAAACAGTTCTTTTTTCCGTTATGGCGGTGCTGCCCGTTGGCTGCTCCGAAAAAGAAATGTCCACTACCATCACGGTAAAAAATGTTCTTGACCGGGAAAGGGCTACGGAGACCGTTGAACTCACCAAGGCTATGTTAAAAGTGGACAACCTAACTACGGTGGGCATTAAGAATCTGAAAACCAATACCCTCGAAATTATCCAAATGGTGGATAATGATGGGGATGGGACTATGGATATGATCCTATTTCAACCCAGAATGAAGGCGAAAGGGGAAAGCAAGTTTGTAGTGGTCACAGTAGCACCAGGGGAAAACCCAACGGCGGAGGAGCTGTGTTACTCCCGGTTTGTTCCGGAACGTACGGATGATTACACCTGGGAGAACAATAAGGTTGCCTTTAGGGTGTACGGCCCCACCGCGCAGAAAATGATAGAATCAAATATACCGGGCGGCACTTTATCCAGTGGTGTAGATGCCTGGTTGAAGCGTGTAGACTACCCCATAATTGACAAATGGTATAAAAAGGAACTAAGTGGAACCGGCAGTTACCATAAGGATACGGGCGAAGGTCTGGATGATTTTCACGTAGGCGCAAGTCGTGGGGTTGGAGGAATTGCCGTCAAGGTAGACAGTACCTACTACTTTTCCAAAAACTATACGCAATGGCGTACCATTACCACCGGACCATTTAGAACCAGCTTTTATTTGGCATACGAGGCTTGGGATGCCAATGGAAAAACTATTAAGGAATCCAAAGTTATAAGCTTGGACCTAGGGCAAAATTTATCCAAATTCAAAATCAGCCTAGAGGGTGTAGACGATATTTATGCCGGACTCACCCTACATGAAAAGGACGGGGAAGTAAGCGGGAGTATGGAAAAGGGATGGGTTAGCTACTGGCAGCCACATGGGATTTCGGAATTGGGTACCGCCATCCTTGCCCCCACGGATACCTTCCTCGATTTTGAAAAGTATGATGTTTCCACAATTGACCTGAGCAATGCCTATGCCCATTTGAAAGTAAAAGACAAGGAAGTAACCTACTACGCCGGTTTCGGTTGGAAGAAAAGCGGGCAATTTAACAGCAAAGCGGATTGGGAGCAGTATTTGGACGCCTTTTCCGAACAGCTCCAACACCCCTTGGAAGTTACCGTAACTCCATAGGGATTCGCATTTAAAATACACTATATTGAGCCATACCTACATGCACATAACAATGTCTTGGGGGTATGGTTTTTTTTTGATAAAATCCCAGCTTTCCCACTTCTAAAAACAAAAATATTCCGAATTCTAAGTCATTGGAGATTGTGATTTGATAAAAATTCAGAATTTTCTTATATTTTAATCTGTTCATTATACTTTTTTTAGAATAATAGAGTTAAGAACTAACTAGACAAGGTTTTATATATTTCCATTGGTCCGTTAAATGAAATGCGAAGGATAAAGCTCATCTAAAAAAGGAAAATAAAGCCCGCTATAATATAGCAGAAATACTAACCTCGAAAAATATGAAAACAAAACTCGATTCCATACTCTTAATTGATGACGATAATGCAACAAATTTCGTGCACAAATTCATTCTTAAAAAAACAGAATGCGCCAAGAACATAGTTATTACCGAAAATGGTCAGGAAGCATTGGAATATCTCCATTCCAAGGAAAATGAAACTGCGCCAAAACCCAATATCATATTTTTAGACATTAACATGCCCATTATGGATGGTTGGCAATTTTTAGAGGAATATGAAAAATTGAATGAGAACACACAAGGTGACGTTGTTTTGATAATGCTAACCACTTCTTTAAACCCTGATGACATAAAGAAAGCCGAAAACTACACTACAATTAATGGTTACAGGAACAAGCCTCTAACTGTAGAAATGATTGAAGAAATAGTTGAAGAATTTTTTGTGCCCTCGATATAAAAATAGTGTTGCCCTTTACAATACAAGAGTCCGCATTGATTTATAAGTTGTTACAATTTGATAATTATAGTAACATACAACAGTTATAGGATCATACATACAGCTTTCGATATTTTTCCGCTTACCTAACAGCTTGGAAAATCACAACTTCATTTTAATCTTCACTAAAAATATGGGAAGTTAAAAAGTTATTTTTAAAAAATTATATGACCATAACATTAAAGGCCATTAAGTCCAGAAACATTAAAAATACTAGTTTATTGGTATTGGCAATAAGTATAACCGTAATTGGTTTATGGCTGTTTAATATTCAAGCAATTCTAAATATTGTACCAGGGGTTCCTCCCATGGCATTTATTACTGCACTTTCCTTCTTTCTATTAAGTGCAGGGGTATTGGCCTCACAAAGAAAATCAACTCCTTTTTTAATTATAAACAGGGCCACTATTACTTGTGTTCTACTTTTTGCCCTACTAACAATTGGTCAACATTTTTTTGGCAATTACTTTGGCGATAACATCTCGTTTGTGAATGACACCAATGCTATAAAATTGCTGGGTACAATGTCCCTTGCTACTGCAGTTTGTTTCTTTTTATTGGGAATTTCAACTTGGGGAATGGATTCGAAATCCGAAGGGCTAAGAAGATTTGCCAATTTCATTTATTTCGCAGTTATACTATTAAATTTTGTTATCATAATTAACTTCATATTAAATATTCCAAGAAATGCTGCCAGTTTTCTGATACCCATACCAATTCACACCTCTTTAATTATATTCTTGTATACTGGTTATTTATTCCACAAGAATGCCCCTGTAGGTTTGAACAAATTGATATTGGGAAAATATGCGGGCAGTAAGGTAATAAGAACGGTGGTTCCCTATAATTTTGCTGCAATTATGGGTATGGGTCTTTTATATTTATACCTAATCAACAATAATATAATTGATGTAAATACAGGTTTTATTATATATACCCTCATTGCTGTTTTTGCGGCCGGGGTATACCCTTTTGTAATAGCCATCCAATTGAACAAGTCACAATATGACAAGAATTTGTTTGAAAAAGCCTTTCGTACTTCAATACAAGAAACGAAACTATATAAAGAAGCTTTGGATAATAGTTCCCTTGTAGATATCACAGATGCGAATGGCGTTATTATTTCGGTTAATGATAAATTTTGCAAGGTTTCCAATTATGACCGGGAAGAACTAATTGGAAAATCGCATAGAATCATTAATTCCGGTCACCATTCAAAGCAATTTTTCACGGATTTATGGTCGGAAATAAAAAAGGGGGAAATTTGGATAGGAGGTATTAAAAACAAAACCAAGAATGGTAAATTCTATTGGGTACATACGGTAATCATTCCTTTTAAAAATGAACTTGGGGAAATTTACCAATTTTTAACCATTAGGCAGGACATAACCAAACATACCCAATTGTCTTTGCAATATGAGAACCTTAAATTAAAGAATAAGGAAATTGAACAATTTACATATATTGCCTCCCATGATCTACAAGAACCACTGAGAACCGTGAAAAGCATGATCTACATTTTACAGGAACAATACTCCGATAAATTGGATGAAGATGCCCAATTGTCGTTAAATTTCATGACCGAGGCAACCGATAGAATGAGCCAACTTATAAAGGGGCTTTTGGACTATTCCAGAATTGGAAAAGGAAAAGAGCTGATGACTTTTGATAGTAATGAAACCATTCGCGAAATTACCACTGATCTTACTACTATTATAGATAGGGAAAATGCCCAAATTACCACTGATAAGTTACCCATTATAAAGGCTTACAAGACAGAGGTCCGACTTCTGTTTCAAAACTTGATAAGCAATGCTATAAAATTCCAAAAAAAAGGAAGTTCACCTAAAATTCACATAGGTGTACAAGAAGATAATGACTATTGGAAATTCTCCGTAACAGACAATGGTATAGGAATTCCTGAAAAAGACCATCGAAATGTTTTTGCAATTTTCCAACGACTCAATAAACGAAATGCTTATGAAGGAAGCGGAATTGGCCTTGCCCATTGTGAAAAGATAGTTCATTTGCATGGAGGCGTTATTTGGGTAGATACCAATCAAAATGAAGGAAGTATATTTTACTTTACGATTCCGAGAAATTTAAATTAAGGAACTATTCTGCTTTTTTCATCCCACCTTCGCTTTTGCCCCCATATAAGTATTTCACCCTAAATCATAAGAACCATTAAAAACACAGGAAATAACTATCATGGACTTGAAGACATGGATACATATTAATCAAGAACGAACCAGTGGGATTTCATCGCTGGGGTCAGCCTAAATCATATATGCTTGGAAGTTCAAATTTGACAAACTTGCGCTTTCAGCAGGTCGGTATCCAATACCAAATAGGTTGCAGGGATATCCATTAGCTTACCTCCATGATACCCCATGATGGCCCCTGGATTGATCAGCAGGGTGTCGCCAACCATTTCACCGTTGACTACGGTATGATTATGTCCATAGCACACTATGTTATACCCTCCATTCTCCGCCATTGCCCTGGCTTTTTCAGGGTAGTGGTTCATGGCCAAGGATTTACCACCCAAGTCGCCTCTAAAATATTCTCCGTGAATATGAATATTCGGATATTTCTTAGAATTCCCTATGATAGCCTCAACATCCCCATCGTTATTGCCCAATACCAAATGGATGGGATTGGAATACGCACGCCCCAATAAATGTATGACAAAGGGCGAACAAAGGTCACCACAGAACAACATCGCTTCCGTAGCCTGTAGTTCCGGCATGGACAAGGCCTTTTGTAGGTTCCAGATATGGTCGTGAATATCGGAAATTACGGTAATCTTCATTTGCAGTATCTATTAGTATCATTAGTGTTCTAAAAAAGCAGCTCTACTTTTAATCCATCCATTAACTAAACTAAGCTCATTTTTTAGACATTTTAGGAAAAATTATAAGCATGTCTATTTTTATTATTTTGCCTATGCCACACCACTTACCTGAAAAACCATTAAATTCACTCTCGGGCGCGAGCCTTAGTTTCAGACACTTGGACAAGTATCTATCAAGGACAAACAAATGTAGTTAATTTTAATATGGGACCCTATAAGACTTTTGTGACCGAAAGGTTAACCCTAAAACCCACCTCCGCAGAGGACGCAGCTTTTATCTATGAACTGTTCAACACCCCCAAATGGCTTAAAAACATAGGTGACAGAAATATCAACTCGCCCGAAATGGCAAAAGAGTACATCCTAAGCAAGATGAAGCCTCAACTTGAAAGACTTGGATATTCCAATTATACCCTCATAAGAAAAACGGACAAGGTAAAAATTGGATGTTGTGGATTATATGACAGGGAAGGATTGGAAGGCATCGATATCGGTTTTGCCTTTTTACCCCAATATGAAGGTCAAGGTTTTGCCTTTGAAGCCGCCGACAAATTAAAAAATATAGCCTTTGATGAATTCGGGCTCCATTCCCTTAGTGCCATAACCTCCAAACACAATGTGGCCTCCCAAAGATTGCTGGAAAAACTTGGTTTGGCATTGGCGGGAACAACAACGCTTCCTAATGGTAAGGAAGAATTGCTCTTATATAAAATTGAAAAATGAATTTTTACCATTCCAAAGAACACCGTATTCTGGGCCAATGATGGCATTCAACTAAATAGGTAGAGACCTTTTTTGGAAGCCTTTCCTTATGTTGGATTTCATTATGAGCTCCAGTCCCTATGGATACAGATAGATTATGAGATTGGGTATTGGCCATGTCAAGGAATCGATTCTTGAAAGAATTCTTGCCCTAAACAGATATTATTTACCAAAAATAGTTGAATTTAGAGCTTACCTAAAAAGGGTACATCAACGCGATGAAAGATTTTTTTGAACACTTCAGACATGAATTTGAATTGCCCTTGGAAAATCCGGTGCTCATATTTTCTTTGATTCTGTTTATTATTCTGTTATCGCCCATTCTGCTGAAAAAATTAAATATCCCCGGCATTATTGGTCTAATTATTTCCGGGGTGGCAATAGGGCCATTTGGACTCAATATTCTGGAAAAAAATTCGGCCATTGACCTTTTTTCAACTATTGGACTATTGTATATCATGTTCATAGCTGGTCTGGAATTGGACATGAACCAGTTTAAATCCAACAAAAACAAAAGTCTCGTATTCGGATTCTTTACTTTTATTTTTCCATTGGCCATTGGTTTCCCTGTTTGCTATTTCTTTTTGGAATATGACTTTAATGCCAGTTTTCTTACTTCCAGCATGTTTGCTACCCACACCCTGGTGGCATATCCAATAGTGAGCAAATTGGGAGTTTCAAAAAACCAGGCCGTAGCCGTTACCGTGGGCGGCACCATCTTAACGGACACGGCCGTACTTATTATTCTAGCTGTAATTATGGGTAACAGTCAGGGGAGTCTGAACATGGCCTTTTGGATTCAATTGGGAATTTCATTAACTATCTTTTCTGCTATTATGTTCCTTATAATTCCAAGGATAGCGAATTGGTTTTTTCGCAAATTGGAAAGTGAAAAACACTCCCATTATATCTTTGTCCTTTCCATTGTATTTTTTGCCGCATTCCTGGCCGAAATAGCAGGAGTAGAACCCATCATTGGTGCCTTTGTAGCAGGATTGGCCCTAAATAAACATATACCCCATTCTTCGGCCCTGATGAACAGAATACAATTTATAGGCAATTCCCTATTTATACCCTTTTTCCTGATAAGTGTAGGAATGTTGGTTGACATTAGTGTTATACTAAAGGGGGACACAGCACTTATTGTAGCGGGAACACTTTCGGTGGTTGCCCTTTTTGGCAAATGGTTCGCGGCTTTGGTCACTCAACTAGCCTTTAAGTACTCCAAAACCCAACGACAACTTATTTTTGGATTGAGCAGTTCCCATGCCGCAGCTACCCTAGCGGTTATTTTAGTGGGATATAAAGCCAAAATTTTAGATGAAAACATTCTGAACGGAACCATAATACTTATTTTAATTACCTGTGTTGTTGCCTCTTTTGTCACGGAAAAAGCCGCCAAGAAACTCGTGGTCGGGACAGAAGACGATTCTACAGGACCCCTGAAGGTAAAGGGTTTGGATAGCGAGCATATTTTACTGCCAATTGCCAATATTGGAAATATGGATAAACTGCTCGAATTTTCCATTTTTATCAAAGGAAAAAAATCGGCCAATCCCTTATCGGTCCTCTCAGTAGTTTCCAATAATAATGAAGCCGAAAACAATATTCTAAAGGCTAGAAAAAAACTGGAGGAATATGTGGAACAGGCATCCGCCACTGAAACAAAAGTAAGTATCATTGCTACCATAGATCACAATGCAGCTAGCGGAATTTCCCGTATTTCAAAAGAAATAATGGCGGATATTATTGTTTTGGGGTGGCCAGAACGGACTGGATTTATAGACAAACTTATTGGGGAAAAGGTGGACAGCATAATAAGCAACACCGATAAAACGACTATTATTTGTCATTTTGAAAAACCCTTGGCAACTCACCAAAGAATGGTAATTGCGGCCCCTCCCTTAACCGAACACGAGAAAGGTTTTGGTCTTTGGTTTGGCAAGATGGCAAAATTGGCTCAGGAATTGAGTATCCCCCTTCAGCTGTACTGCAATGAACCAACTTTAAAATCCATACAAAAAATGGTCAAGGATGCTAAAATATCGGCTGCAATAACGGCCAGTCACTTTAACGATTGGGATAATTTTCAGGACCTCTCCGGCAACGTACTTGAAAATGATTTGTTTGTTTTGGTTTCTGCCCGTGAGGGAGCTGCCTCTTATATGGCTATATTGGAAAATCTCCCGTCCAAAGTGGAAAAATATTTCCCGAATAATAGTCGGCTTATCATATACCCACAACAGTTCGTATATAATATTACGAATAAGCGTTATGATCAGATCAACCCAGATCCCCTCAACAAAGGAATTGAAACCATACAGAAGATCGGCAAGGGCATTGGCAGTATTTTTAAAAAGGATAACAAGGAATAATTTACAGTATGTGTCCTATAACCTAGCAATTAGCCTTAGTATTCTGGAGGTCCTAGAAAGTTCCGCTTTGAAAACCACAAAAAGTTGCACTTCGCTATACTTCGAATCGACCCAATCAACCTAAACCACATCAGGGAGTGGCTGCGCCCATCCCTCAAAGCTCCGCTTTGAAAACCACAAAAAATTGCACTTCGCTATACTTCATATCCACACAATCAACCTAAACCACACCAGGGAGTGGCTGCGCCCATCCCTCAAAGCTCCGCTTTGAAAACCACAAAAAGTTGCACTTCGCTATACTTCAAAAAAGAAGCGAGCTTCATTTTTGAAGCTCGCTTGCACAACCACTTTTTTGTGGTTTATCCGTGACCACGGAGGGATTCAAACCCCCGACCGCTGGAGCCGAAATCCAGTGCTCTATTCAGCTGAGCTACGTGGCCATTGGTTAGTTCTCGGTGGGAAGTAACAGTAAACAGTCCTACATTTAGAAACACTGTTCGCTTCCACTGCCTACATTTACATTAAATTCTTTTTTACAATAGTAGATATAGTCTTCCCATCTGCCTGTCCGGCCAATTCCTGGGATACGATCCCCATTACCTTGCCCATATCCTTCATCCCTGATGCCCCTATGGCATCAATGGTCTGCACCACTACCTTTTCTATCTCTTCCTCGGTCAATTGCTCTGGAAGAAATTTTTCGATGATCAGGGCCTGTGCCAATTCCGGCTCCGCCAGATCTTCGCGTCCCTGCTCTTTATAGATGGCCGCACTATCCTTGCGCTGCTTTACCAATTTCTGGACCAGCTTTACTTCTTCTTCTTCAGACAGTTCCGTACCTGGTCCAGTTTCTGTCTGTGCCAACAATAAGGCTGATTTTATAGCTCGTAAAGACTCCAATGCCACACTGTCCTTGGCCCTCATTGCCGCCTTCATATCTTCCATTACCCTCTGCTGTAAACCCATATCTTTTTTTTAGCCCTGCGAAGATAAAAATAAACCCGAAAATAAAAGCTATTTTCGGGTCTAAACTTTAGTATTTATAGTTCTGCAAACAGTACTAGTCTACATTGTCATGCAAATACGAGTTGTTGGAACGCAATTGTATATCATCATTACTATCCTCACTTAGGCTTGTTCTTGAGACTTTGCTTTCCTTGGGATTCTCATTTAAGTTTATCCCTTGTCTCTTATATGCCGGCTGTTTGGATATTTCATCCAAATTGCTGAGACTATTCTGGAATTTATAATTAAAGTCCTTCAGTTTTCTTCTACGTTCGTCTGCGCGTTCCTTTAACAATATTTCAATGGGGGTATTAACAGGATCTTCGTCCTCCACATTCACCCTCTGTTGGTTCGATTCCTCTCTTGCAACGGTACGCTTTTCAAATATCAACTCGTCCTCGATAATTCGGGGCTCAAACTCCTCCGCCTTGGATTGGGCACCAGTAAGTTTCTTTTCCAACTCCATATAATCGTCCAAACTATAGCGCTTCTCCCCGTTCTTATTATATTCCAACACAGGTATTACCTCTACGTGGTCCTTTACCTCAAAATCCTTTACCTCTTCATCCAAATCGAATGTAATGATGTTCTGTGCCTCCTCTTCCTCTTCTACAGGCTTTTTGGCCAAAGGCATATCAAAGCTAAATTCGAACTGATCTTCCTCCTCCAACTTGTTGGATACCACCCTTGGATCCACCACTTCCATATCCTTGATCTCATCAGAGGCATTTATAATGATAAAATCGTCCTGGACATTTTCCGCCACCACTTCTTCATAGAACACATTAAAATTCCTAATAAAATTAGTGGTTGGTATCAAATCCATTTTTGATTCCTCCTGTACCTGGCTGGCATTAACCGGAGTCGTTTTAATTTCCTCTTCTTCGACCAACTGGTGAACAACATTCTTTGGAGTAAGGTTGTGCTCCGCACGTTGTTCATCTTCTAACGTATGAATGATTTTCTTGGATTCCGTATTTACTATATCATCCTGTTGATCTATATTAAAACCCGTGGCAATAACCGTAACTGCGATTGCCTCGCCCAGTCCCTCATCTTCACCGACCCCCATAATGATATTGGCCCCAAAACCAGCCTCATTTTGAATATGGTCATTAATCTCTCCTATTTCATCTATCGTAATTTCCTGAGCTCCGGAAACGATCAGCAACAATACATTCTTTGCCCCAGTAATTTTGTTGTCGTTCAGCAATGGGGAGTCCAAAGCCTTCATTATGGCCTCATGCGCCCTTGAAGAACCAGAAGAAATGGCCGATCCCATTATGGCCGTTCCACTACTGCTCAATACAGTCTTGGCGTCACGTAAATCTATGTTCTGTGTATAGTGATGTGTAATTACTTCTGCAATACCACGAGCGGCCGTAGCCAACACTTCATCCGCTTTGGAAAAACCAGCTTTGAAACCCAAATTACCATATACTTCCCTTAATTTATTGTTATTGATGACAATTAAGGAATCTACATTGGCACGTAATTTTTCTATTCCCAACTGAGCCTGTTGGCAACGCATTTTACCTTCAAATTGAAAGGGCATGGTAACGATCCCCACTGTAAGAACATCCATTTCCTTTGCCATTTTTGCAATGACAGGGGCAGCACCAGTACCTGTTCCCCCGCCCATACCGGCAGTAATAAAAATCATCTTTGTGGTAGTATCGAGCATTTGCTTGATCTCTTCCATACTTTCAATAGCGGCCTGTTCCCCTACTTCAGGATTGGCACCAGCGCCCAATCCTTCCGTCAATGAAACCCCCAATTGTATCTTATTGGGGACGGGACTATTTTGAAGTGCTTGTGAATCGGTATTACAAATCACAAAATCCACACCGTTGATACCGGCCTGGAACATGTGATTTATGGCATTGCTACCGCCACCGCCAACACCTATGACTTTTATTACGTTACTCTGATTTTTGGGTAAATCAAAGGAAATACTTTCAAATTCAGTGTTCTTGCTCATATTTTCTATTTTACTGGTTTACTATACTTTTCTATTTTATAATCTATTCCGCATTATCCAAGAAATCCTTCAATTTCTCGGACCATTTATCGAAAATAGATTTACGCTCCCTTTTTGGAGCCGTTTTGGTGTGGGTGTGTTCTTCCCCCGTAAAAACTCCGTGATCATCTTCCTTATCCGCGACTTCTTGACGCGCCTCACTTACTTTGGCCTTGTTCTGCACAGCATTCATCAACAGTCCCACCGCCGTGGCATATAACGGACTGGCTATTTCCTCATCCGAATCACCTGCCAAATGCTCATTTGGGTAACCGATCCTAGTGTCCATTCCGGTTATATACTCTACCAATTGCTTCAAATGTTTCAACTGGCTCCCACCACCCGTAAGTACAATTCCCGCAATCAATTTTTTCTTTTGTTCGTCGTGACCATAATTTTTGATCTCAACATACACCTGTTCTACGATTTCCACCACCCGGGCATGAATAATCTTGGAAAGGTTTTTCAACGTAATCTCCTTTGGCTCACGTCCTCTCAATCCAGGGATGGAAACAATTTCATTGTCCTTGTTTTCCCCAGGCCAAGCCGAACCAAACTTGATCTTTAAAAGCTCTGCCTGCTTTTCAATAATGGAGCAACCTTCCTTGATATCTTCGGTAATTACATTGCCTCCAAAAGGAATTACAGCGGTATGACGTATAATTCCATCCTTAAAAATGGCCAAATCCGTGGTACCCCCGCCTATATCTATCAGCGCTACACCTGCCTCTTTTTCTTCCTGACTTAAAACTGCATTGGCCGATGCCAATGGTTCCAAGGTTATATTACCAAGGTCCAGTCCCGCACTCTTTATACATCTCCCCACATTGCGGATAGAGGAGACTTGGCCTACAACTACATGGAAATTAGCTTCAAGCCTTCCCCCATACATCCCCATAGGCTGTTTTATCTCGGCCTGTCCATCTACCTTGAATTCCTGTGGTAGGACATGTATAATCTCCTCCCCAGGAAGCATCACCAATTTATAAACCTGGTTACAAAGCTTTTCCACATCATCCTCATTGATGACTTCTTCAGATTTGGCCCTAGTTATATAATCGCTATGTTGTAAACTTCTTATATGCTGTCCTGCAATACCCACTACCACCGAACTGATCTTGAGACCGGAATTGCCTTCCGCCAGTTCTACAGCTTGTTGGATCGACTTAATGGTCTGTGTAATATTATTGACCACCCCGCGGTGTACACCCAAACTTTTAGATCTGCCAATACCCAAGATTTCAATCTTGCCATACTCATTTTCCTTACCAATAATGGCTACAATTTTGGTGGTTCCAATATCCAACCCCACTGAATAATTACCTTGTTCCATATCTTAAATTTTGGTGCACACTACTTGGTTATTAAATTCTAAACTCACCCTGTTATAATCGTTCAACGTTTTATCCTTATTCGCCTTCGTATAAAAAGCTTTAAAATTGCTGAACTTTTTCTCCAATTCTTCCACATGTCCCAAATCCACCACAAAATCCTCCATTCTAAACTTCAATTGATACTTTTCCTCCTCTGTAATATGAACGCCAATTATATTCTTTCTCAAAAATTCATCAGAATTTATATAAGTCAAAATCTCGTACACTCCCTCCGTACTTTTATTGGTTATTATTCCTGTAATTATTGGTACCCTCGCGGAATGGTATTTAGAAAATGGCATACGTTTCCCATCCTCATCTATATAAAATTTTGCAACTCCCTCAACTCTTCCGATTGGTTTACGCTGTATGACTTTAGCCACTAGATCCCCGTTTACCGTAAGGTAAACTTGGGCTTTTTTCACCATTTCATTAGCCTCGATAGCTTTTTCTATAGTATTCAAAACTATATCTTCTTTGGGCAGGTTTCTAAGGTCTCCAGAATTTTGTATTAACAATTTATTAACCGTTTCCTGGGTCATGTAAAGATTCTGGTCCCCGACAAAAACAATTTCAATATTATCTACTTTTTTATGCTTGTTCCTAGTACTGGAAAATGCATAAAGACCCGTAACCACAAGTAACAAAGCCCCGAATTTTATGAAATTCCAATTAATTTTCATTTCTATTATTTTTATTGTTTGTTATGGACAAGATTTAATTCCCTTTTAATTTTGGGCACTTCCAATCCAATATCTCCAGCTCCCAAGGTTATTAAAACATCGGGGGCTTGGGCCATTATTTCTGAAATCAACTCTGACTTTTCAATTAATTTTTTCTTTGGACATGTAATTTTATCCAACAGCCATTGCGAGGTAACCCCTTCAATTGGTTTTTCCCTGGCCGGATAAATATCCAACAGCAACAGACTCGGAAAATTGGACAGACTTCTTGCAAATTCATCCACAAAATCCCTTGTTCGGGAAAACAAATGCGGCTGAAAAACGGCCAATACATTTTTACCGGGATGCATTTCGGAAACTGCCTGGAATGCAGCATCCAATTCCGTTGGATGATGTGCATAATCATCTATGAACACAAAATCGGAATTCCTTATCTGGTAGGAAAAACGTCTTTGCACCCCTTTAAAAGTAGCCAACGCCCCGGCCAAACCTATTGGCGACGAACCGGCCTGAATTGCCATGGCATAAGCCACCAGACCATTGAGCAGGTTATGCCTACCCGGTTTATTAAACCTGACCGATTTAAGATTGGCCTCCGGAGAGTCCAAATCAAAAATATAGGTGCCCTGATCAATTTTAATGTTTCTGATACAATAATCGGAACCATCCTCAATACCGTAAGTGATTCCCTCTAAAGGCAAACCATTGCGAACAAACAGCTTCCCATTTGGCTTTATTCGTTTTACAAAATCTGCAAACGACTTTTGAAGCTCCCCACTGTTGCCATATATATCCAAGTGATCTGCATCCATTGAAGTAATACAAGCCACATTTGGCGATAACCGAAGAAAGGAGCGGTCAAATTCATCCGCCTCTACCACCGAATATTCCGAACCTTCCAACAAAAAATTGCTATTAAAGTCTTCCGAAATCCCTCCTAAGAAAGCCGTAATGGGTGTCCCGGTCTCTTTCAATAAATGAGCCAGAATACAAGAAGTAGTTGTCTTGCCATGAGTGCCGGCAACTGCAAAGCAAAAGGTATCACTGGTAATCAATCCCAAAACCTCGGAGCGCTTTTTCACTTGAAAGCCATGGTCCATGAAATAATTATACTCCCCGTGATCATTAGGTACGGCTGGGGTATACACCACTAAGGTATTGCGGGGATCCAAGTACGCCTTGGAAACCAATTCCAAACGATCCACATAATGCACATGGATACCCAAATCCACCAAATCCTGTGTAAGCGGAGTTTCGGTCTTATCATAACCCGCCACATTCTTACCTATAAATTTAAAATATCGCGCAAGGGCAGACATACCAATACCTCCAATACCTATAAAGTAGACGTTATGTATTTCTTTTATACCCATTTTCTTATTGTTGCACCAATAATTTTTCTATTTCATTTACAATCTCCCTGGTAGCATTGGGCATAGCCAAATTCTTGATATTGGCCCCCAACATATTGCTCAAGGTCTTGTTGTGTATCAAATCCGTAAAGACCTTTTCAAACTCAACATCCAACTCTACCTCTTTGACCATTATGGCTGCATCCTTTTCTACCAAGGAATTCGCATTTTTTGTTTGATGGTCCTCCGCCACATTTGGGGAAGGGATAAATATCACGGGCTTGCCCACGATACATAGCTCGGAAACCGAACCTGCCCCTGCCCTGGATATAATAATATCTGCTGCCCCATAGGCTAAATCCATCCGATCTAGGAAGGCAACTACCTTGACATCCGCACTTTCATATTTCTTATATTCCTCATAATAGAGCTTGCCACTTTGCCAAATAACCTGAATTCCCTGTTCCTGAAAAAAAGGCAGACTCTGTTCAATAAGCACATTTACACGTCTTGCGCCTAGACTACCTCCTAAGACCAACAATGTGGTCTTACCCTTCTGCAATCCAAAGAAATCCAAGGCCCCAACTTTATTTTCCACCATTGAGACCAAATCGCCCCGTACAGGATTACCTGTCTTTACGATTTTATCTTTTGGAAAAAATTTCTCCATGCCATCATAGGCAACACATATTTTGGCCACTTTGTTCGCCAATAATTTATTGGTCATCCCAGCAAACGAATTCTGTTCCTGCAACACACACGGAATTCCCTTTCCCGATGCCACCTTCAAGAGGGGACCACTGGCAAAACCACCGGTACCCACAACGGCATGGGGTTTAAAATTCCGTACTATGTTTGCTGCTTTTATCAAACTACTTATCACTTTAAAAGGAAACAATAAATTTTTCAAAGTGAGCTTCCTTTGCAACCCACTTATCCACAAACCTTCAATTTTGTACCCAGCCTGGGGTACCTTTTCCATTTCCATTCTATCTTTTGCCCCTACGAACAAAAATTCAGCATCGGGATACCTCACTTTCAACTCATTTGCAATGGCAATGGCAGGATAAATATGTCCGCCCGTTCCTCCTCCCGATAATATAAACCTATAACTGCCCACTTAACACTTCTAAAGGGTTGGTCTCATCAATTTCCTCCGATTCGGATTGCACCTGTTTGTTGCTGGCACTCAAAATAATTCCTATAGCCAAACAGGTCATCCAACTTGAGGTTCCTCCACTACTGATTAAAGGCAAGGTCTGGCCGGTAACCGGAAAGAGTTCCACAGCCACTGCCATATTGATCAACGCCTGAAACACTATAGGAAGTCCAACCCCCAAAACCAAAAGCTTTCCAAATACGGTTCCATTACCATTGGCCACAACCACAATTCTAAAAAGCAACAACAAATAGAAGAACATCAGCACAAAACCTCCCAAAAGTCCGTACTCCTCTACAATAATGGCATAGATAAAATCCGAGGAACTTTGTGGCAAAAAATTCTTCATTACGCTCTTTCCAGCGCCATTACCCACTATTCCGCCCGTTGCAATGGCAATTTTGGCCCTCTCTATTTGATAATCGGCCTCCGTATCCTCCGGGTTGGAAAAGCTTTCTATTCTGCTCATCCAAGTATCCACCCTATTCGGAAATAAATCCGGCACTGCCTTGGCTGTCAAAATAAACAGCGTAAGACTCAATATCCCGGCCCCAACGATACCCAACAGGTATTTAAAGGGATACCCTCCTATAAAACAGAGCAATAACACCATGGAGAATATAATCCCGGCCGTTGAAAAATTTGCAGGTAATATTAGCACTACCACTAAAAAAACCGGCAACCAAAGAGGCAGAATACTCTCTTTAAATGTTATGGTCCTATCCTTTATTTTTGTTAAATACCTTGCCACGTAGATCATTAAAACTACCGCTGCCAAGTTGGATGTTTGAAATGTAAACCCAACAATGGGAATACGTATCCACCTACTGGCATTGGCCCCACCTATGACCTGTCCTTGCGCAAGCGTATAAAGCAATAAAAGCAGTACCACGGGCATTGCAATCAAGGATAATCCCTTAAAAAAGTGCGTGGGAATACGGTGAACCCCGTAAATAATTCCAAATCCCATTAAGAGAAGTATGGCATGTTTTACCAGGTAACCAATGGCAGTGCCATTGCCCACCACATATACCAAGTTACTGCTGGCACTATAAACAGGCAAAAACGAAAATAAGGCCAAAAGGGCAACCACTGCCCAAATAGCTTTATCTCCATTAATTTTGTTTAAGAATCCGAACACCTCTTATAATTTTTTAATTGCTGCTTTAAACTGATTTCCCCTATCTTCATAATTTTGGAACAAATCGAAACTGGCACATGCCGGCGAAAGCAAAACCGTATCTCCCCGTTCCGCTATCTTATAGGCTACCTTCACAGCCTCGTCCATTGCAAATGTTTCCACAACAAGGTCCACTACGTTTCCAAAAGCATCCTTTATTTTTGAATTATCCATCCCCAAACAGATAATAGCCTTCACCTTTTCACGGACCAAAGGCATTAACTCCTTGTATTCATTTCCTTTATCCACCCCTCCTACAATCCACACTGTAGGGGTTTTCATACTGTCCAAAGCGTAATAGGTAGCATTTACATTGGTAGCTTTGGAATCGTTTATATACTGAACATGATGAATTTTAAGTACCTTTTCCAACCTATGTTCCGCTCCTTGAAAATTTTCTATACTTCTGCGTATAGTCTCCTTTCTAATGCTAATTAATTTAGCCGCGGTAATGGCAGCCATGGTATTCTTTACGTTATGTTTTCCTTCCAAAGCCAAAGCATCTGTACTCATCTCTATAGTGTTATTATGTATCTTAATAATTATTTTTTCATTCTCTAAATATGCCCCTTCCTCCAATTTCCTTTTAATGGAAAAGGGCAGTAATCTTGATTGGATCGGGTTCTTTTGCAACCACTGAACTATTACGTCATCATCGGCATCGTATATTAAATAATCTTCCTTGGTCTGGTTTTTAGCTATTCTAAACTTGGACGCTATATAATTTTCAAATTTGTACCCATACCTATCCAGATGATCTGGAGTTATATTGGTAAGGATGGCGATGTGCGGCTTAAAATCCACTATCCCGTCCAATTGAAAACTACTTATCTCCAACACATAGTAATCAAGGTCCCTTTCTGCAACCATTCTTGCATAACTATCTCCAATATTCCCTGCCATTCCCACAGCCAACCCAGCTTCTTTCAAAATGTGGTTCGTCAGCATGGTAGTGGTGGTCTTTCCATTACTACCGGTAATCCCAATAATGGTTGCCCCAGTATACCTTGAGGCAAACTCTATTTCGGAAATAATGGGAATTCCCAACTCCTTGAGCTTTAACACCAAGGGAACCGTATCCGGGATGCCGGGACTTTTCATGACCAGATCGGCATTCAAAATTTGCACCTCAGTATGTTGCTGTTCTTCCCAATCAATCTCAAAATGTTCAAGAACTTTTTTATATTCCTCTTTTATGACGCCCTTATCGGAGACAAAAACTTGAAACCCTTCCTTTTTACCCAAAATAGCCGTTCCAACACCACTTTCTCCACCTCCCAAGACAACCAAACGCTTCATTCTAACGCACCTTTAAGGTTACAATCGTTATTACCGCCAACAGAATTCCAACAACCCAAAACCTGGTCACGATTTTACTTTCGTGGTATCCTTTTTTCTGGTAATGATGATGCAGTGGTGCCATTAGAAAAATTCTTTTCCCCTCTCCAAATCTCTTTTTGGTATACTTAAAGAACCCCACCTGTAACATCACGGAAATAGACTCTGCAAAAAAGATTCCGCACAAAACGGGTATCAGCAATTCCTTTCGGATAATGATGGCGATAACCGCAATTATCCCACCAATGGTCAAACTTCCCGTATCTCCCATAAAAACGGTCGCAGGATAGGCGTTGTACCAAAGAAATCCTACCAAGGCCCCTACAAAGGCCGCGATAAACACCACCAATTCCCCTACTCTGGGAATAAACATGATATCCAAATAATCCGAAAAGATAATGTTACCTGAAACTAGGGTAAAAATGCCCAGGGTAAATACGATAATAGCCGAAGTCCCAGCAGCCAATCCGTCTATACCATCGGTTAGATTTGCCCCGTTGGAGACTGCCGTTACAATAATTATGATTATGGGAATAAATACCAGCCAGGCATATTCTTCCATGCCATCTCCCATCCAGGAAATAAAACGGGCATAATCCAGCTCGTTGTTTTTAATAAATGGCAAGGTGGTCATGGTAGATTTAATTTCCTTGCCAGGTACTTGCTGCACCGTATAGTCCTGGCTAATTTCGGTCCTAGCGTGCTCTTTCATGGTTACCTCTGGATGGAAATATAAGGTTGCACCCACCATAAGGCCCAAAATTACCTGCCCCATTACCTTGAACCTTCCTTTTAATCCTTCCTTATCCTTTTTAAAAATTTTGATGTAATCGTCCACAAATCCAATAATCCCCATCCAAATGGTAGTGACTATCAACAGGATGACATAAATATTGTCCAAGAAACGCGCAAACAATAGTACCGGTATCAAGGTGGACATAATAATGATCAACCCACCCATGGTAGGGGTTCCCGCTTTTTGCTTTTGGCCTTCCAGGCCCAGATCCCTTACGGTTTCGCCAATTTGCTTATATCGTAAATAATTAATTATTCTTTTTCCATAGACTGTTGCCAACAACAACGAAAGCATAACCGCAATTGCTGCCCTAAACGTTATAAATTGGAAAAGCCCTGCCCCTGGCAGTTGATAGTGTTTTTCCAAATATTCGAACAAATAGTATAACATTCTTGGGTTTATTGTTTTTTGTTGTTTTCTTTAATATTGGCGACTTCCATTCTATTTATTTAAGTTGACCAACAACTCCTTCACTATTTTATAATCATCGAAGTCCTCCCTAACCCCATTTGTTTCCTGATAGGTCTCGTGGCCTTTGCCAGCAACCAGTATAATATCGTGGGCGGCAGCCAATTGACAGGCGGTTTTAATTGCCTGCTTACGGTTGACGATAGACAGTGTTTTATTTACATTTTGCGCTTCCACACCAGCTTCCATCTCCTCTATAATAATGGTGGGCGACTCCGACCTGGGGTTGTCAGAGGTAAAAATGACCTTGTTACTCAATGTTGTTGCGATATGACCCATAACCGGACGCTTAGACTTATCTCTGTCACCACCACACCCCACGACGGTGATGACATTTTCATTTCCAGTCCTCAATGTATTGATTGTATCAAGTACATTTTTCAAGGCATCCGGTGTATGGGCATAATCAACAATAGCTGTAATTTTTTCTTTAGATATATAATGCTGAAACCTTCCGTCTACATTTTCCAATTCGCTTAGCAGACGAAGAATTTCCAATTTTTCCAACCCCAACAAATCCGCAGTGGCGTAAATTGCCAACATATTATAGGCATTAAAATCCCCTATCAGTTTGGACCAAACCTCATTGTCATCGATCTTCAACAATTGGCCATTGAACTGATTTTCCAATATTTGGGCCCTATAATTGGCATAGGATTTTAAAGCATAGGTATACTTTTTAGCACTGGTATTCTGCAACATTACCAAGCCGTTCTTATCATCGATGTTGGTAAGTGCAAACGCCTTTTTGGGCAACTGGTCGAACAATTTCTTCTTAGTATCCCTATACTCTGCAAAAGTTTTGTGATAATCCAAATGATCGTGGGACAGATTGGTAAAAATAGCTCCTTCAAATACCAGGCCTTCCGTTCTTTTTTGATGTATTCCATGGGAACTGACCTCCATAAAGCAATACTCTACCCCTGCATCGTTCATCAATTGCAGGTGCTTATTGATTGCTAGGGCATCGGGAGTGGTATGGGTGGTGGCATATTCCTTATTATCTACCATTATCTTTATGGTGGATATCAATCCTACCTTAAAACCGGCCTTTTTGAACAATTGATAAAGCAAACTACTAACAGTGGTTTTCCCATTGGTTCCAGTAACTCCCACCAATCTTAAGTTCTTGGAAGGATTACCATAAAAATTGGATGCCATAATAGCCAAAGCTTTATTGCCGTTATCAACCTCTACATAGGTTACCCCATCGTCCAACTTCTTGGGCAGTTCTTCACAGACAATTGATGTTGCTCCAGATTCAATGGCCATTTCAATGAACTGATGGCCATCGGAAACAAGACCTTTTATAGCCACAAAAACATCGTCCTTTCCAACCTTTCGGGAATCAAAACAGATATGGTTCACCATGATGGAGGTAGATCCGCTTACCGCAGATAGACCAACCCCGTACAATATGTCCTTTAGCGTCCTCATGATAGCACCAATACTATTTTATTAACCTTTTTCAGATCTGTTCCCTTGGCAATTGATTGTTTCTTCACCTTTCCGTTCCCCTTCACCTCCACTTCTATTCCCAAGTTTTCAAGGATCGATACGGCATCCATTCCACTCATGCCTTCTACATTGGGGACTTCATTATATTTTTTATTGGAAGCTGCAAAGTATCGTTGAAAGTCTTCTTCCGAGTGCTCGGTTTCCACATCATTAACATCTACCTCATCCACTAAAGGAGAACTTGCATAGATCTTTTGGGCAACCGATTTGAACACCGGACCCGAGACATCGGCTCCATAATAACCCACACTTTTGTCCGGCTCATGAATTACCACAATACAAGAATATTTAGGATCGTCCGCAGGAAAGTAACCCGCAAATGTGGAAATATATTTCATGACCTCCGGATCTTTGGAGACATAATTCTTCTGTGTGGTTCCTGTTTTTCCTGCCATGGAAAAATTGGGCGAATACAGCCCATGCCCGGTACCGTGCTTTTTTTCCACAACATTTTTCAGCAGTTGTTGCACCTTGTGCGCTGTTTCCTTGGAACAGATAGAGGGATTGATAACCTCTTTCTCAAATTTCAAAATGGTCTTATCCCACTCCTTCACCGCTTTTATAAGCCTGGGCTTCAACATTTCCCCGTCATTGGCAATGGCATTGTAAAAAGTTAGGGTCTGCAAAGGCGTAAGCGAAACTTCATACCCATGGGACATCCATGCCAAGGAAACACCGGACCAACCTTTATCCCCAGGATATCGGATTACCGGGGTCCCCTCCCCATTGATCGGCAATCCCAATTCCCTATGAAGGTTCATATTCATTAGACGGTTGACAAATTTTTCCGGATTGTCCTTATAATTGTTATTGATGATTTTTGCAAAAGCGGTATTGGAAGACACCTCAAATGCCTTGGCAGCAGTTATTTTACCATAACCACCGTGCTTGGAATCCCTAACGGTCCTGTTATAGACCTTAAAGGTTCCCTTTTCGGTATCAATGACGGTATTGGTATCTATAACCTTATCTTCCAAGGCTACCACCATGGACATTAACTTAAAAGTTGATCCAGGCTCATGGGACTCCCCAATGGCATAATTCAGTCGCTCATAATATTTACCTTCGCTTGTTCTTCCCAAATTGGAAATGGCCTTGACCTCCCCCGTCCTGGTTTCCATTACGATTACGCAGCCATGTTCCGCGTTATATTTTTCCAACTGCCCCAATAGGGCATGATGAGCAATATCCTGTATATTAATATCGATGGTGGAAACTACATCATAACCATCTTTGGGCTCTACAATATTATCCCAACCAATAGGCTTCCATTGTCCTTTGGCTATTTTTTGCTTTAACCTCTTACCTTCCACTCCTCTCAGATATTGTCCAAAGGCCCCTTCCAAACCAACCCTGGTATAGTACCCGTCCTCATCTACCCTTTCATACCCAACACTCCGCTCCGCAATCTTCCCCAAGGGATGCTCACGTACAATTTTCTGCTCTATAATAAGGCCTCCTTTATACGGACCTTTATTGAAAAGCGGAAATTGTTTTACGGCGACATATTCCGAATAATCCAGATTTCTGGCGATCAAGGCGTATCTATTCTTATTGGCTTTCGCTTTTCTCAACAATTGCTGATAATGGGAAGACGAATTGCCCAACAATTTGGCCAAGGCCTCGGACAAGGGCTTAACATTCTCCTCAAAATCCCTTTTCCCAACTGTTTCCGCATCAAACCGAATAGTATATCTTGAAACCGAGGTTGCCAACAAACTACCATCATCAGAGTATAGATTGCCCCTTTTGGGAGCAATGGTGAACATTTTCTCCGTACGGTCCATAGCCAGTTTTCGATACTTCTCCCCTTCCACCATCTGTATACTGACCAATTTGACCAAAACGGCAATTGCGAACAGGAAAAGGAATCCCGCCACAATATATAATCTGGTCAATATGTTTTTTTCCGTTACAGGCACTATTGTTCGGTTTCGGTTTTAACTTTTATTTTTTTTGGGGGAGTTTCAGACGGAAATAAGCCATCTTGCTCCAAAATTCTCAATACAGTGGACTCCAGTTTTAACTCCTGCATATCGGACCGCACATCCACAAACTCACTTCTCAATTCCTTAACCTGTTCGTCAAGGGCAGCAATTTTATGAACCTTTCCATCGGCACTATGGGAACTGGCAATCATCACCGTTGCCAAAAAGGAAACATAAATGATAAACATCCAGTTCTTGGGAGCTCCTCCGCTCACCAAAAACTTTCCTTTTAAAATATCCAATATCCCGTTTTTCATTACTCAAAAATTATCCAACTTTATACCTTCTTATACTATTGCATTACTGCTCATGCTATTGCGAACAATCCATTTATGCCATATTTCGATCTCAAACCCGCTCCGCAATTCTTAGCTTGGCACTCCTAGCCCTATTGTTCAACTTTATTTCCTCCTTGGAAGGAACCACCAAACCTCCAACCTTTTTTAAAGGAACTTCTATGTTACCGTAAAAATCCTTTTCCGGCTCCCCTTCAAACTGTCCTGCCCTAATAAACCTTTTCACCAGTCTATCTTCCAAGGAATGGTAACTTATTACGCTCAACCTCCCCCCTTCGTTCAACAATTCCGGCACCTGTTCCAAAAACTCCTTAATCACTTGTATTTCCTGGTTCACTTCTATCCTTATAGCCTGATAGATCTGTGCCAAAATCTTATGCTCCCTATGCTTTGGTAAATACTGCCCAAGCACTTCTTTCAATTGATCGGTAGTTCTTATCGGTGTATTTTCCCGCTGCCCGATAATGGTTTTTGCCATTGCATTGGCATTTCGCAGGTCTCCATACTCAAAAAGCACCCTCCTCAACTCATCATACCCATAAACATTTACCACATCAAAGGCCGATATCTGGTTCTTTTTGCTCATCCGCATATCCAGATCGGCATCAAAACGGGTAGAAAATCCTCTCTCCGCCTGATCAAATTGATGGGACGACACGCCAAAATCGGCCAAAATCCCATCCACTTTCCTTATGCCATAGAACTTCAAAAATTGTTTTATATATCTAAAATTTTCATTGATCAACTGAAATCGCCCATCATCAATTGCATTGGGCAATGCATCCTCATCCTGATCAAATGCCAACAGTCTTCCATTCTCCCCCAGCCTTTTCAATATCTCCTTGGAGTGTCCGCCTCCGCCAAAGGTCACGTCCACATAAACTCCATCCTGTTTTATATTTAGCCCCTCAACGGACTCCGTCAGCAATACTGGGTTATGATAGATCATCATCGTCGTCCCCCATTACTTCCTCGGCCAAACTTGCAAAGTCCTCGGCTGTTTCCTCCAATACCTTTTCATAATTGTCCTTATCCCAAATCTCAACAATGTTAATTGCCGAACTCAACACCACCTCTTTTGTAATTCCAGCAACATCCACCAAATTTTTCGGAATCAACAACCTACCGGTAGCATCTATCTCCACCACCTTTACCCCGGCAGAAAACCTTCTTATGAAATCGTTGTTCTTTTTCTTGAACCGGTTCTTTTTGTTCATTTTTTGCATCAGTAAATTCCACTCTGCCATGGGATACAATTCCAAACAGGGTTGAAAAACCGAACGCTTTACCACAAAACCATCATTAATTACGGGAGACATCTGATTTTTGAGCGCCACAGGAAGCATCACCCTTCCCTTAGAATCGGCCTTACAATCATATGTTCCTATGAAATTAATCACTTAAAGTAGCTGGTTTTTAATTTAATAACTCAAATATATAGAAATTATTACCACAATTTACCACAAAATACCACTTTGTTAATAAAATACCTACTTTATCGACCAATGACACCCAATTACGCCTTAAAAATTCCACCGAGCCACCACAGCAACAAAACTTTCAACAAAAAATTTATCATTAAATATCACCGTTCCTAAAACTTGTCTATACTTGCATAATAATGAAATGCCTATATTTGCCAACTAAGATCAGAAGCTATCCTTAATGGAAAAAAAGATAATTAAAGAGGGGAAATACCGATATATTGAAATGGGCGAAGGAACGCCTATTATAATATTACACGGTCTTATGGGGGGATTGAGTAATTTTCACGGGGTCATGAATTATTTTCCACCCAAAGGCTATAAGGTATTGGTGCCCGAGCTTCCTATTTACGACATGCCTTTGCTAAAAACAAACGTAAAGAGCTTTGCCAAATTCCTGGAAGGGTTTATAGAACACAAAGGCCTTAAAGATGTAATTCTACTGGGGAATTCCCTAGGGGGACATATTGGTCTCCTCCACACAAAATTGTACCCCAAAAAAGTAAAGGCACTAGTCATCACAGGTAGTTCCGGACTATACGAAAGTGCCATGGGAGATGGTTATCCCAAGCGTGGCGACTATGAATTTATTAAAAAGAAAGCCCAGGACGTATTTTATGATCCTGAAGTAGCTACCAAGGAAATTGTGGACGAAGTATTTGCTACGGTAAACGATCGTATTAAGCTGGTAAAAACGCTGGCCATCGCAAAAAGTGCCATTAGGCACAACATGTCCAAAGATTTGCCACATATGTTGACCCCTACCTGTATTATATGGGGAAAAAACGACAGTGTAACGCCTCCCAATGTAGCTGAAGAATTCCATTCACTGCTTCCTGATTCCGATTTGTACTGGATAGAGAAGTGCGGGCATGCCCCAATGATGGAACATCCTGAGGAATTCAACACTGTCCTGGACGCCTGGCTGCAGAAACGAAATTTCTAAACCAGTCAATACCAATAACCTATAAAAGCGAACCAATGAAAATTAAGTCGGCCGACTTTGTTATGAGCAATTCCAACGTAGCAAATTGCCCTAAGGACCATTTGCCGGAATATGCATTTATTGGTCGCTCCAATGTTGGCAAGTCCTCCTTGATCAACATGCTGACCCAGAGAAAAAATTTGGCCAAAACTTCGGGCAGACCTGGAAAGACACAGCTTATAAACCATTTTAAAATAAACGAAAATTGGTTTTTGGTAGATTTACCCGGCTATGGCTATGCCCGTGTATCCAAAAAAGACAAAAAAACCTTTCAAAAATATATCACCGATTACTTTATTGAGCGTCAGCAATTGGTATGTGCATTTGTTCTGATCGATATAAGACATGAACCCCAAAAAGTGGACATGGAATTTTTGGAATGGATGGGGGAAAACCAGATTCCTTTTTGTATGATTTTCACCAAGGCGGATAAATTGAAACCAAAGGCCATAGAAAATCACGTCAATGCCTATATTAAGGAATTATTGGATGGAGTTTGGGAAGAGGCCCCCAATTATTTTGTTACCTCCTCCAGCAATGGCATGGGCCAAGAAGAATTGCTCGGTTTTATTGATGAATTAAATACCAACTTCTTCAAGACAGTAACCTAGATTTACTTGGCGTTTACCGATGTCTTTATTTGTGCCAACTTGGTCTGAACGGTCAGAATAAGATCCTCCTGACTTTCCATGGCATTGATCTCCGCTTTACGTATAAACCCTGTAAGTTTACCCGCTTTTAAAAAGAACACCTGCGGAAAGGCTTCTTTGTTCTGTTTTTCTTGCGAATACCGTTTTTTAAACTCGTCCCTGTGAAGAAATTCCATATCCACACCGGCATGCCGCCTAAATTCCTTCCATTTCTTATTTTCGGAAAAAAAGCCATAGGTTATGGCGCACAGCTTACAATCGTACGAATTGGGATCCAAGGTTTTATGGATACTGTCCAAAAGGGCATTGCCATATCCGGAATTGGCATTATACACGAACACAAGTCGCTCCGCTTGATTACCATCCATCATTTTAAATTAAGAATTGTTGTTACCAACTTAGTCGGCCAACATCTAAAATACTTAATGGAATAGTGCTTGAAAACACCGGGAAGGGTAAACAACCCATATGCCACTTACTTTTTCAACTCCAATTTTTCGGCAAAATAATCGCAAAAATCTTTCATCGTTGCCGTCATTTTTTCATCTTGGGTAGCCTTCATGAAAGTATCGGACAGGGAAACCAATGTTTGATGAAAAAACACTTTCATTTCATCGACCGGCATATCCTTTGTCCATAGATCAATCTTTAATGATTCCTGGTTTTTACTATCCCATACGGACAGGAGCATTGCTTTGGCTTTTTCATTATCTATACCACCATCCTGGGCAGACCATGTCAATTCCTCAGGAACCCTATTCTCATCCAATCCAACTTTTAATGTAATTTCTGATGTATGTAGTTTTGCCATTACTTTTTTTGATATGTTTGATCTTCTACAGTTTTCTGGGCTTATATCCCGATCTTTTAAACAATTCCTCTTCAGGTAAGTTCAACATTTCCTGTAAGGTAATATTATTATTGCCCATGAAGGCTTTTACTATTTGCCAGCCAATATAACGCCCTATTTTACCTGGAGATTCATTATCCAATTCCAGTTCAAACTTGGAAAAAGGGGCCGGGTCCAAAAATTTTGGCCCCAATTTACTATTGGTACTGTACAACAATTCGCGTTCTATGAAATAACGCCAAATCTGTTCTTCGTTGACATTCGCCCATTCCAGTTCCTCCGGGGCATAACCAATTATGACCGCTTCATTTTTCCGAGGCATAAGCTGCTGCATTAAATACAGCTCTTTCCCGTAATAAACAAGTTGTGACAAAAAAGTGCGGTCACGTGGTTGCACTACCACTGTTTTGGCAAACGCGCTTGCCATATCCCGGGTCATATATTGTTTATCCAAATCGTTGGCGATATATTTGGAAATACCCTGATAAAACTTATGGGAACTTCCCAAATAATTATCGAGACCAATAAGAAGTAGGCTATCCGTTAAAATTATCCTGTTGTTGTAATCCACTTCCGAGGTAACCGTAACAACCTTTGGTACCGTATAATCCGGGAAATAATATTTTATATACCTAAACAACCACTCTACATCTTCCTTTTCACTTACAAAGTCGGGAAAGGACTTCCCTACCTCCTCCATAACTTCCAATTGCAGGGAATCCTGCAATTTGGCTACCCAAACACTATCCGAATACATCGCAGGAAAAAGATATGGGTACTTTTCTTTTAAAATCGGAATATCCCCAGGCTCCGCTTGGGCAAATTCCCTATCGAACCGAAAAACCTTTACATCCACGTTTATTTTAGCAACCTCATCGGCCACTTTATCGCTACCCTCACAACTGCAAAAAATAAAAATTGGAAGAAAAATGAGTAAAAGTACCTTTCGCATGCTAAAGTAATTGGGTTAATGTTTTAAATATTAAATTCTAGGCTTTATTTTTACCGTGCAAAGTTAAGTTTTTAAACCTTATAAATTGTTCAGATGCAGACCGAAAAAGTTATAGACTATATTGTGACCTGGTTACGGGATTATGCCAATAATGCAAATATAAAAGGATTTACAATAGGAATTTCGGGAGGTATAGATTCTGCGGTAACTTCAACCCTATGTGCCAGAACCGGCCTACAACTTTTATGTCTGGAAATGCCCATTCATCAGGCCGAAAACCAAGTTACCCGTGCATCCAACCATATTAAATGGCTTAAAAAGCAATATCCCAATGTTGAAAGACTGGAGGTAAACCTTACGCCCACTTTTAATAGTTTGGTGGAGGCACTGCCTGCCGTTGAAAATGAGGAAGACCGATTTATGTCCTTGGCGAATACCAGGGCCAGGTTGAGGATGACCACCTTATATTACTTTGCCGCATTGAACAAACTATTGGTGGCAGGAACCGGTAATAAGGTGGAAGATTTTGGCGTTGGCTTCTACACCAAATACGGGGATGGCGGTGTAGACTTAAGTCCGATCGCCGATCTACTTAAAACCGAAGTATACGAAATTGCCAAGTTCCTTGGTATTAATGAGGACATTATAAAGGCTGCGCCTACAGATGGCCTGTGGGGCGATGACAGAACCGACGAAGACCAAATAGGAGCTAGCTATCCAGAATTGGAATGGGCCATGCAAATGGAAGAAAAAGGAAAACTGGATACGGATTTTTCCGATAGGCAAAAAGAAGTTTTTCAGATTTACAAAAGATTTAACCGCGCAAACAAACATAAGATGGTTCCTATTCCCGTTTGCGAAATACCAAATTCGCTAAAATGAACCTCTCACCTAAGAACCAAGTGATTAAATCGAAAAAACATGCAAAAATTTTTAATATTCATTAAAAAAATCAAGCTTTGCTTATTCAATTAGATATTTTAACCCTACATTGCATGTCAGTATTTTTAGACATGATTATTGATGTTGAAATCTAGAAAAATAACCTAAAATGATCAAAATATTAATTGCTGATAATCATCCTATAGTTCGGATGGGTGTAAAACAAGTCTTGGAGTCGGTTTCCGATATTCAAGTAATCGCCGATGCATCTACAACCACGGAATTATTCAAAAAACTGGAGCTTTTTACCCCAGACGTAATTCTATTGGAAATGGACATCCCCGAAATTAATGGTATTGCAACCCTTAGAAGAATAAAAAAGGAGTATCCCAATATTCGAGTTTTGATCTACAGCGGTCAGTCTGAGGATGTTTATGCACTAAGTACCATCCGTGCCGGAGCCTTTGGCTACTTGTCCAAAACATCGGATATAGATTATATTATCAGTGCTATAAGAAAAGTTAGCGAAGGCAATATGTTTATTACCAACGAACTGGCGCAACGTCTTGCCTTTGATGAAGGCACACAAAAACCAAGAAGGTTCTTTAGAAAGCTTTCCACTAGGGAAGTTGAAGTCCTTAAACTCTTGGCAAGCGGGAAGCGAAATAAGGAAGTAGCATTGGGCCTTGATCTCAATGAAAAAACCGTTAGCACCTATAAGGCACGTTTAATGCGTAAACTAAATGTTGACAACTTAGTGGATTTACTACAGCAGGCCAAAGCTCTGGAACTGTACTAGATATAATATAACCAATCAAGAACAAAAAAGACGGTTTGCCTACCTTATAGGACTTCCGTCTTTTTTTTATTGTATTCCTTATACTTAAGAAAGAACCCTGTTAAGTTTTTTGTTCAACAATACATTCAGCTGTATATAGTTCATAATCTCTTCCATGATTTCCGTATTTCCTTCCTGATTATTCAAGGTATTTTCCTGAAGGGAGCCTATCCTCTTTTTGATCAAATAGCATCGCAGGGTTAAAATAGTTTCGCTCACCAACTGGGAAATGCCTACTTTTTTATCTTTTGGATATATATCCTTTCGCTCCCACTGATGCAGAACGTACTTTTCCTCTTCCATTAAAATAGAGGAAATTTCCGATGCCAGCTCTTGGTCCAAATTTGCTATAAAAGTGGTAATGGAAAACATTTCCTTCTCATTCAGGTCTTCCATCAATCTATAGTAGATATTTCTGAACTGCTCATTTGCCAGCTCAATTTCATCATCTTGGAGATCCAGGTAAATCTTTTCGTATACTTTGGCATCCAAGGACTCGGGCTCCAGTTCCAAATCGCCCTTTTCATTTTCCTTTAAAACCAGGTCCTCAAATTGTTGCTCCAAATCCCCATACAGCAGCAACATCTCTATGATCTTACGTTCCAGTTCATATTGTACGTCTACCTTTTGCCGTAAAGGTTCGTTTTTTACCACGTCAAAAGCCTGTTGCTCCTGTTTCACCTTTTTATTGGCGTCCGCTACATCTTTTTTTCCAATCTGAGCTAGGGTGTTGAACAGAACAGCCTCGGAAATATTCATAATCTGCGCACACTCCTGTATATATATTTCCTTTTGTATCCTATCCGGAATCTTAGAGATGCTGTTAACTATATCCCTTACCGTATCGGCCCTTTTAATAGGGTCGTTAGCCGCTTCCTCTACCAACAGGGATGCCTTGAATTGAATAAAGTCTTTTGAATTTTCTTGAAGATATAATACTACATCCTCATAATCATTGTTCTTGGAAAAACTATCCGGGTCTTCCCCTTCAGGAAAAGTACACACCTTTACGTTCATTCCCTGTTCCAGGATGAGGTCTATCCCCCTGAGGGATGCCCGTAACCCTGCTGCATCCCCATCGAACAAAACCGTTATATTCTTGGTGAGCCTATTGATCAATCTGATCTGATCTGAGGTCAAGGCCGTTCCACTGGAAGAGACTACATTGTGAATACCGCGTTGGTACATCTGAATAACATCCGTATATCCTTCTACCAAGTAACAATTATCTTCCTTGGCAATGGCCTGTTTTGCAAAGTAGATACCGTACAACACCTTGCTTTTGTGGTAGATGTCGCTTTCAGGAGAGTTTAAGTACTTGGCTGCCTTTTTATCATTGGTCAATATTCTACCTCCAAAACCGAGTACCCTACCGCTCATACTGTGTATAGGAAACATTACACGCCCTTTAAAACGATCAAAAGTCTTTTTGTTATCCCTATCGGCAGCATCTTCCTTGACAATGGTAAGGCCTGTTTTCTCCAAATAATCCAATTGATATCCCTTACCAAGGGCGGCTTTGGTAAAACCGTCCCATTGATCCAGACAATAGCCCAGATCAAACTTCCTTATGGTATCATCCGTAAATCCACGTTCCTTAAAATAGCTTAAACCAATAGCCTTGCCCTGTTCCCTTTCCCACAAAACCTCCGAAAAGTATTTTTGTGCATATTCGGAAACCAAATACATACTTTCACGTTCATTGGTCTGCTCTTTTTGCTCGTTGCTCAGCTCGGTCTCCTCGATTTCAATATTATACTTTCTGGCCAAATATTTAATAGCCTCCGGATATGAAAAGTGTTCGTGCTCCATAAGAAAGGCTACAACGTTCCCTCCCTTGCCGCTACTAAAATCCTTCCATATCTGTTTTACTGGCGAAACCATGAAACTGGGGCTGCGCTCATCCGTAAACGGACTTAATCCCTTGAAGTTGGAGCCCGATTTCTTTAATTGCACAAAATCCCCGATCACCTCCTCCAAACGGGCCGTTTCATATACTTTGTCTATGGTGGATTTCGAAATCAATCTTTACATTTTTAAGCAGGCTAAAGATAGTACTTTAGGGGCTGTTGAAAAAAGGAAAAGCCATGCTTATAACATAAATATTAATTAAATTGCGATTTTCATTTAGAAGTATAAACAAATAGGAAATGATATTATTTCTAGGAACCAAACCCGGAAAAACAACTTCAACATTGCTTCAAAACGTTGCTTGTCCCTATTGTGAAAACAAGGACACCTTAACAGCGGTAACAAGCAAAACTTATTTCCACCTGTTTTGGATTTCCCTTTTTAAAGTGGGTACCCATACTACCATTAGCTGTTCCCATTGTAAAAGAACTTATTTCCAGGATGAATTTACGGAAGAAATGCAACACAGTATTCAAACCACCTTAAGCATAGGACCAAAAAACTAAAATCGCACTGTTTTACAAATCAAATCGCAAGCCCAAAGAGATGTTGTGCTGTTCTACAAGGGCATTGTTAAAAATAGGGTTCAAATCATACTTCACATAAATCAATGCCTCACCAACCCCAGTATAAGCACTTAACCCATAGACAAAATCGTTGGTATTATAATCCCTTTTAAATTTATCCTTCACCCGATTCCCATCCCTATTATATTTTAGTTTTTGGCGACTACCAATATTAAATCCTGCGTACCCCCCCAAACCAAGCCTAAATTGTTTGTGTAGGGAATACCGAATGGTTTTATCGGTCGTCTTTTTACGAGAGGGGCCAAATTCCAGATGAACGGGAAAAACCAAATTATCCATTCTGAATTTGGACTTGTCCAAATCATATTCAAATTCCTCCAACATGGTTTGGTCGCCGCTGGACACGAAGTAGTTGTTCCCCTTTGGCTTAAGCCCATTGAACTGAAAGGAAACTCCATAATTAAACCTTACTAAATTGGTGTTTTTAAACACCCTAGTCCGCCAGGCATAGCCCAATTCAAAGAACCTACTCCCTCCAACCTTATAGGGTGTGTCCTGTAAAGATTCACCATCTATCAATGCATTGTTCAGGCCTACGGCAATTATAAGGCTGGAATAGGTACGGAGATCATATTTTTCCTTATGTTGGTTTCCAGAATTCACCTTAACGCCAAAAATCTTGTCTCCCCCCTCTTCTTCGGCACCAAAACCTATCACAATCCTCTCCATATCCATATTTAAATCCAATTCCCCGTTTCGCTTCAGCAAATCAATATAGTTATCTATAATAACCAACTTGTTTTCTATGTTTCTAGCATGATTGTCCGCAGCCTTTCTTTTGAGTATATCCGCTTCCTCCCTATTTAATCCTCCATTATCCATCCGTTTGTTGATCTGCTCTACTTCCAATTTCAGTGCCTCCCTTTCCGAGTTTTTAATCGCCTCCTTTTTCCTCTCCAGTTCTTCTATTTTATAATTCCTTACATCCACATCCTGGGCCGGTAAATTTTCAGCGCATAATAAAACTAACAATACCACTAGGTACAACGTCAATGTTCTCATAATAAATTTTGATTTGGTTATCCCTGGCCCCGCACTCCTAGAGGAGCGGGGCTAAGGATATTGATTAATGATTGATGAATTTTTATTTATTTCTTGTAGCTACAGCTGTCCTTACTTTTATGTATCCCGCCTTCAGGATTTCAAACAATTGCTCACGGGAATTTTGATCCAATTCACCTTCAACATCGGCAAGTAGGGCCATAGCATCCACGGAGTGACCCTCCAAATACTTACTTTCCGCAAACAGCTCTTTCTGCGCTTGTTTTAATAAGGAATCCACTTCCGCATCTGTAAGGGAGATATCAGTCCGTTCCATGAGATCTACCTGTTCAACTACCTCAATAATTTTAGCATTGATAAGGGAATCCTGACCATTCCATTCTTTTTCAACCAATTTGGTCTCTCTGTGTTCCACACCCCTAACTAGCTTCTCATTTTTTTCCTGAGCTGTAATTGGGGTATGGGCTATGCTGGGTACAATTTTATTGGCCGTTTTATTGGTTTTTTCCACAAGCACGTCGGAAGGTTTTTTGGTTGTAGCTACTTCTCTGTTCCCTTCAACACCTATATTATTGGGAAGGGTCGCGGGAGCCCCCTTAACCACTGGGGCGGGAGCGCTTACCGTTTTAATATCCTCCTTTTTCATTACCCTATTACGGTTTATGTAAACCATGGACACAATCAATAATCCAATAATGGCGGCAGCTATGCCCAACCGGAAGAATTTTGTTTTCACATTATCTCTCCCCTTGGAAGACAATTGGCTAGATAACTGATCCCAAGCTCTATCCGAAGGCGCTATTTCCCTTTTATCCAATTCCTCCTTAATATGTTCCTCAAATTTTAATGGTGCCATATTACCTAATCTTTTTTTCTTACCTGGAACTTCAATTGCCGCTCCCCTTTGTTTTATTTCGCACCCCTAGCTCACTTAACTTATCCCGTAACACCTTACGTGCCTTAAATAATTGTGACTTGGACGTACTTTCCGTAACCTGTAAAATATCTGCTATTTCCCTATGGCTATACCCCTCTACGGCATACATAATAAAAACCATTTTATATCCATCCGGCAAGGCGTCGATCAACAATTGAATTTCTTCCACATCCAAATAGGAGGTTTCTGAAATCTGGTTAGCTGCACTCCTCTCATACAGTTCGTCATCATAAACAACGGGTTGATTCTTTCTAAGGTAGGTAATGGACTCCCGTATCATTATTTTTCTGATCCACCCCTCAAAACTCCCTTCATTCCTAAACGAATCCAAATTTTTGAACACCTTAACAAATCCATCTACCATTACATCTTCCGCAAACTGGAGATCCTTAATATATTGTCTACAAACACTCAACATCCTAGGCGCGTATTTGTTGTACAACCACTTTTGCGCTTCCCCGTTCCCGGATTTGGCCTTCTTAAGCAGTAACTTTTCGTTATTGTAAAAGGATATTATTTTCAAACTCCAAAAATTTGTCTGTTATAAAGATAGACGACTATTTACACAGAATAGTTGCCCAGGATCCTGAGAAAATTTAAAATAAAAAGTAAGGTATTGAATTACAGTGGGTTAAATTTACTTCTTTCGATCTACCACGTAATTTACCATAAGTTCCAGCGAACTTTTATATTCTGAATCCGGGTAAGTATCCAATAAGGCCAACGCTTCTTCCTTATAGGCCAGCATTTTTTTTACGGCGTATTCAAGACCGCCGTTCACCTTTACAAAGGCGATGACTTCCTTGACCCGTTTTTTATCCTTATTATGGTTCTTTATGGAATTGATCAACCATTTTTTTTCGGCTTTGGTACACTTATTCAACACGAATATAAGTGGAAGGGTCATTTTTTGTTCCTTGATATCGATCCCTGTAGGTTTCCCGATTCTCTCTTCCCCGTAATCGAAAAGGTCATCCTTTATCTGAAAGGCCATCCCAATAAGCTCCCCAAACTTTCTGAACTTCTCCACATCATCGGAATCCGGTTTAACGGAACAGGCCCCCAAACTACAGCATGCTGCAATCAAGGTTGCCGTCTTCTGTCTTATAATGTCGTAATACACCTCCTCGGTAATATCCAAACGCCTTGCTTTCTCAATTTGCAACAATTCTCCCTCACTCATTTCACGAACGGCGACAGAAATAATCCTAAGAAGATCAAAATCGCCATTATCTATGGACAAAAGAAGTCCTTTTGAGAGAAGATAGTCGCCTACCAAAACGGCAATTTTATTTTTCCATAAAGCATTTACAGAGAAAAAACCGCGACGTTTATTGCTATCGTCCACCACGTCGTCGTGGACCAAGGTAGCGGTATGTATCAGTTCTATGACCGATGCCCCCCTATAAGTCCGTTCATTTACCTCCCCTTTATTCAACAACTTAGCGGTAAGAAAGACGAACATTGGGCGCATCTGCTTCCCCTTTCGATTAACGATATAGTAAGTAATCCTGTTTAACAAGGCAACCTTGGAAGACATGGATTCATAAAACTTTTTTTCAAAAAGTTCCATTTCCTGATTAATCGGTTCCTTTATTTGGGATACAATTTTCAAGGGATAGTTTAGGCTATTTTGGATTGCTAGTTCTGTTGCGTAAAATTAGGTAAAAAAACATAGTAATTATCAGCCAACCGTGGTAATGTAACCCTAATTTATAGATTTCAGCGAATTTGTATTGGGAATCGACAAAAGACGAAGTTGCCTTTACTTTAATAAGATACTCTATGATTTATTGGCCAACTGTCCGCAGGCAGCATCAATATCCTTACCTCTAGAACGCCTTACGGTCACCGTTATACCATTTTTCTCCAAGGTATTCACATACTTTTCAATGGCTGCGTTATCGGCTTGTTGAAATTCCCCATCATCTATGGGGTTATATTCAATGAGATTGACCTTGGAGGGCGCAAACCTACAGAAATCCACCAAGGCGTCCACATCCCTTTGGGTATCGTTAATACCATCCCAAACCACATATTCATAGGTGATCCTACTTTTTGTTTTTTGGAACCAATATTCAAGTGCCGCCCTTAAGTCGGCCAAAGTAAAGGTTGCATTGAAGGGCATTATGGAAGTCCTTATTTCATCGATGGCGGAATGCAGGGAAACCGCCAATTTGAATTTCACCTCCTCATCTGCCATCTTCCGTATCATTTTGGGCACGCCCGAAGTGGATACGGTAATACGTTTGGGAGACATCCCCAATCCTTCCGGAGAGGTAATCTTATCTATGGCCTTAAGTACATTGTTATAGTTCATTAAAGGCTCCCCCATCCCCATAAAAACAATATTGCTCAAAGGGCGATCAAAATACAACCTACTCTCGTTGTCAATGGCCACCACTTGGTCATAAATCTCGTCAGGATTAAGATTTCGCATCCTTTTTAATCGGGACGTAGCACAAAATTTGCAATCCAAACTACAGCCCACTTGGCTGGACACACAGGCGGTGGTTCTTGTTTTTGTGGGGATCAAAACAGATTCCACAATAAGATCATCGTGTAGTCGTACCGCATTTTTTATGGTTCCGTCACTACTGCGTTGCATTTGATCTACCTTTATATGGTTGATTACAAAATTTTCCTCCAACATCTGCCTGGTTTCCTTGGAAATATTGGTCATATCCTCAAAGGAATGGGCCGATTTTTGCCACAGCCATTCATAAACCTGGTTGCCCCTAAAAGCCTTGTCTCCCTTGGATTCAAAGAACAACCTAAGCTGATCTTTGGTAAAGGCCCTTATATCCCTTTTATTTTTTGCAACTTCCACTTTCTAAAGATAAATGATTCTATAAAAAAATCCCGTCAATCCACAATTATCTGCGATACTGACGGGATCCTAGTATTTATTTGGATACTTATATGATCAACATAGCATCCCCGTAAGAATAAAATTTATACCCTTCCAATATTGCTTCTTTATATGCTTTTTTCATCAAATCGTGCCCCATGAAAGCCGAAACCATCATTAACAGGGTGGATTTTGGCAGGTGAAAATTGGTCACCATGGCATTGGCAATACTAAAATCGTAGGGAGGAAAAACAAATTTGTTCGTCCAACCATCAAAAGTGTTCAAGGTCTGTTGGGAAGATACTGCGCTTTCCAAAGCCCGCATAGCGGTAGTACCTACAGCACAAATACGGCGCTTCTTAACTTTAGCGCCATTGACAATTTCCGTTGCCTTTTCATCTATGATCAATTCCTCACTATCCATCTTGTGCTTGGAAAGATCCTCCACTTCCACAGGATTAAAAGTACCCAAACCTACATGTAGGGTAACCTCGGCAAAATCGATTCCCTTTATTTCCAATCTTTTCAACAAATGTTTGGAAAAATGCAAACCGGCCGTTGGTGCCGCTACTGCACCTTCGTGCTTGGCATAGATAGTTTGATATCTTTTTTCGTCTTCGGCCTCTACCTTACGTTTAATGTATTTGGGCAAAGGAGTTTCACCTAGTTCCTTTAATTTTCTTCTGAAATCGGTATAGGAACCATCGTAAAGGAACCTCAAGGTTCTACCTCTAGAAGTAGTGTTATCTATAACCTCTGCTACCAAAGTTTCATCATCACCAAAATAAAGTTTGTTGCCAATTCTTATTTTACGAGCCGGATCTACCAAAACATCCCAAAGACGTTGTTCCTCGTTTAGTTCACGCAATAAAAAAACCTCTATTCTAGCGCCGGTCTTTTCTTTGTTACCATATAATCTTGCTGGAAAAACCTTGGTGTTGTTAAGCACCATAACATCGCCTTCATCAAAATAATCTATAAGATCCTTGAACATTTTGTGTTCAATTTTACCAGTATCCCTGTGAACCACCATTAATTTGGACTCATCTCTGTTCTCTGCCGGATATTCTGCCAATAATTCGTTTGGAAGTTCAAAATTGAAGTGCGATAATTTCATTTAGTATATTCCTTAAATTTAGATTAATGTTTAGCGGCTGCAAATATACGACGAAGCAAGGGGCGATGTCAAGTAAAACCCCATTTAAATAATAATCAAGCAGTTTGCACCTTGAATTTCAGATTTTTCATGTCCTCCCAAAAGTCCGGATACGATTTGGATACCACTTCCGCATCGTTCACGAACATTGAAGTCTTTAGGGCCAGGGGGGCAAAGGCCATGGCCATTCTGTGGTCGTTATAGGTGTCTATAGCAATTTCTTTTTTTATTTCCTTGGATGGCTCCAGAGTCAATGTTTTGTCGGTGACGGATATGGATGCTCCCAACTTGGTCAATTCTGTCTTTAATGCTTCCAGCCTATCGGTTTCCTTAATTTTAAGGGTATGTAGGCCTGTCATATGACATCCTAGGCCCAAACCTAAACAAGTTACAGCAATTGTCTGCGCTATATCCGGGGCATTTGCCAAGTCCAAATTGAAAGTGCTATTGTTGGGTGCTGCAATTTTTTTCAAAATAACCTCATGATCGCAAAAACTAGTTTCCACCCCAAAATCCTGGTAGATTTCCTTAAGGACACTATCCCCCTGAAGGCTATTCTTATTATAGGCCGATAAGGATATTTCCGTACCTATATCACAGAGTGCCACTATACTATAAAAGTAGGAGGCGGAACTCCAATCCGATTCCACTACCTGGGTGGTAGGTTCAATGTTGGATTTTGCTGAAACCTTAATGGTATTCCCCTGAAAAGTACTCGCTACCCCAATTTGGGAAAGCAGGCCCAAGGTCATTTTTATATATGGCACCGATGTAATTTTACCTACCAATTCCAACTCAATTCCATTTTCGAGACCTGGTGCTATAAGCAATAAGGCCGAAATATATTGGCTACTGATATCCGCTGGGAGACTAACTTTATGTTTCGTTAGCTTTTTACCTTTTATGGCAATAGGCGGATACCCTTCATCGTTTAGGTAACTTATTTCCGCACCCAGACTCCTGAGTGCCTCCACCAATACCTTTATAGGCCTTTCGGTCATTCTTTTGGATCCGGTGAGTGTTACTTCCTTATTCTCCTGAGACGCAAAATAAGCGGTTAAAAAACGCATAGCCGTACCGGCATGATGAATGTCCACTACTCCATTGCTGATCTGCAACCCCTTTTGCATAACCTCCGCATCATCGGAATTGGAAAGGTTATCTATTTTTATAGAGGGGAACAAGGCCTGTAGCAATAACAACCTATTGGATTCACTTTTGGATCCCGTGATTTTCACTTTTGATTTTATCAGGGATTGCGGAGGGGCAGATAAATGTAGCTTCAATTTTTATGGAATTTTTAAGACGTATTTACATTATTATTTGTTTCTGAACGAAGAAACAAAGACAAGCTACAAATATAGCACTATTTCAGCTTTTTATTATTGTGGTGCCGATTGTGATCCCGTTTGGTTTTTAGGTTTAATTTTTTATCAAAAGATTCCTGTAGGTTTATTCCTGTCTGATTGGCAAGACACAATACCACGAATAGTACGTCTGCCAATTCTTCCCCTAAATCCTTATCCTTGTCCGACTCCTTCTCACTTTGCTCGCCATAACGTCGAGCGATAATACGGGCCACCTCCCCTACTTCTTCCGTCAACTGGGCCATATTGGTAAGTTCGTTAAAATAGCGTACCCCATGGGCCTTGATCCATTCGTCTACGGCTTGCTGTGCGTTTTCTATATTCATTATTCCTTTTTTTTAGTATCTATTTGAATAGTAACCGGCCCATCATTAAGTAGCGCCACTTTCATATCCGCCCCAAAAATACCCGTTCCAACCTTTTTTCCAAGATCTTTTTCCAATTGTGCCACAAAACTTTCATACAAGGGAATAGCCCGCTCCGGCTTTGCCGCTTTGATATAACTGGGCCTATTTCCCTTTTTTGTGGATGCATGTAATGTAAACTGACTAATTACCAAGGCCTCCCCTTCCTTCTGATGCAGGGACAAATTCATGACCCCCTTACTATCATTAAAAATCCTGAGGTTCACAATTTTATTGGAAAGCCACTTAATATCCTCTATTGTATCCGCATCCTCTATTCCCAAGAATATAAGAAGTCCGTTCGAAATTTTTGAGATTTCCTTCCCCTCTACCGTTACACTGGCCGTAGTGACCCTTTGTATTGTTGCACGCATTATTTTTCCCCGTAAATATCCGTTCTGTAATTTTCCTGTTCCCCGCTCAACATCTGTACGTAACTTTTATACCTGCTCCAGGCCACTTCGTTATTCTCCAGTGCCTTCTTTACTGCACAGTGGGGTTCATCCAAATGCAAACAATTATTAAACTTGCACTCCCCCTTTAACCTAAAGAATTCAGGAAAATAATCCCCTATTTCCTCTTTCTCCATATCCACTATTCCAAACCCTTTGATTCCAGGGGTATCAATAATCTTGGCCCCACATTCCAAATCGAACATTTCCGCAAAAGTGGTAGTGTGTTGCCCCTGCATATGCTGGGAGGATATTTTTTTTGTCTTTAGGTCCAATTGCGGTTCAATGGCATTGACCAAAGTAGATTTTCCTACCCCGGAATGCCCGGAAAACATACTTGTCTTACCAATCATCAGTTCCCTTACCTTATCCACATTTTTTCCGGTCTTGGCCGAAATCCCAATACACGTATACCCAATTTCCCTGTATAGGTTTGCCAGATATTTTATCTCATCCAGTTCCTCTTCATTATAAGTGTCTATTTTATTAAATAACAAAATAGCGGGAATATGGTATGCCTCCGAGGTTACCAAAAATCGATCTATAAAACTTGTGAATGTAGGAGGATTATTTAAGGTTACCATTAAGAAAACCTGATCCAAATTAGCGGCAATAATATGGGTTTGTTTAGATAGATTTACCGACTTTCTAATAATGTAATTCTTCCTATCCTTGATTTCGGTAATAATGCCCTGTAATTTTTCATCGGCTCCATCCACCTCAAATACTACCACATCCCCAACAGAGATAGGATTGGTACTTTTTATTCCCTTGAGCCGAAATTTCCCTTTTATCCGGCATTCGTAGAAAGCGCCTTCCCCAGTTCTAACACTGTACCAACTTCCGGTGGATTTATATACGGTTCCTTCCATTAAAATGTTCTGACATATTAGTTTACAAAGAAACAACTTTAGTTTTATACTAGCTTTTAAAATCCGTCGTTGTTAAACAATCATTAATCGTAAAAAACACAAAAAAATGAAAAAAATGAAAAATTTTATGCTCTTTACCTGCTTAGTAATTATGGGCATTACGGATGTAAATGCACAACAATTCAAAGTAATCACCAGTGTCGAATCCATAATTCCCAGTGGTCTGGGAAGATCTAGGATCATTAGCGCCACAGAGGATAGGGATTATAAGGAATTTACCAGCGAACAAACAGAGGAGGACAATACAAGGAATAAATCTGACCGGGGTGATATCCGGGTGAAAAATTTTGAAGAAACCAAACTTTTAAATTTTTACAATATTGGGGGCATCAGATTCCAGAACATTGCAGCCAATGACGCCTTGATATCGTCTAAAATAAATGCCATGGTAGCGGAAGGATGGGAATTGGCCTTTGTTACCAGTGCCGTTGAGAGTGATAGTGGGAAAGACGATGGACAGGGAATTTTTATTACCCGGTACATATTTAAGAAGTAATCTTCCTGTTCAAAGAAAACCAAACCCGGCCGCTTTGGCCGGGTTTGGTGTTTAAAGTCCAATGTAAAGAGGCGTCTAATCCATAACCTTCACCCTTCCGCCCGCAAAGGTATTCTTATTGACCGATCTTGGGTTTCCATAAACGTACACATCCCCGCCAGCTTTAATATTAATATCTACTGCTTCTGAAACATACATTTCCGCCTCCCCAGCAGCCGTTATCTTAATGCTGGCTTTCTCACTCCGTAGCGGTTTCCCTTCAAAAACCCCTCCTGTATTTAAGACCACCTCTTGGTTTATAGTCTTTCCAGAAGCCTCAACAATGCCACCGGTAACACATCGTACGACCAAATGGTGCACATCTAGTCCGACTTTTATTTTAGCCCCTTCCTGAGTCTTTAGTTCTATCTTTTCTTGACTCAAGGTTTCATTGACCGTAATTCTAGCTCCCTCATTTCCGTCGATTAAGTCTATATTTTTGAAATACACCTCTACAAAGGTATTTTCACCGTGAAACTTTTTGTCCAGTTCCATTTTTATTTTAAGGACTCCATTCTTATTTATTATTTGGATGTCATCAACATTATCCCCTTTTACCAAGACCTTATTTTCATCGGATTTTATAAGGTTAACCTCTATTAGATCATAGACCTTCACCTCGTTAAAATCACCCACGGATTTATCAACTATTCGCTGTGAGACGCCTACAAGCGATAGAAATAGAAAACCAATTACCAAAACATTTTTCATTACCCTTAATTTTTTATTAAACTTATACCTTAATATTTGGGAAACTTTGAACTATTAGTTCCATACACTTGGTAAAGATGGTACAAAAGTAGATTTGTTACACTAAAAGGTACAAACAATTAACTTTATAAAATATCCATCATCCAATTCCAACCTCATCCAGAATTTCATGGAGAGAAGATGCTACAATTTATCCCTTAAAACGGGAAGAAAACATTGAGTATAAAAAAACCACGCCCAAGGGCGTGGTTTTAACGGTATACCAATAAAATAGTTTATGTATTAATGATCTTCTCTTGGTGATTTATGGATTCCTGGTGTATTGCCTTAAACATCTTTAAAACAAATTCCTCGCTTAATCCCTTTGCTTCCCCTTCCAAGATCATGGCACCCAAAATCTGATTCCATCTATTGGATTGCAAAACAGCCACATTTTTTTGTTTCTTCAACAATCCTATCCCATCGGAGATCTTCATTCTTTTACCTAGCATTTCTATCAACTGACTATCCAAGACATCTATTTGCGCCCTTAAGTTGCTAAGTTTACTATTGTACTCGGCCTCCGAATCGGTTTCTTTTCTAATTTTCAAATCCCTCATAATCTGGATCAATTTATCCGGAGTTACTTGCTGTGCGGCATCGCTCCATGCATTATCCGGATCAAAATGGGTTTCGATCATGAGACCGTCAAAATTAAGATCAAGGGCAGTTTGTGAAACGTCAAAGATCATTTCCCTATTTCCTGTGATATGTGAAGGATCATTGATTAAAGGCAAATCCGGAAATTTATTTTGGAACTCAATCGCCAATTGCCATTCAGGAATGTTCCTGTATTTTGTCTTTTCATAAGTAGAGAAACCTCTATGTATAGCTCCTAAATTTTTAATTCCGGCGGTATACAATCTTTCTATTCCTCCAAGCCATAAAGCCAAATCTGGATTAACCGGATTTTTTACCAATACAATTTTATCGGTTCCCGCTAGGGCATCCGCAATTTCTTGCATTATAAATGGGCTCACGGTTGATCTGGCACCAATCCACAATAAATCAATGTCATGTTCCAATGCCAACTTTACATGGGCAGCATTAGCTACTTCGGTACAAGTTTTCATCCCTGTTTCCGCCTTAACTTTTTGTAACCACTTTAAACCTAAAGCTCCAACCCCTTCAAACATTCCAGGACGTGTTCTTGGTTTCCAGATTCCGGCACGGTAGTAATTTACATCGGTATCTTTTAAATCATTGGCAATTCGAAGCACTTGCTCCTCTGTTTCCGCACTACAAGGCCCGGCAATTACTAACGGATGGTCCAATTTCATATCGTCCAACCATGTTCTCATTTCTTTTAAATTTTCCATTTCTATACTCTATTTTTTGTTAAGTGGTATTCCGTTTAATATTTCCTTTATTTTATTGGTACTATTCATTTCCTCATAAATGCCTTCATAATCGTCGGCTATCAACATTGCTTTAAACTCCTTCAAATTTTGTATATATTCTCCCAAAGTCTCAACTACATTTTCCTTGTTCTGCTTAAAAATGGGAGTCCACATGGCCGGTGAACTCTTTGCCAATCGCACAGTACTTTCAAAACCACTGCCCGCCATATCAAAGATATCACGTTCATTCCTCTCTTTTTCGATAACTGTTTTTCCCAGCATAAAGGAACTTATATGTGACAAATGTGAAACGTATGCGATGTGTTTATCATGTGCCTCTGGATTCATATATCGTATTCTCATCCCCAGTTGCTGAAAAAGTTCCAGCGCTCTTTCCTGTAATTTAAAGGCTGTTTTCTCTATTTCGCAAATAATATTGGTCTTTCCCATAAACAAACCCTCAATGGCCGCAGAGGGTCCTGAAAACTCGGTTCCGGCAATTGGATGGCAAGCCAAGAAATTTCTTCTCTTGGGATGATTTTCCACAACTTTACAAATAAGTGCCTTTGTAGATCCCGCATCAATAACTACGGCATCATCATCAATGGCATCCAGGATTTTGGGCAGTTCCTGCACCATAACATCCACAGGGATCCCCACTATAACAAAATCGGCCTCGTGCAATTGACCATAATGAGCCTTTTCATCTATTATAGACAACGACAATGCTTCATCCAAATGCCCTTCATTGGCATCAATGCCATAAATTTTGGAATCCGGCCTATGGCGCTTAATATCCCTGGCCAGAGATCCACCGATTAATCCAATACCAATTACAAATACATTCATACTATCTTATCATTAGTTCCAAACTGGACAGGAAATATCTACAATGTTCCAACTTAAAACTGGGAATTTCAATTATTATCGATTAACTATAAAAAGACCTCGACCCCCAACCAATATTTGGAAATAAGTTGGTCTTCATTTACACTATTTCTCAAAACCTATTGATGGCTTCTTTTATCTTATCTGCCTCAACACACAGGGAAAAACGAATATACCCCTCTCCATTTGAACCGAAAATGGTTCCGGGAGTGATAAAAATATTCTTATCGTAAAGCACCCCGTCAATAAACTTTTCAGAAGACGTGACCCCCTTAGGTAATTTGGCCCATACAAACATCCCTACCGCATTTTTATCATAGGTGCAATCCAGCTTATCGGCCAAAGCGAACATTAGATGGCGCCGCTCATGATACACCTTATTTAACTCACTGAACCATGATCCACTACTGTTTAGAGCAGCGATGGCCCCCTTTTGAATACCGTAGAACATCCCGGAATCCATATTGCTCTTTACCTTTAAAACGGCATTGATATGCTCACTGTTCCCCAACACCATTCCCACGCGCCAACCTGCCATATTAAAAGTCTTGCTTAACGAATTTAATTCCAAAGCCACCTCCATGGCTCCCTTTATCCCCAAAATACTTATCGGATCATGGTTCAACACAAAACTATAGGGGTTATCATTAACCAATAAAATGTCGTGCTCCTTGGCAAAAGCCACCAACGCTGTCAATTGTTCCCTGCTTGCTGTAGCCCCTGTTGGCATATGCGGATAGCTGGTCCACATTAACTTTACTTTTGTAAGGTCTTGCTTCTTCAATCCTTCCAAATCCGGAAACCAACCATTTTCACCTATCAGATCATAATAGTGTGGCACTGCCCCGACCAAATTGGTTACCGATGTGTAGGTAGGGTACCCTGGATTGGGAATCAACACCTCATCCCCGGGATTCAAAAAGGCAAGACTAACATGCATTATCCCCTCTTTAGACCCCATTAATGGAAGTATTTCGGTTTGTGGGTCTACAATTACACCAAATTTATCCTTATAAAAAGATGCAAATGCCCCCCTTAGTTCGGGCAGGCCCTGATAACTTTGATACTGATGTGCACCATCATGGCTCAAAGCATCTTTAATGGCATCCTGCACCCCAGTGGATGGCTGTAAATCAGGACTTCCAATCCCCATATTTATAATAGGCCTTCCTTCAGCCATTAACCCCCTAACTTCCCTAAGCTTTTTAGAAAAGTAGTATTCTTCAACTGTATTCAATCTATTTGCAACTTTCATAATATTCTGGCATTTTTATATTCTCCCAAAACTTTAAATTCTTCGGCCATAATTTCCAATAGAGCCTTTGCTTTTTCAAAATGTTTGTACTTTTCAAAGGTTACATCCACAAAGAATGAATACTTCCAAGGCATCTCTATTACAGGTAAAGACTGGATCTTGGTAAGGTTCAAGTTGCAATCGCTCATCACGTTTAGTATAGCAGCAAGACTTCCGCGTTTATGGTCTGTTATAAAACGGACGGAGGCCTTGTTTATTTCATTTTCCGGCAGGACAGTGTTTTGGGTCTTAACTATTATAAACCTGGTGGAATTATCCTTTATAGTCTGAATTTCCGAGTGTATAATTTCCAGATCGTACAATTCGGCAGCCACTTTTGGCGCAATTGCGGCTATTCCCTTTAGCTGATTTTCCTGGATCCTCTTTGCCGTTTCGGCAGTATCTATATCCTCTACCAGTTTTATGTGACCGTAATTCTTAAAAAATTCATTACACTGCAATAATGCCATCGGATGCGAGCGGACCTCCTGAATATCACCTATGGTCTGCCCCCTTAAAGCCATCAGGTTATGATGTATGTTCAAATATTGTTCCCCTATAATATGAAGGTTCTTATTGAATACCAGAGCGTAATTTGGAATGATGGATCCCGCAATGGAATTCTCTATGGCCATTACCCCTTGATCAGCCGTTTTATTGATCAAATGATCTACCAAGATATCGAAGGATGAACATTCCACTAATGTAACATCATCGCCAAAATAATCCTTTGCCACTTGATGATGGTTAGAACCTTTAATGCCTTGTATTGCAATTTTTAATTTCACCCCTTATTAAATTATCTTCGGGTCCGGCAAAGATTTACAGTTAAACTTTATTGTAACTCCTACACCTTTTCGAGAGTTATACCCAAAAAAAAAGTCCTGGTTTTCACAGGACTTTTATCTATATATATATTTCATAATATGCTAGAATAGTCCTTTGCCTCCTTTAAAAAAGAAGTAAAAATAAAAACCATTCCAGAAATATTGCTTTGTCATTTTTCTTGTAAAACTCCGGCTAAATTAATAATTAAATTTACAAATCGGCATTTAAGCTTACATTTTTTTATTTAATTCAGTTTAAAGTAACAAATAATACGGATTAAACCCCTAAGTAGTGGTATTTTTTGAGAATTAAGAATAAGATGCCTAACAAACCAATTTAGTAACACTGAAAATTGGACACCTTTTCCTAATAACAATTAAAATTAGGTTTCACTAATTTGCATTATTTTTGATAAAAAAGTAAACGCATGTCCATCATAGCAAATAACATTACCAAGTTTTTTGGAAAGCAAAAAGCATTGAACAAGGTATCCTTTACCATTGAAAAAGGGGAAATAGTAGGCTTTTTAGGTCCCAACGGTGCAGGGAAATCCACTATGATGAAAATATTGACCACCTACCTCACTGCGGATGACGGCCAAGCTATGGTTAATTCATTTGATGTACAAAGTGAGAAGAAAAATGTCCAAAAGAGCATTGGTTACCTACCAGAACACAATCCACTGTATTTGGATATGTATATAAAGGAATATCTGGCGTTTAACGCGGATGTCTACAAAGTAAACAAAAACAGGGTCCATACGGTAATAGAACAAACGGGCCTAACCCCCGAGGCGAACAAAAAGATAGGGCAACTTTCCAAAGGCTATAGACAAAGGGTTGGACTGGCCGCCGCACTTCTTCACGATCCGGAGGTTTTGATCCTTGACGAGCCCACTACGGGGCTAGATCCCAATCAATTATTGGAAATAAGGAAATTGATCCGGGAAATTGGAAAAGAAAAGACCATCTTACTGTCCACCCATATTATGAAAGAGGTAGAGGCTGTCTGTGACAGGGTCTTGATCATAAACAAAGGCACCCTTGTGGCAGATAAAAAACTTTCGGAATTACGCGACGGGCAGGACCAAGTCTTGGTGGTCGAATTCGACTTTAGGGTAGAAGAAGCATTTCTGAATAAATTGCCGCATGTAATTTTGGTTAAAAATATTGGTGGTTTTGTTTACGAAATCACCTTTAACACCTCCAAGGATATGCGCCCTGTGGTGTTCGACTTCGCACATGACAACCAATTAAAAACCTTGCAATTAAGCAGAAAGAACAAGAACCTGGAGAGCCTGTTCAGTGAATTGACCCTATAAATAAAATACTTTATAAGCCTGCAATTTTGACCTATATTTTTTGAATAATAGGATTAAAGGCCTTTGATGCTACCAAGACCTGATCCCCTATCTTAAATTCATCGGCCTCCGTACGATCTGCAACCACCTTAATAATATCATTTCCGATCAGTACAGAAATTACATATAATACATCTTCCCTGTGTATTTTTAATATTTCCCCTGAGAACCTGAATTTAGCACTGGTCTTGTTTAGTCCAAAAAAATCGGCAGCAGCCCCTTTTTTGATTACGCGACCATTTTGAAGTTCAAAGACCTTATCCGATAGTTTTACTATTTCCCCTATATCATGGCTGACCAATATAGTGGTCAACTTAAATTTCTTGTGAACCTGCAAAAGATATTCCTGCAACTTTATCCGCATTTTTAAATCCAATGCCGACAAAGGCTCGTCCAGAATTAAAATTTCAGGTCGTTGTACCAAAGCTCTAGCCAGAGCCACTCGCTGTTTTTGACCTCCAGATAGGGTTTCTGGTTTTCGCTGTTCCAATGGGCCGAGTTCGGCAAATTGCAACAACTCCCCTATGATGGTTTTATCCTGACCTTTCCGAAGGGCATATTCCAAATTTTGACGAACGTTCATATTGGGAAAGAGCGCATAATCCTGAAACACGTACCCCACCTTACGCTGTTGGGGTTTAAGGTCAATATTTTTACAACTGTCAAACCATGTTGTTCCACCCACTTCTATAGTCCCACTATCCGGCTTTAGCAAACCACTTAGCATTCTTAAAGTAGAGGTTTTCCCAGCCCCGGATTCTCCAAATAAGGTAACAAATTGTCCCTTTTCAACTATCAATTGCAAATCCAGGTCCATTTTGCCCCCAGCAGACCCCAACGTTTTTTTAAGGTTTAAATTTATCATTGGCCATAGCGTTTAAAAAATCCCCCGTTGGTTAGATAAACCAGTAGCAGAATTATAAAAGTTACGGAAAACAAAATCAACGAATAGCTATTGGCAGCAGCATAATTAAGCGCTTCCACTTCATCATATATTGCAATAGAAGCCACTTTGGTCTTTCCCGGCATGTTCCCGCCAATCATCAGCACTACCCCAAACTCACCAACCGTATGGGCAAAGGAAAGTACAATACCTGTTAGTAGGGATGGTTTAATATTAGGCAACAAAATTTTTAGCAGTGTAGTTGTATATGATTTTCCCATTGTAAAGGAAGCCTCCTTTAAGGTAGATGGCAGTGAGGAAAGCCCGGCTTGAATTGGCTGGACCATAAACGGCAAGCTATAAATGACCGAAGCCACTACCAGCCCCCCAAAGGAAAATATCAGTCTGATCCCCAACCATTCATCAAGCCAACTACCAAAGGCATTTTCCGGGCTAAAGGCCAACAGCATATAGAACCCCAATACGGTAGGAGGCAGCACCAATGGCATACTTACCAAGGTTTCCAAAACGGGTCTTATTTTGGATTTGGTACTTGACAGCCAACTGGCTATTGGAATAGAGATCACAAATAATATTACCGTGGTAACCACCGCAAGTTTAAAAGTGAGCATTAAAGGTTGCCAATCCATTATGGAGCCAGTATTATCTCGTTCATCTTAACCATGATCATGACGTTCATTTTTTCAGCCAATCCCATCTGACCTGCACTTAAAGTGCTCAATATAGCGATGATTTGGCCTATTTTGGTCTCGATGGTCAATCTACTCAACAAAACACCCTTTTCCACATCTACAATTTTCCCTGCAATCCTATTTTCTATGCTAATGTCCAAATCCTTTTGGGTGGTCACTGCAACCTCCATTTCCTTAAACAGGACCTTGACGCTACGGTCCTTTTTCAAATAAGGGGCAGATTCAGGAGTGTCAAGTAACACGGAAATAAATTCCACATTTCCATCAACCTGAACACTAACAACGGACATGGTTCCATTGGTTTTAACGTCTGTTATATGGCCCGAAAAACTATTCATCCACCAAATATCCAAATTCTTTTAATATCTCCTTGGCCTCATCCGAAAAAAGAAAATCATAAAAGCCCTGGCTATCTTGTTTATGGTCTTCCTTCCTGTTTACAAGCACTGCTCCTTGATCAATATTGGAGTAGAGCGATGGATTTATTGGAATCCAATTCCCTTTTCCTTTCATTTCTGGCGATAGCACTGTTGATATAGCTGTAAAGCCAATCTGTGCAGCTTGGGAAATAATGAATTGATCGGTCTGCCCAATACTTTCCCCATAAACCAATTTAGGTCCTAAGATTTCACTTAACCCATAATACTGCAACACTTCTTTGGCGGCAACGCCATATGGGGCAGTTTTGGGATTTGCCAAAGCAATATGCTCTATGAGGGGATCGGTTAGCGCGTCAATTGAAACGGGGACATTCCCTGCCATTGACCATAGCACCAATTTTCCCTTGGCGTAGACTCTTGGGTTGTTTTTTGCTTTTCCCCCTGCATAAACAGCTTCTGGATATTTCATATTGGCGGCAACAAAAATATCATAAGGAGCACCTTCCATAATCTGTGCGGTCAACTTGCCCGATGACCCAACAATTAATTCGAATTCCACTCCAGCTTTAAGGGTATAGGCCTTTGTTAAAGCCTCCATAGGAGCTTCCATATTGGCCGCAACGGCTATTACAATTTTCCTGGCGTGATTTTCCTGACATCCACCAAATATGATGGCCAACAGCATTAACCCCAGCCAAGGACAAATGAAACCTTTAATTGTTCTTTTGCCGTTGCACATTTTTTGTTGGATAAATTTTAATTGCCAAAGTTGGAAGGGGTCAATATTAATCTAGTTTACCTCCCTTGAAATAAGTTTACGCACACCTATCCAAAACATGTCCAGTGCAGCAGTGGAGTCCGCGGACAGCTCTGATAACAACAATAAATTTCTTTCAAAATTTTTCATTTCCCCGCTCACAGAATTTTCCTTGGTATCCGTAAAATAGGCCATATTCCAGTCACCAAAATTTCTACCGCTATTCTTGCCCTCCCACAATAATGTTACATCGCGGTGTCTTTTGTCCCGTCTTATATCCCGGAACAAGGACTGTATATGGCTTTTTTCACCTTCAATTATTTGAACAAAGGAAAATTTATGAAAAACTAGGCAACCGGTAACACCTATGGCTTTATTACGCTCACGGGAAGTTTCCAGTATACCACTAATAACTTCTTCGCAAATTTCTTGGGTTGCTCTTGAAGAATAAGATAGTTGGTACATTAGAATTATTTTGGAGCAAAATACAAAAATTATGGTATACTACTGGCTGCTACAAGGCGGTAATAAATGCAATAGATCCCATTTATGCCATAAAGGTCAAATAAGGGCGATTCAATCCGCTATTTGGGCGTACTCTGTCCACGAGCCGTCATAAACCTTATTTTCGTTTTTTAAGCAGATTTCACTTGCCAACAATACGATACAGGCCGTTACACCGGAACCACAACTAAACACCAGTGGACGTCCCTCCATTTGCAAGTCAACAAAAACTTCTTTCAACTCGTTCAGGGATTTATACTTTCCGTCCTCAAGAACGGATACGTAGGGGATATTGATCGAGTTAGGAATATTCCCCCTTCTCAGCTCCTTCCTCGGTTCCGGAACAAGACTGTGATACCGATCAGAAGATCGGACGTCAATGACCAAGGCCGTTTTATTTTTCAGGTTATGCCTAATACCATCGTAGTTCACTACCATATCCGGATTGAAATCCGATTTAAAATTGCCTGTATCATAAGGCATTGGAACTACCTCTTCAAAACCATAGCCCATATTCCTCCACTCCGGAAAACCACCGTCTAAAACACTAATATTGTTATGCCCCATAATTTTGAACATCCACCATACCCTAGGGCTTAAATAAATTCCACGATGGTCGTAAACCACTATCTTACTAGAATTATTGATCCCCAATTTCTTACAGGACTTTTCAAAATCTTCCGGACTTGGAAGCATATTGGGAAAAGGGCTATTTTTATCGCTAAAATCGTTTTCAAGATCAAAAATACGAGCACCGGCTATCCTTATCTCTTTTTCTGCAGATGTAGGGTCATAGCGCAAACGGGCGTCCAAAATTATAATTTCCGGCATTTCCAAATGTTGGTACAACCAAGTTGCAGATACTAGTCTTCCATTCTTTTCCATATATTTTAATCTCCCGTTATTTTCAAATATGCCATAACGGCCCCATCTCCTTGAAGCGCATTTTTCGGCCTTGGATTTTCCTTAGTAAAAACCATTAATTCCTCTGCAGGTAAAATGGTGACAAAATCTTCCTTATACCCTTCCTTATAAGGAATATTACCAGCGTTTAGATCTAGGTGATGGTCAAAGAAATTGTAGAGGGCCGTTCTTTTATTATAACCGTAATCGTGCCTTTCGGACGGCAAATGAACATTTTCCACTTTGTGTTCGGCATTATATAACGCATATACTTTTTGTATGTAAGGGTACTCAACTCTTGGTGTATTTCTAGTCCAGTCGGCCCCATCGGACACCAATAATAATGGTCTTGGGGCACAAAGTGAAGCGATCTCCACATTATTGGTTTGATGGTCGTCACTTTTGTGAATTGGCATTCCGCTCTCACATACGCATCCCCCAAAAAAGTGGGCAGAAACTTGTACCACTGGGGCTGCTACTTTTATTCGATCATCTATGGCCGTTAGCACAAATGTCTGGGTACCGCCTCCAGAGGCACCTGTCATTCCTACACGTTCCGAATCCACATCGGGCCTTGACAGTAAATATTCCAAGACCCGTTTACTATTCCAAGTCTGCAATAACAGGGCAATTGGCATCTTGTGGTTTACCTGGGTACTTTCCGCATATCCCACCATATCATAGGCAAACACCACGGCTCCCATTCTTGCCAATGTTGCACAACGCCACTGTATGTAATCTGTATATCTCTTGTCCTTCATATGGCCATGCGGACTCAGAATTGCCGCATGCCTACCCTTTTCTTCCAAAGGCCTATACAAGTTGCCCGTAACAAAGAAACCTGGAAAACTCTCAATGGCAATATTTTCTACAATATAACCGTCCATAATCCTACTATTTCCAATAATGGGATTGAAATTGCCCTTTATTTTTGGCATTTTGTCCAGTTGCATCCCCTCTATTATACCCTTCTTAATTCTCAACGCCCTTTGTTCCCATGATTCCACATCGCTCCACTCCGAGGCAAATCTTTTCATTACAATATTTGCCTCATCCTCGGACCAATATTTCCCTACACACAACATACTGTCCTGACCATAAACCATTGAACCAAAAAAAGTAATTACAATAAAACTGAATATTTTTTTCATTTATTTCAAAAGTTAATAGTTCCTGCTATTGGTTATATACACTCCGACAATCTATCAGAAAGAGTTCCGGTCCTATCGTGTCACCAAAAAAAGCTCTTGTTAAGGATATTTCCCAATCTATCCCGATAACTAAAATACTGTTTTTCCGCCATTGTTTTCACTATTTTGTATCAAGTTCAATTAAAGCCATCCCCAACTTCTATATGTCCCTAGGTTAAGGGGAAGAATTTTTAGCCCACCTATGTATATAATTATTTCCACTATGGCCTATTCCTGTATTTTTATATTGTTGAAACTTTTTTTTTGGTAAATTGTGGAACAACAACCAAAAACCTTCCAATGTTTAAAAACCAAATTGCCACCAAAACCTTAATTATTATTATAACCTTGGGCTCTCTTACCTCTTGCAGGGAAAAACTTAAAAACAATATTAATTATCCAACACTTTCAGAACAGGAAAAAAGAAATCCAGAGAACGCCTTGGCCTCCATGGAGATAGCGGAGGGGTTAAACCTTGGGTTATTTGCTTCGGAACCCATGGTCACAAACCCAACCAATATGGCTATAGATGCCAAAGGTAGGATATGGGTGTGCGAAGCTCGGAATTATAGGTTGTTCGCCAACCCGGACAACAACTATGACGATAAGGGAGATCGAATCTTAATTCTAGAAGACACCAATGGAGATGGTATAGCGGACACTTCCAAAGTTTTCTACCAAGGCGAGGACATCAATGCCGCCCTGGGCATAGCCGTGCTGGGAAACAAGATCATAATCTCCGTAAGTCCCAAGGTTTTTGTTTTTACCGACACCAATGGTGACGATCTCCCTGATTCCAAAGAAATCCTATTCCAAGGTATTGAAGGTGTAGACCATGACCATGGGGTACATGCTTTTGTTTTTGGACCTGATGGTAGACTCTATTTCAACTTCGGCAACAATGGAAAACAATTATTGGACAGAAACGGAGAGGCCATTATGGACATGCACGGCCAAAAAATAGTGGCCGATGGCAAGCCATACCGGGAAGGGATGGCATTTAGAATGAACATGGACGGAACCAACCTGGAAGTCCTTGGCCATAATTTCAGAAACCCTTATGAAATTGCTATAGACTCTTACGGAGGTTTATGGCAATCCGATAATGACGATGACGGGAATCGGGGAACACGGATAAACTATGTTATGGAATATGGCAATTATGGATATAAGGATTTATTAACCGGTGCAAGCTGGCGGGAAAGAAGAACTGGATGGGATAACGATATTCCCAAAAGGCATTGGCATTTGAACGATCCGGGAACCGTCCCCAATTTGCTACAGACCGGATCGGGATCTCCATGCGGCATGCTTGTTTATGAAGACAAAATGTTACCGCAAAAATTCCAAAATCGACCCATACATGCCGAGCCCGGCCACAATGTAGTCCGGGCCTACATTATTAACGAATCGGAAGCAGGTTATACCGCAAAAATTGAAAATTTGGTAAAAAGCAAAGACAATTGGTTTAGACCGGACGACCTTAGCATTGCCCCGGATGGCTCCCTTTTTATTTCCGATTGGTATGATGGTGGTGTAGGTGGACATAAGGCGGAGGACATTGCACGGGGGAGAATTTACAGACTTTCCACTACACCGGAATATAACACCGTTGCCATAGACCCCAAGACTGAAGATGGAGCTCTTAAAGGGGTCCTCTCCGGAAACATGGACCTTTTTTATCAATCTTGGCAAAAGTTGCATTCCTTGGGCGAGGCCGCCCAACCCCTATTAGCGAAGTTAATGGCCCAGGGAGATATAGCCAAGGCACGGGCATTATGGATTGGGTTGCATATTCCGTCCAAAAGCAACGACTATATAACAATGGCCCTGAAAGATGAAGATCCCAAAATTAGAATGCAGGGCATCCGGATGGCCAGGTTTAAAGGCAAAGAAAGTCTGGAGAAATACCTATCCTTTTTAACAAATGACAAATCGCCCCAAGTTAGAAGGGAAATGGCCATTGCACTGAGGTTTATAGGTACTGAGGCTGCTGCCGCACAATGGGCCAATTTGGCGGTTCAACATACCGCAGGTGATCGATGGTATTTGGAAGCCTTGGGAATCGGGGCGGATAAATTCCCCGAGCTTTATTTTAAGGCCTGGAAGAACAAGGTTGGAAAAAACTGGCTAAGTGAAGCAGGAAAAGAAATAGTCTGGCGTGTTCGGGCCAAGGAATCGGTTCCCATGTTGGTGTCCCTTATCAAGGACCAGGCTATGCCACCTAACCAATTGGCTTCCTATTTTAGGGCGCTCGATTTTAAAGATCACCCCAGCAAAAACCATTACCTAATGGAGATGCTTACTTGGAACCACCCCCTCAAAAACCAAATTCAAGCATACGCTATAGGGCAAATGGATGCCAAGTTTGTAAATAGCTCCCCAACACATATTAAAATGGTCAAAGAAGTACTTCCCAAGATTGAAGGAACACCAGAATGGATCATGGCAATCAAGAACCTGGGGTTAACGAACCAGAATGACGCCCTGTTTCGGGTATTGGCCAAAGGCACCAACACAGATATAGGCAAGGAGGCCGCCAACATTTTGCTCAATAACAACGGGGCCACTTTGATCAACACCTTCCTATTTTCCCAAGAACCGGAATCTACGAAGATTGCCGTATTGGAAAGGCTAAGTGGAATATCCGATTCAACTGTTATTAGACTGCTAAAGGAAAATGTTATCTCCCATAAATTAGGTCATGCCCTGACCAGGAAAATGATTGAGACCCTGGGGAATACCGGATCCGGGCAGGAAGAACTGTACCAAATGCTGGAGGACGATACATTGGCAGAAGAGTACAAAACTACCGCCGTACTAAAACTTATGGGCAGTTGGAACGATGAGATTAGAACCAACGCACCTAAATTTCTTTCCACAGAAGGCGATGGAGCATTGGACATTGCCAAATTGGTAGAACGTAGTGGCAATGCCACCCATGGCAAGGAAGTTTACGCCACCTATTGCAGTTCCTGTCATTTGGCTGCAGGTTCGGGTATTGAATTTGGACCGGAATTATCGGATATAGGCAATAAACTTTCGAAACAATTCTTATACTCCAATATTATATATCCCAGTGCCGGAATCAATTTTGGTTTTGAGGGCTACTCGTTTAGAATGAAAGATGGCAAGACCTATACAGGATATGTCCTAAGCAGGACGGAGGATGAAATAACCATAAAGATGATGGGAGGCACCCAAAAAACCTTGGAATTACAGGATATCACCGAACAGCAGGCCTTGGAACAATCCTTGATGACACAAGGCTTGGCCAATATAATGCCAGAGGAGGACTTGGTAGATTTGGTAGCATATTTAGAGACTCTAAAGGTAGTAACGGAAGAACAATAAATCTCCTTCCATACAGGATGGCAAGGAGATGGAAGTAAGAATACCACTTGTGGTATAGCGGAACATGGGTTAAAAAGTAAAAAGCATAACAAATGTCTTGTTCGGGGATAAGCCGTAGATAAGCCATAGATAAGCCGTATATAGGCCGTATATGAAATTAGGGGAAAACAGGGTAGATCCACACTTTTTTGGCGCGCTAAAATAGCTCCGTTTCAAGGCACTTTTTACCTTTCATGGACGGTAAAATACGCTCCGGGATCCTTTGCGGAAAACGAAGCCAAAATGCAGTGTCTTTATGAAGCTATTTTTTTCCATAAGAATATTTGCATAAACACAACAATTGTTCTTGATCCTTAACGCATCCCAACCATTTTTAGCCCATAAACACCACTTAACACATAAAGGCGGATAAACCACCTGTAAAAATGAAAAAAGCCATGCAAATGCATGGCTTTTTAAAACAATTTATTGTTGGATTAGAAACCTAATTGCTTCTTAACATCTGGCAAAATATCCTTCCCTTTGGCTACGATAAGTCCACCACCTTGTGTAGCATCCATTACGTAATCAATTCCTTGGGCGGCTGCAACAGTTTCTATAGCTTTCTTGGCCTTTTCAGTGATAGGGCCTAAAAGCTCAGCTTGTTTCTTTTGTAATTCTTGCTGGGCAGTCTGTTGTGCCTCACCAATGTTCTTTTCAAAACCTTGAAGTTCCAAAGCTCTTTTCTGATTCTCCTCTTCAGACTTTGAAGATGACTCATTTGAATATTGGGTATATTTATTCTTTAGTTCGGTCATTGAACTTTCAATATCCGCCCTATAGGTTTCCTGTAATTTCTTTAGTTCCGCATCAGCTGCTTTCATCTCCGGCATTTCAGACAACAATTTTTGTACATCTATATGTGCAATTTTCGCCTGTGCGTTAACAAAACTTGTAGCTGCTACTAACAAAACGATGGCTACTGCTATTTTCTTAATTTGTTTCATGATTCTAATTAATGTTTGAGTGTTAATTTAAAGATTTAGTTATATAAATGTAATTTTGGTTTAAGCTTAATTTTATATTATTTATTGTCCTTTGAGCTATCCGCATCGTCCGAGTCCTTTTTTCCACTTCTTTCCTCTAATTCCTTTTTTCTTTTGGCTTCTCTTTCTTCCAATAACTTTTTCCTTCTTTCTTCGTATGCCTTTTTACGTTCTTCGCGAATCCTAAGCTGTTCTGCCCTATTTTCCTCCGCTGTTTTGGTCCTCGCCTCTTCCGCCTGTTTTGCCCTTTCCTGACGCTCTAAAATAGCATCACTTATGTTTTCTTCGGTTTCCTCCCCTTCAAATTCCTCAAAACTACTTCTTGCCCCTTGTTTTTTGTTGGGAGCACTTATCTTTCTAGTCCTTGATATCCCCCTTAAAACAAGATCGCTAATATCGTGTCTTTTCTCGGAATACAACATTACAACATCTGCCGATTTATCAAAAATAAAATCATATTTTTTATTTGCTCCGATTTTCTGCACTTCATTAAAAACCTGATCTTGAATTGGTTGTATCAATCTTCTTTTCTGAAGCACCAGATCTCCTTCCGGACCAAACCTATCCTGCTGATAATCAAACATCTCCTTTTCCAAGATTTGGATCTCTTCCTGTCTCTCGGAAATCAATTCCTCTGTTAATAGCACTTTCTCTGCCATTAAATCCTTCTTCATCTGGTCAATTATCCCCTTTTCCTTATCCAGCTCCAATTTCCACTTCTGCACTTTGGCCGCCAATTGTTCGTTGGCCTCCCTGTATTCCTCTACATTCTCCAGGATATATTCCATATCCACGTAACCTATCCTAATTGACCTTTGCGCCGAAATTGTAGCAACAAACATAGTTGCCGTTAGAAACAAAAGTACTTTTGATTTAATTCCCATGCTATCTTCTTTTTATACTATAGAAAATATCGTGCCAAAATAACTAAATATTTTAGAATGAACCATTTAACATATAAAACAATTGCAAATTTCTATATATTAAAACTGTTGTCCAATGATGAAGTGGGTTTTCCAACCGCTAGGTCCAGTTGAATTAGGGTTATAATCCTGATCAAATCCATATCCAAAATCAATTCCCAATAGTCCAAAAGCTGGCATAAAAATACGCAGACCCACTCCGGCAGATCTTTTTAACTCAAACGGATTAAAGTCTTGAAAATTGTTGAAGGCGTTCCCTGCCTCTAAAAATACCTGCCCATAAATGGAAGCAGACGGTTTCAGTGTTAAGGGATATCTAAGCTCCAAGGAATATTTATTGTACACAACTCCACCATCCTGTACTTGACCACCGCTTAATGGACTTGTACTATAAGGTGTTAAGGATTGATTCTCATAACCCCTCAAGGAAATAACGTCCCTACCATCCAATGTATAGGAACCCATACCGTCTCCCCCAACATAAAATCTTTCGAAAGGAACCTTTCCTACATCTTCGTTATAACTTCCCAAAAATCCAAATTCGGCATTGGTCCTCAAAACCAATTTATCTACCAAGGTAGTATACCAATCCCCTTTAAAGTTGACCTTGTAGAATTCCAACCACCTAAAGCGTTCCTGATCTATGCGCTCTATTTCTTCATTGTCCAACTCTTCAATGGCAACCTCCTGATCTTCATTGAGCTGCTTATAGTCTATATTATTGAACAAAGAAAAAGGAGGGGTAAATTTGGCCGTAATGGCAAAATTAGAGCCCGATCTTGGATAAATACGTCCACCGCCTGTAGCATCCCTTGAAATCCCCAGGGTATATGCAATGGAGTTGGACTTACCATTCCCGAAATTGAAAAGCCCTAAATTGTAATCCTGAAAATTGTACAACTGATATCCCAAAGAGTGGGATATGGTAAAGAAATCATCTGGCCATTGTACCCTTTTAGCCAAGCCTGCCGAAATTCCGGTGATGGAAAACTGCTTGCTTTTATCAGGTTTGTTACTAACATAAGGGTTATAATAAAACTGCTGGGTCCTGGAAAGGGACATATTGAACCTTACCGGTTTTTTACCTCCCAACCACGGCTCGGAGAAATTTAAACTATACACCCTGTAGGTTCTACTGGCCTGCAAACGCAGGGCAAAGGTTTGCCCATCTCCCATTGGAACCGGTTTATAGGCTTCCCCTTTAAATAAATTCTTCATGGAGAAATTGCTAAAAGACAGTCCCAGTGTACCAATGAAACCACCTCCGCCATATCCACCTTGGAGTTCGATCTGGCTAGAGCCAGCTTCCACCAGGTTATAGGCAATATCAACAGTTCCCGCATTGGGATCTGGGTTTTGGATATCCGGCTTTATCTGTTCCGCATCAAAGAACCCCAATTGTCCCAATTCCCTGATACTTCTAATGATGTCCGATTTATTATAGCGCTGCCCTGGTCTTGTACGTAACTCCCTAAAAATAACGTGGTCATTGGTCTTGTCATTCCCAACTACGGTAACATGGTCCAGAAACGTCTCCTTACCTTCAATTATTCTTATTTCAAAGTTGATGGTATCATTCTCTGCAGATATCTCCACAGGGTTGATACTGGAGAATAAGTAACCGTTATTTTGATACAAATTGGTAAGGTCTTCCGCATCTGGCTTGGAGTCGTCCGCGATACGTTTGCGCAACAATACCCCATTATAGGTATCCCCCTTTTTAACTCCTAGGACCTGTGCTAGTTGCCGGTCTGTATAAATGGTATTTCCAACGAAATCTATATCGCCAAAGTAATACTTGTTCCCCTCCTCAACCTTGATCTTCAAATCGATGAGATCATCGGAGACTTTTACAAAGGTATCCGAAATAATACGGGCATCCCTAAAACCTTTTTCGGCATACTTGTCCACTAGGGAAACCAAATCATTTTTGTAATCCTCCTGTATATACTTCGACTTCTTCCAGAAACGGTAGAATTTTCTTTTCTTGGTCTTTTTCAAAGCCTTGGCAAGCTTTTTACTGGACAACTGCTCGTTTCCTTCAAAAATAATATCGTTGATCTTAACCTTATCGCCTTTTTTAACATTGATGACCATCGCCTGAGTATTGCCATCTACAGTATCCTTTGCAGTGGCAATGGAAACCTTGGCATTAAGATATCCTTTCTTTTTGAATTTGTTCTGGATATAGTTCTTGGAATTGGCGATTAAACTTTCGGTTATCTTTTTACCTTTTTTTAGGTCGGTATCCTTTAAAATTTCCTCTATCTTTCTTTTCTTAACCCCGTAAACGGTTACATTGGAAAGAGTTGGCCTTTCAAGTATATTTAATTCAAGAAAAACGTTTTCCCCTTCAATATTGGTTATATAGAAACTTATATCCGTAAAGAGTTCCAGTCCCCATAATTTATTGATTACGGCACTTATTTCATCCCCTGGAACGGTAATGGCCTGCCCTATCCTCAAACCGGTATAGGTCTTTACCGTCTGTTCATTGTAACTTTGTAATCCAGTAACTTCCAATCCTCCTAGAATATACCTCTTACCATCTTCATAGGAAGTATCCTGTGCCGAGATAACTTTGGTAAAAATTAAGAATGAAAGTGTAATAAAAAGTTCAAGGGACATAAACCTTTTCATGCCGCTAGGTGAGTTGTTCGCTAGTTTTTCCAAATCTTCGTTCTCTGTTCTGGTAATTTTTAATGGCTTCCAATAAATGCTGTTCCGAAAAATCCGGCCAAAATACATCAATAAAATATAATTCCGCATATGCAATTTGCCATAGTAAGAAATTACTGATCCTATGCTCTCCACTTGTACGGATCAACAAGTCCACATCTGGTAAATTATGCGTGTAAAGATGGTTATTAATAATGGTTTCGTCAATATTTTCAGGAGAAATTATATTATTTTTAACTTTGACACATATCTGTTGTACGGCAGTTTTTATCTCTTCGCGAGACCCATAACTAAGGGCAAGCGTCAATGTCATACCCGTATTGGCACTAGTTTTCTCCATTACATCCACCAATTCCCTATGGGCACTGTTTGGCAAGGAAGCTATATTGCCAATGGTATTTAACTTAATGTTATTATTATTCAAGGTTTTCAACTCCCTTTTAAGGGAAGAGACCAACAACCGCATTAAAGTTTCCACTTCCAACTTGGGTCTGTTCCAATTTTCGGTGGAAAAAGTATATAAGGTAAGAAACTCCACCCCAATTCTAGCGCAGTCCTCAACAGTTCTCCTAACGGTCTTCACCCCTTGCTCATGTCCAAAAACCCTTAATTTACCCCTTTCTTTTGCCCAGCGCCCGTTACCATCCATGATTATGGCTAAATGTCTCGGCAACGATTTGATCTTTAATTCTTCCAAACTATATATTTTTTAAAAAACTACTGAAAGCAATCCTGACAAGGTTTTCTTCCAAAAGTATACGTTAGTGTAATCCCGGAGAAAACATACCAGTCATCACTAAAAATATTACCAAATCTAAATTCTTCATAATTGGAACCTTCAGGATTACTGGCATCCAAATTATCCGTAAAGGTGTATCTGGCCCCAATTTCCGCTCCCAAAATAAAAAACTGACCAATCCTTAATTTAGCACCAACCGTCATAGGTACGGCAAAAGAGCCATCCCTTTGCCCAACATCCTGTAATTGCGCCGCATCAAAATAATGGTATCCATATCTAAAATAGGTTACCCCGGTATACAGATAAGGCGTAAACGCCGGCCCCAATTGGTGCAAATTATATTCCACAAAATTAAACTCCAAACCTGCGGATGCCTCCAGAACACTATTGTCCATAATAAAATTCCGTTGTTGGCGCGACGGAATATCCGATTTGGAATCATCCGCTGTAAACTCCCCATAAATAATACTGGCCCTCCAAGCATAGCGTTTACTTTTGTTCCATTTAAACAAACCTCCAAAAGCAGGACCCGAAGGCAAAATAAAATTAGACCTCCCAACATCTCCAATATTATTGGTACCACCCGCAAATAGGCCAATCTCGTATGTCTGTCCCTTTATTTCATTAAAAATGAAAAGAAGAATTGCCGCAAAAAATAACCTCATTATTTATAAAAGTTTGCAAATATAACAATTTCAGTAGTTTACACTAGTAAATTATTACATTCATGTTCTCACTTGATAAACAGATTTTGTCCCTTTTTATTGTCGCCCCCAAAACGATCAGTTTCGTTTGTCCTCTCCCCACAATAATTTATTCCGCAGTGTTTTTAGGAAACTTTCGGAGGTATATTCAATCATTTTTATGGTAAAGGGAGCTTTTCTAATAAAAATCTCCTTGCCACTGGCTACGGTTGCAATCCTAGAGTCCAAGGATACCAAATGACTTTCTTCCCTCCCGGAAACCCTGAGCCTTATAACGGTATCATCAGAAATAACCAAAGGTCTTGCATTTAGGTTATGGGGTGCTATAGGTGTAAGTATCAATGATTTTGCCGTGGGGGCAATCACAGGTCCTCCACAGCTAAGCGAATACCCTGTGGATCCAGTGGGCGTCGCCACGATCAATCCATCCGCCCAATAGGATGTAAGGTATTCATCGTTCAGATGGGTTTCTACCGTAATCATGGAAGTAGTATCTTTCCTGCTCACGGTAATCTCATTCAAAGCAAAGTTTAATGTTTTAAATTCGGGAATATCGGATTGGGCACTTACCTCCACCAAACTGCGCTCTACAATGGTATATGCTCCCGAAACGAATTCCTTAACCACCTTGCGTACATCTTCTTTTCTAAATGTGGACAAAAATCCCAGCCTACCTGTATTAACACCTACTATAGGTATCCCCAAGTCCCGAACGTAGGTTGTAGCCCTTAAAATGGTACCATCGCCACCAAAACTCACAAACATATCAAAATGGACATCAAGACCATTGGAATCAGTGAATACAGGGAATTCACCTACATTACGCTTGGCCACGATCAAGTTGTAAAACTCTTTTTCAAAGTAAATATCGGCATTCTCTTTATGAAGTTCGTCCAACAACTCCACAATGCAATCCAAAACGTTATTCTGGCAAGTAAGTCCGTAAATGGCAACTTTCATAGGAATTAAACATTTAGATATTTATCCAAATAATCAGACCTCTGCTTTAAATCCTCGATAAACTGATCGTCATTGTTGCCGTAGAGTATAGTGTAGTTATACCTTCTAAAAGACTGTATAATCTCATTTAAATGTGTAGTACCAATTTTAATGGTGATCTGAATAACATCATTTCGAATATCCGTAATAAACCCGCCAATCAACCTAACATTATTGCTTTCCACTATCTGGGCTATCTCACTAAAAGAATAATCCTTTAATCCCTTTGCCAAGACAAGGATTCCCCCAGGCTCTGTAAAAAAGGGCGTATCAATAAATTCATCCACAATATCTATGAGATCGTAATATCCTACCACCAAACCATTATCATCCAAGACGGGCAAAAGGTTGGCTTCATTCTTTGAAAATATTTCCAATACATCCAACCAAGAAGTTTCCTTTCGGACAAAAAAGGTTTCCAGGTTATATCGATAATCCTCTATCTTCTTATCCTTTTCATAATTATCAAGGTCATTTTCATCCAAAACCCCAATAAAGACATTCCCTTCCATCACTGCAACATGGGAATAGGTAGATTCATTAAAGAATTTGATCACTTTTTTCAAAGTATCACCCACTTTAAAAATCGGCAATGTGGCAATTATGTTGTTTTGAATGTTCATAACTTCATATTATAACGCAAAATACTAATAAAAATTTCTAAGAACCCGAATCTTCCAAAGTATTATTTACAAAAAGAGCCAGCTTTTGCGAGCTGTTTAGAAAACAATCCTGAAAATTACAAGCATCCAAAATCATTCCTGTACAAAAGTCCTGAAAAAACTCCAAAACCCAATGGCTTGGAATTCTCCGCAATGATTACAACCGATCTTGAAAAACAAATTCTTTCACAATAAAAACAGCAAAAGGTATGCCTAATTTGTATTTTTGCTTTTAAACATACCAAAACCCTATGACAAAACTTAGCGTTAATGTAAATAAAATTGCAACATTAAGAAATTCACGAGGAGGAAACGTGCCAGACCTGCTAAAAGTAGCCAAAGACATTGAAGATTTTGGGGCACAAGGCATAACCATACACCCACGACCAGACGAAAGACATATCAGGTACCAGGATGCGAGGGACTTAAAGAAGATGGTCCGCACCGAATTCAACATAGAGGGAAACCCCATACAATCTTTTATGGATCTGGTTTTGGAGGTAAAACCAACACAAGTTACCCTGGTCCCCGATGCCGTAGATGCCATAACGTCCAATGCCGGGTGGGATACCATTAAGCACAGGGATTTCTTAAAGGAAGTAATATCCACATTCAAGGACAACGGTATAAGAACTTCTATTTTTGTGGACGCCAATATTGAAATGGTACAGGGTGCCGCACTAACAGGAGCCGACCGTATTGAACTTTATACCGAAAGCTATGCCCATGAATATGCAAAAGGAAACAAGAAGGGGGTCTTAGCCTTTAGCGAGGCCGCAAAAACAGCCCACCATTTAGGGCTGGGCATAAATGCCGGGCACGATCTAAGTTTGGAAAACATAAAGTATTTCAAGGAAAACATACCCCACTTGCTGGAAGTTTCCATTGGTCATGCCCTTATATGTGAGTCCTTGTACCTTGGCCTGGAAAATGTAATTAATATGTACATAAACAAATTAAAATAATGCCGGTACTGCATTCCAATATTTTAGGAGAAGGACAACCCATTATTATATTGCATGGTTTTTTGGGCATGTCCGACAATTGGAAATCCATGGGTACAAAATATGCCGAAGAAGGCTTCCAGGTACACCTATTGGATTTGCGAAACCATGGAAAAAGTTTTCATTCCCAAGAGTTCAATTATGATTTATTGGCGGAGGATGTTAAACAATACATGGAACACCATCGTTTGGAAGAAGCCATTATACTCGGCCATTCCATGGGTGGAAAAACAGCGATGCTTTTTGCCTGTCAATATCCACAATTGACAAAAAAATTACTTGTAGCGGATATTGCCCCCAAGTTTTACCCACCCCATCATCAAGACATTATAAATGGCCTCAATGCCTTGGACATCAAAAATATCAACTCAAGAAATGAGGCAGACGAACAACTGTCCAAATCCATAAAAAATATGGGTATACGCCAGTTTTTGTTAAAAAATCTGTATTGGAAGGAAAAGGGGGTATTGGGATTTCGATTCAATCTTAACGTATTAAGTAAAAAAATGGAGGAAATTGGGGAGAACATAGGATCTACAGACACCTACAAAGGACCGACACTTTTTTTAAGGGGAGACAGATCGGAGTATATCGTCCCAGATGACCTATCGGTTATAAAAAGGCATTTTCCATTGGCCACAGTAGAAACCATAGACAAGGCAGGACATTGGCTTCACGCAGAGAATCCCTCCCAGTTCTTTGAAAAAACCATTCAATTTATCAAATAGGTATTACCTCCTTACAGTTCAAAAATTAAGGACAACTCTAGGCCCCTACTTGGAAACCAGGAAAATCCCCCTTAACAAACAAAATAAATGTTTACTTTTAAAGGAATAATATCTTTGACAAAACATCCTTCAACCTAAAAAAGTTAATCATGAACCTAATTTTAAGAATTCTCCTGAGTGCCATAGCTGTTGTTATTTTGGCAAAAATACTACCCGGAGTAGGTGTGGACTCATATACCACCGCCATTATTGTTGCCATTGTTCTAAGTTTGCTCAATTTTATTGTAAAACCTATCCTGGTCATCCTGACCTTGCCGGTAACCATCCTCACCTTAGGATTGTTCCTACTTATAATCAACGCTATAATTATTCTTTTGGCCGACTACTTTATCGGAGGCTTCACCGTAAATAATATTTGGTGGGCATTACTTTTCAGCCTTTTGCTTTCCTTTCTACAATCTATATTTTATTCATTTCTAAATGATGACAAAAAAATATAGGGTACCTTTTTGACATTCAGTAATTTAAAAACTTGTTGGAGATTAGAAAATGTACTACTTTTGCATCCCATTTTATTTTAGTAAAATTAGATATAGAAATGAACATCACTAAAGAGCAGATTGACGAATTAAATGCGGTAGTAAAAGTTGCGGTAACCAAGGACGATTACTTCGACAAGGTAGAGACAATCTTAAAGGACTACAGAAAACAAGCAAACATACCAGGTTTCAGAAAAGGTCAGGTGCCTATGGGATTGATCAAGAAACAATACGGAAAAGCCGTTTTGGTAGATGAGGTAAACAAGCTGTTGCAAGACAATCTTAACAAATATCTTACAGAAGAAAAATTGGACGTGCTTGGAAATCCACTTCCAAAACAACAGGACAACTTCAACTGGGATTCTGAAGAATTTGCCTTTGAATTTGAATTGGGACTTGCCCCAAATTTCAATGTAGACCTTAAGTCGAAAAAAGCCATCACCCACTATAAAATCATTGCAGATAAAAAAACGATCGACGATCAGGTGGAGCGTATCCAAAAGCAATACGGTAAATTGATCAGCAAAACGGAAGTTGGCAAAAAAGATGACGTGAACGGGGTTTTCAAGAACGAAGCAGAGGAAATAGACAACAAGACTGTTATCGAGATCGAAAAAATAAAGAGTAAAAAAGCGCTAGACAGCCTTTTGGGCAAGAAAGTGGGCGATGTTGTTACCTTAAAGACAAAAGGGCTTTTCAAAGAAGATTATTTATTGGGCAGTTCTTTGGGGATAGATGCTGAAAAATCCGAAAAATTGGATATAGAAGTTACTTTCACCATAGAGGAAATCAACGAAAAGGAACCTGCAAAATTAGATCAGGAGCTTTTTGACAAGCTGTTCGGGAAAGATGTTGTAACCTCTGTAAAGGAACTGAAAGAACGCATCAAGGAAGATTCAGAAAAACAATTTGAGCAACAGTCCGATCAGAAACTGTTAAATGATGTAACCGAACACTTTATAGACAGTATCAAATTTGACCTTCCTACCGAATTTTTGACCAAGTGGATTCAGATGACCGGGGAAAAACAATTGACCGAAGAAGAAGCGAACGAAGAATTTGAAAAATCGGAAAAAGGCCTGCGCTATCAGCTTATAGAAGGCAAGATTATTCAGGAAAACGGTATTCAGATTCAGTTTGATGAGCTGAAAGAATTCGCAAAAGGCTTTATTAAGCAGCAAATGGCACAATTTGGTCAGTTGGATCCCAAAGAGGAGGAGTTGGATAATATTGCCGCAAGGGTACTTTCCAACCAAGATGAAGTAAAACGTCTTTCAGAACAATTGATGAGCCAAAAGCTTTTGACCCTATATAAGGAAAAAGCAAATTTAAAAACGAAAGAAGTTACTTACGAAGACTTTGTTAAGGAAGTATACGGGTAATTCCTATTAGTTGAACCTTATATTTTAAATACGCTACGATAGGAGCCAATAAAATTAAGTTTCACTAAAAATAAGTATATTTACAGTGTCGAAGAGTTTATTTTCGACACTTTTTTTATCTTATAAAACTATTGATATAAAATATGGATTACGGGAAAGAATTCAAAAATTATGCTATTAAACATCAGGGAATAAATAGCATGTATTACGATACTATCTTAAGTAGTATGTACCCCACCAACCTTACTCCAAACATTATTGAAGAAAGACAGCTAAATGCGGTAGCTATGGATGTCTTTTCCAGATTAATGATGGACCGTATCATTTTTCTTGGAACAGGGATCAATGACCAAGTTGCCAACATTGTGCAAGCACAGTTATTGTTCTTGGAAAGCACGGATGCCTCCAAGGACATACAGATATATATTAATTCCCCTGGCGGAAGTGTTTATGCCGGTTTGGGAATCTATGATACCATGCAGTTCATAAAACCAGATGTAGCCACCATATGTACAGGAATGGCCGCCTCTATGGGAGCGGTTCTCCTATGTGCCGGTGAAAAAGGCAAGCGCAGCGGATTGACCCATTCCAGGGTAATGATCCATCAACCTCTTGGCGGAGCACAAGGACAGGCCAGTGATATTGAAATCACGGCTAGGGAGATTCTAAAACTTAAGGATGAATTGTACCAAATTATTGCACATCATTCCGGACAGCCCCTAGAAAAAGTAAGCGACGACAGTGACAGGGATTACTGGATGAAAGCAAACGAAGCCAAGGATTACGGCATGATCGATGAGATCTTGGTCAGGGATAAAGACTAGAGACGACTAAAAAATCGAAAATTCCAGGTTACATTCTATGTGGATGCACCAAAGCATGGACTTTTTCGTTACTATTATTGAAAGTGATAAAATGATATGGCAAAAGAAAATTTAGAATGCTCTTTTTGTGGTAGGAAGAAACCAGAAACCAATTTGTTGATTGCAGGTCTTGATGCGCATATATGTGATCGTTGTATAGAGCAGGCACACGGTATAGTGGCCGAAGAATCCAAGCAGACCAAAAATAATGATCTTTCCTCCGAATTAACCTTGAAAAAACCTTTGGAGATAAAGGAGTTTTTGGACACGTTTATAATTGGACAGGATCGCACCAAAAAAGTAATGTCCGTTGCTGTTTACAACCATTACAAAAGACTTTTACAGCCAAAAAGCAAAGAAGACGATATAGAAATACAAAAGAGCAATATTGTCATGGTGGGCCAAACCGGGACCGGTAAGACCCTTATGGCCAAAACCATAGCCAAGATGCTCAATGTTCCTTTGGCCATTGTAGACGCTACCGTACTAACGGAAGCCGGTTATGTTGGGGAGGATGTGGAAAGCATACTTACCCGCTTACTACAGGCGGCAGATTACAATCTGGAAAAGGCAGAACGCGGTATCGTCTTTATAGATGAAATTGATAAAATTGCACGTAAAAGCGATAATCCTTCAATTACTCGCGACGTGTCCGGGGAAGGCGTTCAACAAGGGCTACTGAAACTATTGGAAGGAACAGTGGTGAACGTACCGCCCAAAGGAGGCAGAAAGCATCCAGATCAAAAGTTTATAGAAGTAAACACAGAGAATATTTTGTTTATTGCCGGAGGGGCCTTTGACGGAATTGAAAGGCATATTACCAAAAGGTTGAATATGCAGGCCGTAGGCTATAGTGCTTCCAAAGCTGAAGAAAAGGTAGACAACGAAAATATTTTACAGTACATTGTACCTAAAGATTTAAAGGATTTTGGATTAATCCCGGAGATTATTGGTAGGCTCCCGGTGCTTACCCACATGAATCCATTGGACAAGGAAACCTTAAGGGCCATATTAACGGAGCCCAAGAACGCCATAATAAAGCAATATGAAAAATTGTTTAAGATGGATGGAATTTCCTTCAAGATTACAGAACAGGCGTTGGATTATATTGTGGACAAGGCCATAGAATATAAATTGGGGGCAAGGGGATTACGCTCCCTATGCGAAGCCATTTTCACGGATGCCATGTTCGAATTCCCAAGTACGAACGAAAAGGAGTTTAAGGTCACAAAACCTTATGCCGAAGAGAAATTATCCTTTGAAACCATTAAAAAGTTAAAAGCAGTCTCTTAGGACTGCTTTTAACTTTTATAAAACTATTAACGATTTCCATAATTTAAGATGGAAATCCTGATGTTAAGCCACAAACTGTTTTTGCATAACCTTGGCCAATAATTCTTGGCATACCTTACTTATTATTTTCTCATCGCTATAGAGTTCATGCCCAAAACCCTTCACCACTTCAACATCTACACCAATTTGATCGGACCATAAGGTTGATGGCCTAAATTCATCATTTTGCCCATAAAGCAGTTTAATACCCCCAGTTGGCGCATCATTTTCCAAGCGCAACCTTGTACTGGAAATGGCATATAACGATTTTAATGGCAATCCTTTAAGTGCAGCTTTCCATGCTATGCTACCACCTATACCAAAGGCCAAATAATGACTGGGCCCCTGTTCTTTTTTCAACAAATGGGCTACGGCTGTTTCCACACCCCCCCCAATAAATTCCCTGTGGATATTCTCTGGAGAATTTACCTCCAAACTTATATTGGCCAATTGCTGACAATCGTAATATGTAATATCATAATACTGTTGCAGGTAACCCAAATAAGAGGTTATCCATAGCCCTTTTTTAGAACCCCACATATCGGACAATATCACTAATCTATTCGCCATAATAAAAAGTATAAAAAGTTAAAGGGAAACATTTGATACCTCTAAATTGAACATATTGATCGTTTAAATCACATTTATTTGTTCATCTGAAGCAATTCCTCGATATAATCCCTTTTATTGGACAATCTTGGAATTTTGTGCTGCCCTCCCAACTTATCTTTAGATTTTAGCCAATCATAGAAAAGGTTTTCCCTGGCAATATGTACTTTGGGTAGTTTTAAGGTAATGTTGTTATAACGCTTGGCCTCATAATCGGAGTTCAAGGATTTTAATGCATTGTCCAGAATTTCGGTAAAATAAGCCAGTTCCTCAGGAACCTTTCTAAACTCTATGATCCATTCATGGGCACCTTTTTCCTTGCCTTCCATAAATATCGGGGCCACTGTATAGTCCTTTATCTCGGAGCCGGTTTTTTTACAAATGGCCTTTAAGGCTTCTTCCGCGTTTTCTATAATCAATTCCTCCCCGAATACATTTATATGGTGTTTTGTTCTCCCGGTAATCTTGATCCTATAGGGATTGGTAGAGGTAAACCTCACCGTATCCCCTATTTTATACCGCCAAAGACCCGCATTGGTCGTTATTATCACCGCATAGTTCCTATCTACCTTAACATTCCATAAGGGAAGGGTAACCTGCTCACTTGTACCGTAGGTTTCCATGGGTATGAATTCATAGAAAATCCCATAATCCAACATCAATAATAGATCGTCCGCATTATTTCTATCCTGAATGGCAAAAAAACCTTCAGAAGCATTGTAGATTTCATAATAGTTGAAATTCTTCCTCGGCAATAATTTGGCATATTGGTCCTTATATGGGTTAAAACTAACCCCTCCATGAAAGTAAACCTCCAAATTTTCCCAAACCTTAAAAAGATGGTCCTTCCCAGTTTCTTCCAAGACATTAATTAAAAGGACCAACATCCAAGACGGCACTCCGGCCAAGCTGGTTACGTTTTCCTGAACACTTTCCCTAATAATGGCCTGTAACTTAGTCTCCCATTCGCTCATCAGGGATACCTTGTTACTGGGGGTACTGCTAAGTTCTGCCCAAAAGGGCATGTTATCTATAAGAATGGCGGAGAGATCACCAAAGACGGTACCATTATCCTGATATAGCTCCTTACTCCCGCCCAATCGTAAACTTTTGCCCGTAAACAACTGGGAGTTTTCATTGTTGTTTAAATACAGACAGAGCAAATCCTTGCTGGATTTGTAATGGCAATCCTCCAAAGCCTCGGAACTAACAGGAATAAATTTGCTTTTGGCATTTGTGGTACCACTGCTCTTGGCGAACCACTTTATGGTCGTTGGCCAAAAGATATTCTGCTCCCCCCTCCTTGATCGCTCTATCATCGGCTCTACCTCCTCATAGGAAACTATGGGAATCCGTTCCGCAAAGGTTTCATAGCTTGCAATGGATTCAAAATCGTACTTTCTTCCTATTTCCGTGTCCTCTGCAAAGGATAATAATTGGTGCAATACCTCATCCTGCACCTCCTCAGGATACTTTAAAAAAAGCTCTATCTGATGATATCGTTTTTTCAACAGCCAAGAAGCGATGGAATTGAATAATGTTATTGGCATTTTTAGGTATCTTTATCGCCGTTTAAAGCAGGGGGTTTTGAGCAAAGTGCCCGTAAAAGAGTTCATTTAATGCTTTTGTATGCATATTTTTTACACAATTTCTGGTAATATTTTTTTAAAAAAGCCATAGCTATGATTATAAATTTGCACTAAACATCATTTAAAGCATCAAATAATAATTACATACATAAATTCCTAAACAAGCTCTAAATTACATCGGCTAAAAATAGCTTTAATTGAATTCATATTCAAATAGATTTTACGTTAAGCAGAAAAAATATGCAGTATCAAGGTGTTTTAAGAAAAATGCAAACCGAATTGGCAGATCCCATACAATATTACCTAATATTTGATGGTGACTTTTTAAACATGAACCAAGTATTGAACAAGGAACTAACCATTACCTTTTTAAATCATCAATGCCTCAATTGCGGGGAAGACCGGCCAATTTTCAGACAAGGTTTCTGCAGGACCTGTTTTTATGATATTCCCACGGCCGGGGATTGGATCATGCGGCCCGAATTGAGTACGGCACATTTGGGCAAGGAAGACCGTGATCTGGAATATGAAAAAAAAGCACAATTACAACCGCACATCGTTTACCTTGCCAATTCCAGCAATATCAAAGTAGGTGTTACCCGCAAATCACAGGTACCCACCAGATGGATTGACCAAGGCGCCCATGAGGCCATAGAGATTGTTGAAGTACCCAATCGTTATTTGGCAGGGATTACCGAGGTTGCCTTAAAAGAGCACATTGGCGACAAGACCAACTGGCGTAAAATGTTGACCAATGAAGTTGACGATGAGGATTTAGTGAAATATAGAAATAGATTAAAAGAATATATTCCGGAAGAGGCCGCTGCATATTATATAGAAAACAATACAGAAACGCATCTACAGTTTCCTGTGTTGCAATATCCCAAAAAAGTTAAGAGCCTTAATCTAGACAAAACACCAATCTATTCAGGGACCTTAAAAGGTATTAAAGGGCAATATCTAATCTTTGAAGACAGCACTGTCTTTAACGTCAGGGGAAGTGAAGGATATGTTGTTAGTTTAGAGGTGAAGTAGGCCATATAGGTTAAAAACATTGATTTCCATTTAATTTATCCTTAAATTGTCCTTAAAGTTGGATTCCTCCAAAATTACCAATTAGGACAAAAAAAGCTGGTTTATCCAATGCTCTAAATCGTTTCGTTTTAAGGCTTGATACCAGAAATCAAAGTAATATTTTCCAATCAATTCAATGGTGCCAATTATGAGTAATGAATACTTATCCACCTTATCCAAGGACAAGGCCCCAATTGCTGTTTTTTGGTTTAGACGGGACCTTAGAATAGAAGATAACACAGCTCTGGCAGAAGCCTTGGACATGGATATTCCCGTGCTCCCCATATTCATCTATGATCAACTTATATTAAATGAATTGACCAAAGAAGATGCCCGGGTCAGCTTCATCCACCAAACAATTCATAACATTAAGGAATCCTTAAAAAACCATGGCTCGGACATTTTATGCCTGCATGGAGAGCCAACAGTGATCTGGAGAAACTTAATATCCAAATTTAATATTGCCGCCGTTTACGTGAACCGAGACTACGAGCCTTATGCCATAACCAGGGACAAAGCAGTTGCAGAATTGCTCGCCAAACAAAATATATCCTTTTCAAGCTTTAAGGATCAAGTTATATTCGAGGAAAACGAAATTGTTAAAGGCGATGAAAAACCCTATACGGTTTTTACGCCCTACAAGAACAAATGGCTTGCAAAATTTCAGGAAGCAAGTTCCATTCAACTTAAGAACCCTAAACTGAACAACCTTTTCAAAGCTGAATTCTCCGCGATAAGCTTGGAGGATATTGGGTTTAAAAAATCGGATATTCAGGTGCGGGAATTTGATTTTACCCAACTACCACTATATGCCGACCAAAGGGATTTTCCTTATGCGGACATCACCAGCTATCTTAGTCCCCATTTAAGATTTGGAACTATAAGCGTCAGACAGGTTATTTCCAAAATTGGTGAGAAGCATGCTGTTTTTATGAGCGAACTCATTTGGAGGGAATTCTTTATGCAGATTCTATTTCATTTCCCTCATGTTGTTACACAAAATTTCAGATCGAAATACGATGGCATCAAGTGGAGGAACAACCAGGAAGAATTTAGACTCTGGTGCCAAGGTAAAACGGGTTATCCAATGGTAGACGCGGGAATGAGGCAGCTTAATGGAACGGGGTTTATGCACAACCGGGTAAGGATGATTACAGCAGGCTTTTTATGTAAGCATCTATTGATCGACTGGAGATGGGGAGAAAGTTATTTCGCCCAAAAATTATTGGATTACGAATTGTCGTCCAACAATGGCAACTGGCAATGGGCTGCCGGGACTGGTTGCGATGCAGCACCCTATTTTAGAATTTTTAACCCCTTATCCCAACAAAAAAAATTTGACAAGGATTACCTATACGTAAGAAAGTGGATTCCTGAATTCGACTCCTTTGAATACCCCGACCCAATTGTGGAACATAAATTTGCCAGGGAAAGGGCCCTTACAACTTATAAAATTGGTATTGAGACATAAGAACAAAGTTATTTTGGAACATTCATAAAATTACGGGAGTCTTACTACTTTTTTCAACTGCCTCACTTAGGCCCAGGATTTTTAACCGGACCCTATTGCGATGGCTTGTCTTCAAAATTTGACAAAGCAACCTATTGAAGAAAACTGATTTTTTAAATTAATTGGGCCTAAAGTATTTTTTGGGCACCAATAACATTCCAAAACATTCCCCATCTTCCTTTCCCATGTTCTTATGATGAATTTTATGAGCTTTCCTCAGGGCCAGTAAATAGCTACTGCCGACATTGCTAAACCACTTAAACCTTTGGTGAATAAGCACATCATGGACCAAAAAATAGGCTATTCCATAAAATAGGATTCCCAAACCTATAAAGAATAAAAAGTTAAGGGTTGGGGCTACTCCAAAATAAAAAAGCGCAATACTCGGAATGGCAAAAATCACGAAAAAAGCATCGTTTTTTTCAAACACATGTGGATATTTGGGCTCGTGGTGATCGGCATGTAAAATCCATAAAAATCCATGCATTATGAATTTGTGGGTACACCATGTAACTACTTCCATCACCATAAAAGTCAACAGTGTTATGACAGGGTACAATACTATGTCCATTTACTTTCTTTTAATATCATTCATTATATTTAAGGGATATGTTCCAATCGGAGATCCAGGGGAAAGACCTTATACTCCATAGTTACACATCTTATCTCCAGAAACACATTACTTCAATGAGGTGGGAACGATTGATTTTAAATTGTTGATGAATTGTTTTGAGGTAAGGTTGTCCGGTATAGGGCAGAGACCTCAACTCAAAGATATAAATGCCTAAAACCTCTCGACTGCGCTCGAGGAGACCGGGACATCCACTTTAATCATTGGACAATCCATAATTTGAATTTTAATTTACATCGAGTCCAAGTTATATAACATTTAACTTATACCTCACATAACCTTTGGCCAATATTACCATTTTCATAGGATTGGAAATATGGATTCTATTTGTCAGTAATTTTTCGGATTTGGTATGTTTAAGTTTTTTTAAAAGTTTAGAATAGTATTTATAGGCTATATAAACCCCAAGTCTACTCTCTATGGGCAATTTAATCAATCCTTGATAAGCTTTTTCAAAATCATCCTCAATATCCCTAATGATTTCCTTTTTTACTTCTTCGGTCAATTCCCTTTGATGTACATTGGGAAAATAGGACCTGCCCAAACTTTCCAGGTCCTGTTTGATATCCCTCAAAAAATTAACCTTTTGAAATGCGGACCCCAAATACCTTGCTGACGATTGTAGGGAATTGAACTTGTCATTGTCATTATCCACAAACACCCTTAAGCACATAAGGCCAACCACATCGGCCGATCCGTATATATAGTTTTCGTAAGCTTCCTTTGTAGTGTATTCACATACGTCCAGGTCATATTGCATCCTCTCCAGAAAAATATCGACATACTCATATAGTTTAAATTTATGTACCACAGCCTGAAAAGAATTGATAATAGGGTTTAAGCTAATTTTTCTTTTCAAGGACAGTTTATATTCTCGGATGAATTCGGTCAGCAATTCCTCTTGTTCATAGTCGTCAAAAGAATCAACGATCTCATCGGCATACCGAACAAAACCGTATATAGCATAGATCGACGGCCTTATTTTTGGTGCGAACAATCTAATGCCCAAGGAAAAGGAAGTGCTATAGGTATGGGTAACCAATTTACTACACTTTAAACTGGAAGAATCGAAGAGCGCTTTCAAAATATCTGATTTTTAATTTTATATAATACAAATTAGGTGAATTATCAAAAGAAACCGACGACCATGGAATGGTCGTCAGTTTCGGTAACCAAACTAAAGCATACTAAACCTAACCTTAATGCAATAGGGCATCCAATGCTTCCTGTGGCAACAATACTTTATCGATCACATGTACCACTCCATTGCCTGCAGCGATATCGGCAGGCGCAACAGCTGCGTCCACATCCGTTTTATCCTGTATAAAAACTCCACCGCTAAGGCTTACCGTAACGGATTCGCCCTGGGCGGTCTCTATCATCTGTTCATTGGACAGATCCGTAGAATAGGCAGCTGTTCCGGCAACCACATGGTATTTTAAGATCTGTGCCAAAAGGGCCTTTTCCCCGGTAGTATCAAAATCGGCCAAACTGTTGTAATCGTCACCCAAGGTTTCCAAGAGGGCGGCAAAGGCGGCGTCTGTAGGTGCAAACACGGTAAAAGGGCCATCTGTCTGCAACAGATCCACCAAACCGGCATCGGCCTGTTCCAAGGCCCCTACCAATAAAGATATAAATTCGGTATCCACTGCCAGCTCTACAATATTGGGTGTTGGAGGCATCAGGGCATCCAATGCTTCCTGTGGCAACAATACTTTATCGACCACATGTACCACTCCATTGCCTGCAGCGATATCGGCAGGTGCAACGGCTGCGTCCACATCCGTTTTATCCTGTATAAAAACTCCACCGCTAAGGCTTACCGTAACGGATTCGCCCTGGGCGGTCTCTATCATCTGTTCATTGGACAGATCCGTAGAATAGGCAGCTGTTCCGGCAACCACATGGTATTTTAAGATCTGTGCCAAAAGGGCCTTTTCCTCGGTAGTATCAAAATCGGCCAAACTGTTGTAATCGTCACCCAAGGTTTCCAAGAGGGCGGCAAAGGCGGCGTCAGTAGGTGCAAACACGGTAAAAGGGCCATCTGTCTGCAACAGATCCACCAAACCGGCATCGGCCTGTTCCAAGGCCCCTACCAATAAAGATAGAAATTCGGTATCCACTGCCAGCTCTACAATATTGGGTGTTGGAGGCATCAGGGCATCCAATGCTTCCTGTGGCAACAATACTTTATCGATCACGTGTACAACCCCATTACTGGCTGCAATATCGGCAGGCGCAACAGCTGCATCCACATCCGTTTTATCCTGTATAAAAACTCCACCGCTAAGGCTTACCGTAACGGATTCGCCCTGGGCGGTCTCTATCATCTGTTCATTGGACAGATCCGTAGAATAGGCAGCTGTTCCGGCAACCACATGGTATTTTAAGATCTGTGCCAAAAGGGCCTTTTCCTCGGTAGTATCAAAATCGGCCAAACTGTTGTAATCGTCACCCAAGGTTTCCAAGAGGGCGGCAAAGGCGGCGTCTGTAGGTGCAAACACGGTAAAAGGGCCATCTGTCTGCAACAGATCCACCAAACCGGCATCGGCCTGTACCAAGGCTCCTACCAATAAAGATAGAAATTCGGTATCCATTGCCAGCTCTACAATATTGGGTGTTGGCTCTGGAGTTAAGGCGTCCAAAACTTCCTGTGGAACCAATACTTTGTCTATTATGTGTACAATACCATTGGAAGCCAATACATCTGCAGGACCTACTTTTGCGTCCGCATCGGTCGGATCCTGTATATAAACATCCCCGTCTATATTAATCGTAATTTTTTCCCCTTGCAGTGTGGTAAATTCCTGACCATTGGAAAGAGAACTGGAATCAGCGGCGGCCCCAACCACTACGTGATATTTTAAAATAGTAGCGAGAAGCTCCCGTTTTTCCGGAGTATCAAAGTCGCTTAAACTATCATATCCATCCAAACTGGCCAAAAGGGAAGTAAAGGCGCTATTGGTAGGTGCGAAAACCGTAAAAGGCCCATTGCCACTCAATGCCCCGATCAAATCTGAATCGTCGTTTTCATCCGCCTTGGCCAAAGCAGATACCAAACTACTTAAAATGTCTGTGTCCTGGGCCGTTTCCACAATGGTACTCAAAGTGGGCTCATCAATTATGTCATTGTCGTCATCATTGTCACAGGAAACTAAAAGTAACAGTGAACTGAAAAATGTCAAAAAATAAATGCCAAATTTTTTCATGTCTAATTTTTTATTGTTAATACTTAGACAAATATAAACATTATTTCCTTTTGTCCGACTTATTTTATATAAATATTAGACATAATAAATTTATTGACCTTCCAACTGGAATATTTGTTTAACTTTACATTGCAATTTATTAGACAATGATATGAGTAGGTATTCCATGGCGCAGATAGTATCCCTAACAGGTATTAATTCCCATACACTAAGGAAATGGGAAAGTAGATACGACTTTTTAATTCCAGAAAGAACGGATACCAATATCCGGTTCTATTCAGATGCACAGTTAAAGAAACTATTGAACATAAGTATCCTAAGAAGCCAAGGAGTGCGATTGTCCGCTATAGCCAAGATGACGGACGAAGAAATTCATAAGGTGGTCGCAGACGCCTTGATCGAGTCTAACCAAGATGCCGAGGTGAAGGCCTTGGTATTGAGCATGATTAATTTGGACGAACAGGAATTTGACAATATAATTAAATCCCAAATCATCAAAAATGGGATATTAACTACCTTCACCGAGCTTATTTACCCTTTTTTACATAAAGTTGGAGTTCTTTGGGGCATTAACAAGATTATGCCTGCGCAAGAGCATTTTGTATCGAACCTGATCCGTCAAAAAATTTGTTCCGCCATAGATCTATTGCCCATTGCACCAAAGAATGCTCCAAAGATCATCTTGTTCCTGGCCGAAGGGGAAAATCATGAAATAGGATTATTGTTAGCTTCCTTCATTGCCAAAAAGCTAGGGTGGAGGGTATTTTACCTCGGACAAAATGTACCCTATGACAATGTTAAGACCATGGCACAGTTAGTAAAGCCAAATTATCTTCTGACTTTTTTTGTCACCACCACCCCTTCCGTGGTTGAGGAAAAAGTTATAAGGTTATCGTCTGAAACCAAAACTCCATTATTATTCTCTGGAAGTCCCATTAATTTTGAGCTTAATAATATAAACCCCCTGGTGACTTATTTGGAAAGTCCATCCGATTTGATTAAAATTTTGGAGGAGGCTTTATCATCAACCCAAGCTTAGTACGGCACCACCGGCCATTACAATAGTGAATCAACATTGCTGCAATAGATATAAACCAGGTGTATACCAGTCTTCTAAATCGGCATGGACCTATTCTGTTCTAGCCTTAAACCAGTATAGTATTACAATTGATGAAAACCCTCCAGAATTGGTCTACTGCACACTGTCTTTTTTCTTTTCTTCCTCCTTTTTTTTACCGAATAGTCCGCCAATAATTTTTTTAGCCACTTCTTTCTGAGCTTCTTTTTTGGCAACCACCGTAGTATCGGTTTTTCCGGTGGAATCTACCTTTTTGGTGTTGCTCCCCAATAGGCCTCCAATAACGTCTGCGGTACTTTCCTGATTTTTCTTTTTGGTGGAATCTGTTGCTTTCTGATTTTTGTTGATAAGATCCCCAATAAAGTCCTTGGCCTTGTCCTTCCCCTTATTGATCAATTTCTGTTTTTCTATTTCGACCAGTTGTGCGGTTAAATTTTTTATACCCGAAGAAAGGTCGGTTGTCACCGTAGGACTGGTATAGGCGCCACCTATATTGGCTGTCACTGGAATTGTTAAATTTTCCAATGATTTCTCATCAATTTTAGCTATTAAATTGGTTATGTCCTTTCCCAAATATTTGGCAGGCACTTCAATGGTAGCTGCATAGTTCAATTTTTGGTCGAATGTGTGGCTACCGGCTACATTGATGGCAAAATCCTGATATTTTATCGTAAATGGCTTAACCTTGACCACTCCGTCCTCGAAGGTCAATACCGTTTTTAAATCCTTTAAATTGAGTTTTTCAAGATCTAAAAAATTTAGTTTACTGTCCAACTCAGTAAGTAAGGGTGCACTTTTGGCATCAATTTGATTGGTCATCAATTCGGCCAGGATATTCCCTGAAATGGTACTTAGATTGGGCGTAAAATCATCCTTTAAACTTCCCGATATCTGAACATCCGAATTTAATGTTCCTTGCAGAATCTTAGCTATGGGCGCCAGTGTCCTAAACATTTCCAAAGCCTTAAAGGTTTCGGCAATCTTAAATCCGTCCATTCCCAATTTCATGGCAAAGGTTGGCGTGGCCTCCTTGGTAGAAACTTCCCCATTCAAAGCTAATTTACCGTCGAATATGGAAGATGTCATATTGGTAAGAATAGCTTTCTCATCTTTAATTCTAAGTGTTCCCTTTACATCCTTTAAGGTAAGATCATCATAAATAACGGTATTGGCACTGGCATTTATGGTACAATCCAAAAAGGATGGTATTTTTATCTTTTCCTCCGTGCTTGTAGTCGTGGCCCCTTTTTCTGTGCCACCATCGTCGGTGGCAGTTTCAGCCACCATAAAATCATTAACAGCAAATGTGTTGGATTTTAAATTGAAGTTCCCCTCCACATTTTCATTATTGAACATAAACCCCAATAGGTTATTGATGGTCCCTGAGGCATCAAAATCGGTCTTGCCGGTTGCTCCTTCCAAATTGTTCAGGGTTACCGTAGTAGGGTTAAAAGTTACTGAAGTACTTTTTAAGTTAATTGGGTTGGGAAATTCATCCGACTTATATTCAAAGTCGCTCAATTTTAAATTACCGGTGGTTTTGGTATTTTCATACCTCTTTTTTTCTATGGATGCCATATCAAAGGCCGTAGAAATATCAGCAATTAAAATGCCCTTTAAATTCAAATCGGCAGGAACTGGATAGGCCTTTGAAATATTGGCCAGGTTCATTTTCCCGTCCAATTTGGCATTGACCTTTGTATTCCCCATAAGGTCGTTTATTTTGGCTACCATATTAAACTTGTCCTCATCTATCATAAAGGACAACTTTCGGATATCAACAAAGGTATCTTCCGTTATTCCTGTATTATTGGAAATTTCGGTATCTATATATACGTTCCTGACCGATTTTGGCAAATCTGGATACTTAAAGGAGGCGTTATCCGAATTTATATCGATTTTAAACTGGGGAATATGATCATCATCCACAATTCCCTTAAATTCACCTGAAACGGTAAAGTTTCCAGTTGTGGAAACCTGTGCTATATCCTTGGAATAAGCAGCTGGAATCACTGCCAAAAAGTTTTTAAAATCGGACGAAGGTGTTTTAAAACGAATGTTTACCTCCTGGTTGTCATCATTCAATTTAATAAATCCGTCAAATACCAAGGCCAGTTGATTAACCATGGCCTCGTTCTTTAAGAAGGAATACTTGTTTTCCTTAAGATCTACCCCTATAAGTGCCTTCAATTGTACCGGATTCTTATTTAAGTATTGTGTACTGTCCATTTCAAAGGAGACCAAACCACTGGTCTCGGTATCCAATTCCGAAATTTCCAAGGAAAGATCCCCCCTACCGCTATGGTTCATCTCTGAAATGGCAAAAGACATACCACTTGAAAGGTCATTATATTTAATGAACGCATTATTGATGCCATAAGACTCCAAAGCCAAGTTAAAACCACTTTCGGAAGATGTGGTACCGGTTGCAGTCCCGGAGGAAGTACCACCATCATTGGCTATATCATAGTTGGCATTCCCTTCCTTGTCTACCATTATGCTGATAAGCGGGCGTTCCAATATTAAACTCTTTATTGCAATGGGCTCACTGGCATCCTTGAACAGTTCCTTGATAGACATATCCAGGGTTACCTTATCGGATGCAAGTAACGTATCGCCCTCAAAGGGAACCTTATTTATCAAGCTTATCCTATCCAAGGTAACGGTAGCATTTGGAAAACTACTAAAAAGAGTTAAATCGGCCTCTGAGAAATCGAAGGTGGCATTAATATTATTGTTCACCTTATTCTTAATAATATCCGCAATTTTGCCCTTTAAAAAAAATGGGGTTGCTATTAGCAGTATAACTATTACCAAAAAAATGCCTCCGACAATTTTTAAAATCTTCTTTTTCATCTGTTACTTTTATTAATATTATATACCCTTGATGGCGCTACCGGAGCAATACTCCATATATTTCACAATCCATTCAGCTAGGTTTGGCCCTATGGCACAATATTAACTGGAAATTGGACATAAGATTAAACATATACCAATAATTATTAACGCAATTCTACAATATATCACCAAGTAAAATCAAAATTCCCGTTTAGTTTAAACAAAATTTAACACGGAAACACAAAACACTTTTCATATTGTTATTCCAGCTAATACACCAATGATATAATCAATATATTGAACTACTCGATAAGAACTGAGAAAAGCCAGTTTTATTATGCTTCAAGATCAATTTCCTGATTTACCTGCAAATTGAACCGTTTTCTAAAGAGATATACAAAGAAATACAGAAAAGGGGTGTCAAAGAAGGCAACAATTACTTTAAAAATAAATCCACTTACCACAAGTCCGTAGAACATGGCCCATGGCAACACTCCAAATATACAAAGAAGGCCTACCACCGTAAAGGTGTCTATAAACTGGGAAAGAAAAGTAGAAAAATTATTGCGCAGCCATAGATGCTTGCCATTGGTCAATTTTTTCCAGAAATGATAAATACCAATATCTATATATTGTGCAAAAAGATATGCCAACATAGAAGCAAAAACGGCAATAGGTGAAAGGGCAAACACATGATTAAACTCCTCATCCTGTACCGGTGAATTGGGCAATGCCGGGACCCAATTGGCAAGCAATACAATCCCCATGGAAAAAAAAGAGGCAAAAATCCCCGCAGTAACAATTTGGTTTGCCTTTTTTCTGCCATAAATTTCAGAAATCAGGTCTGTAATCAGAAAAGTTAACGGATAGGGCAATATACCCACAGAGATTTCAAACAAAGACGCCCCAAAAACGGTAACATCCCCAAAAGGCCTCCAATAAAAGAACTTTTGAAAAATTAAATTGGAAACTACCAAGGAAGTAATGAACAAAGCTCCCAAATATAGGTAAATCCTAAAAGCCAACTTCTTATCCCCGTCCTTTAAAACCGAATTCCCCATTGGTCAAAAAAAATTTAACATTTTATAATTAAAACCCAATTAAAGCGTTCCTACACTTTAATCCCTGTAAAAAATCAAATTTACAAGAACAGGGGTCGATTAACAATAAAAAAGAAATAAACTAAATTTTTAGGCATGAACAAAAGTATTTTAGTAGCATTCCTAATCCTAATAACCACAGTCGTCAAGGGCCAATCCTATATTGGACTGGGCACGGACAATTACAACGGGGTACACGGTCTAATTTCCAATCCGGCCAATATAGTGGACTCTAGATTAAAATCGGATATAAACCTCATTGGGGTTAGTGGGTTGGTAGGAAACGACTATTACAGTGCGAAATTTGGAGATATTTTTGAGGACGATTTTGATTTTGATGAGGATGGAACAAAATCACCAAAAAACGCAAATAATGCCTATGGCAATGTTGATATTTTGGGACCATCATTTATGTTCAATATCAATTCCAGGAATTCATTGGCAGTATTCACTAGGGGCAGGGTGTTTTTTAACGTAAACGATATTAATGGGGATACTTATGATAATATTTCCAATGAGTTTGATGAAAATGAAGATTTCAATGTAAACGAAGGAGACTATCAGCTGAGCGCCAATGCTTGGGCAGAAACCGGAATCACATTCGCCACAGTGCTAATGAACCAGGAACAGCACTTTCTTAAAGCGGGTATCTCACTAAAATACCTCATGGGCTATGGCAACGCTTATTCAAGTGGAAAGAACATTGTTATAGATTATGATGCGGATGGCTCTGGAACAACAGGAAGTATTGAGTCCCAAGGTGAAATAGCCTATGGGAATAGCGCCAATATAACGAACGATTTTGAAGATTATGAATTTGTTAAGAGTGCCGACGGTTTTGGGGTAGATCTAGGTTTTATCTACGAATGGAGGCCTGATTTTGCGGACTATACCGTTACGGACAAGGACGGAAATCCCTACGCTCCCAAGGACATTAATAAATACAAATTAAAATTTGGACTGTCATTGACCGACCTTGGAAGCCTGAAATATGAGGGTAGCGAAAATGCGTATGACATTACCAATTCTATAAGTGAAGACGATTTTGATAACGAAGAAGGATTTGAGGACAAGCTAAACAACCTGTACACACAAATCAGGTCTGGCAATGCATCCAAAGCAGTTTTGCCTACAGCCTTGCATCTAAATGCTGATTGGAATATCAACAATCACTTTTATATGAATCTAAATACCGATTTATCAATAACTTCAAAGGACAAAACCAATACCAATAGTATTGCCAATATTGTTTCCCTTACCCCTAGGTTTGAAAGCAAATGGTTTAGTTTTTATTCCCCTGTCAGCTATGTACAAAACTTAGGTGTACAGTGGGGAGCTGGTTTAAGGGCAGGGCCATTGTATATCGGTTCTGGTTCCATCTTAACCGTATTGACCAGTGACAACTCCAAAGGAGCGGATGTTTATGCCGGATTAAAAATCCCTATTTATCAATCCAGGCCAAAAGACAAGGACGAGGATGGCGTATTGGATAAGGTAGATGGATGTCCTGAGGTTCCAGGACCTGTTGAAAACAACGGATGCCCTTGGCCAGATACCGATGGCGACCAAGTGTTGGACAAGGATGACAACTGTCCCGAGGAAGCAGGAATTATTGAAAACAAAGGATGTCCTTGGGAAGATACAGACAATGATGGTGTGTTGGATAAGGATGACCATTGTCCGGAGGAATCGGGTATTTTGGAAAACAACGGATGCCCTTGGCCAGATACCGACAGTGACGGTGTATTGGACAAAGACGACAATTGCCCTGATGTAGCTGGAACTGTTGCCAATAACGGCTGCCCCGAAGTTACCGAGGAGGTTCAAAAAACCTTAAATGAGTATGCCAAGACCATTTTGTTCAATTCGGGTAAGGCTACCATCAAAATAGAGTCAACCAATGTGTTGGTAGATATCATAAAAATACTCAATGAATATCCCAATGCCAAATTCACGGTTGAGGGTCATACGGACAGCATAGGTAGTGTACCGTCCAATCAGAAACTTTCCGAGGAAAGGGCACTTTCCGTTAAAAATTTCTTAGTTGAAAAAGGGATTGACAGCTCAAGACTAACATCTATTGGATATGGGGAAAGCAAACCTATAGCCACCAACATGTACAAAGCAGGACGCGCAGAAAATAGACGTGTGGAAATTAACTTGGTAAAAAACTAGTTTTAAATTTGTAGATAATAGTAAAGCCCCTTGCATGCAAGGGGCTTTTTATTTTACCAATTTAAGGAAATGGAATTCCTATTTGATATTAAGGGTAAACGGCATTCTGGCCTGGATTCCCTTATTTTCCAATGCGGATTTTATCTCCTTTAAAATGGCATATGCCTCTGCACCGATTTCTTCTTTTATAATGCTTTCCTTGCTTTTGGTGGCAGAACCTCCCAAATCTTCCATCAACTTTTCAAAATCCGATTTATACTTGGGAAGTTTTCTAATTCCATAGTTATCCAATTCCACCATTTTAGCAGCCGCTGCAATTGCGTCGTCCAGTCCCCCCAATCCATCTATCAATCCCAAACGCTTGGCGTCCACCCCGCTCCAAACCCTACCCTGGGCCACACTATCGGCTTGTGCCATGGTAATTCCCCGACCCTTGGCCACCCTATCCAAAAATGTTTCATAGGTTGCTTCTATCCCTTCCAACACATTGCTTCTATAATTATCGCCCATCGGCTCAAATAGTGAATAGTCTACCGAGTTTTTATTGGTCCCCACCTGTTCGGCGTTGACCCCTATATTTTCGGCAAGTTCACTTATGTTGGGAACGGTACCAAAAACACCTATAGACCCTGTAATCGTCATGGGCTCTGCAAAAATCTTGTCGGCTCCCGCTGCTATATAATAGCCTCCGGAAGCGGCAACATCTCCCATAGACACCACCACTGGTTTGGATTGCTTGGTGATTTCTATCTCACGCCAAATAATATCGGAAGCCAACGCACTGCCACCGGGAGAATTTACCCTGAGCACTATTGCCTTTACCTCCTCGTCTTCCCTAGCCTTTTTTAGGGCGTCATTAATAATTCCCTGACCTATTACATCAGGACCTCCTTCCCCGTACCAAATTTCACCTTGGGCATAGATTACCGCAATCTTATCCTTGCCGCTATTAATTTTTATTTTACCGGCTGTACGTATGTAATCGGATATGGGAACATAGTTGATATCGTCTGCCGGATCTACCCCAATTTTATCCTTAATCATGCCTTCATATTCATCAAAATACACTACTTCATCTATCAAGCCCGATGTGGCCGCGTATTCTGTGGTACGGGCGCCCAGGGTATCCGCAATATGGTTCAGATCGGCCACGGAAATATCCCTACTTGCCGAAATATTGGTAAGCATGGACTGCCATAAGGCATCCAACAACTCCTTGATCTGCGTCCTATTGGCCTCGCTCATTTCGTTGGCCAAAAAAGGTTCTACCGCACTCTTATATTTCCCATGCCGAATTACCTCCATTTTAATACCCGTCTTCTCCTGTAGATCCTTAAAAAATAATACTTCCGTAGACAAGCCTTTAAAATCCATGGCACCAACAGGATTGAGGAATACCTCATTGGCCACACTGGCCAAATAATAATCCTTCTGTGTATAGAAATCCCCGTAGGCGAATACAAACTTCCCACTTTCACCAAAATCGGTCAAAGCATCCCTAATGGCTTGTGTTTGGGACAAACCGGCCATAAGCATGTTGTTATTAAGACTAATCCCTTTTATCTTATTGTCTTCCTTGGCTACGCGAATGGCATGCAGTATATCATCCAATCCTTGATTGACATTAAAAAGTCCGGCGAACGGATTGGACTCATCCATCCCTACATAATCATTGATCGGGGTCTGCAACTGAATTTCCAAAACGGAATTATCCTTCACCACCACGGTATCCTCACCTTGACCTATCAGGGCAGCCAGAACAAGGAACATGACAAACATGATTCCAAAAGCGATGAGACATCCTATAATTGCAGCTAATAAATTTCTTAAAAAGTTCATTCCTCGTATGTATTGCTAATAACTTGCAAAGATAACCAATGTAGCTTTGCCGCAATTATATTTGTTAAATTTTATAACCTATAGGCTCCTTAGCTGGATTTTAGGAAAGGCCACTTAAAATTGGTTCTGTTTTTGTTATTTCCCTTTATGAAGTTAAATACTTTTGTTTACTTTGCCCGCCTATTATGATAAAGACCACAACAACCTATCTTTCACTTGGAAGCAATCTTGGGGACAAACTCAACCATTTGCAGGAAGTGGTATTTCTAATCCAAGACAGTGTTGGCGAAGTTGTAAAAACATCCCCTATATATGAGACACCCGCATGGGGTTTTGAAGGCGATAATTTCTTCAATGCGTGCATTATGGTAGAAACGGTTCTTTCCCCTTCCGTTCTTTTGGAGAAATTACTGCAATTGGAAACCAAGTTGGGCAGGGAGAGGAATAGAGCCAAGGGTTACTCCTCCAGGACGGTGGATATCGATATCCTTTATTATGACAAGCTAATAATCAATACCGAGGCCCTGACCATCCCCCACCCCAACATGCATCTGAGGCGATTTGTTCTCAGGCCCCTGGCGGACATAGCCCCACAGCTCTACCATCCAATTCTAAATAAGGATACCAGGAACCTATTACAGGAATGTAAGGACCAAAGCACCATTACCCGTACGCACCATAAGCTATATAAAAACAGGTCACAGCTCTTTTCCCAATTGGAATATATAGCCATTGAAGGTAATATTGGAGCGGGGAAAACTACACTGGCCCATAAGATTGGGCAGGATTTTAATGCAAAATTAGTTTTGGAACGTTTTGCAGACAACCCGTTCCTACCAAAATTTTACGAGGATCAGGGCAGATTTGCCTTTCCTTTGGAAATGTCTTTCCTAGCCGATCGCTACCAACAATTTATGGACGACACTTCCCAGTTCGATCTTTTCAAGGACTTTATGGTAAGTGATTACGACATCAACAAATCCTTAATTTTTGCCAAGGTCACCCTTCAGGAAGATGAATTTAAACTTTACAGGAAGCTCTTTAACCTAATGTACAAAGAGATAAAAAAACCGAAAATTTATATTTACCTGTACCAAAATACAGAACGGTTACTGCGGAACATAAAACAACGGGGAAGGGATTACGAACAGAATATATCGCCCGAATATTTAGAGCAACTAAACCGGGGGTACTTTGATTATATAAAGAGTTTTCCCGAGCAACATAATCTAATTTTGGATATCAGTGAATTGGATTTTGTGGAGAACCCGGCCGATTATGAATTGATTCTGGACCGGATCCTAAAATATGCGGTGAAACTCTAATTTTAAGATAATTTTCACATATTACTTGCACAAGACAAATCAATTTATTTACTTGCGCATCCATTAAACTGGTTTTGAGCTGAATAAACATCAAAAAATTCAACGGAAAGACTGGAAGGTTTTAAACTAACTAACTCAAACTATATATTGCCAAACCCAACCTATCGGTTGGGTTTTTGGTTTTAAAAAAGTTCTTCTTTTAATTGATTTTGTAATGCGCTGGTCAGGAGCCTTTGTACAGCAGTGACTTTTTCTAATTGATTTCACCCCTTAAATTTGGCCCAGAGATCCCAAACCACGACACCCACACTAACTGAAATATTCAGGGAATGTTTAGTACCGTATTGTGGAATTTCCAAAACCAGGTCGCTACCTGAGACTACTTCTTGGGAAACCCCCTTTACCTCGTTGCCAAAAATTAGGGCATACTTTTTATTTTCTTCAATCTTAAAGTTGTTCAACATAATGGCATTCTCGGCTTGCTCCACAGAAAGTGAGGTATAGCCCTCTGCCCTTAATTCCTCCAACAATGCCATGGTGCTCTCCCTATATTCCCAACCAACACTGTCCGTAGCACCCAAGGCGGTTTTATGTATTTCCTTGTGTGGCGGGGTTGCGGTAATTCCGCACAGGTATATCTTTTCTATTAAAAAGGCATCCGCCGTCCTAAAAACCGAGCCAATATTGTTCAAGCTCCGCACATTGTCCAACACAATGCAAATCGGCGTTTTTTCCACCTGTTTAAACTCCTCTATATTAAGTCGGTCCAATTCGCTATTCTCCAGTTTACGCATCCAATCCTATTTAAATTTGAACTATTTCCCTAAAATAACCAATGACATTACCTTGGTCAGAACGACATAAAGTTATCCCCAAAATATCAACAATAGGGTACATTCCAGTGGATAAACCTTACATTCGTTGTTCAGGAAAGGAATGCAAAAATAAGTTAATAATATCGCTTTTGGCAGACTCGGGAAAAACAAAAAAGGTGACCCCTTTAATGAAACAGTACAATACCATTAAGGTGAAATACCCTGATGCCCTATTATTGTTCCGTGTTGGGGATTTTTACGAAACTTTTGGGGAAGATGCCGTTAAAGCTTCCAAGATACTCGGCATTATTCTTACCCATCGAAACAATGGTGGCGACAGAACGGAACTGGCCGGTTTTCCGCACCATTCCCTAAACACCTATTTGCCAAAACTGGTAAAAGCAGGGCAAAGGGTTGCCATTTGCGATCAGCTGGAAGACCCCAAGCTCACCAAGACCATAGTGAAAAGAGGTGTTACCGAACTGGTTACCCCTGGCGTGGCCATGAACGACGATATCCTTTCGGCCAAGACCAACAATTTTTTATGTGCGGTTCATTTTGGACGGAAAAGATTGGGAATATCCTTTGTGGATATATCCACGGGGGAATTTTTAACTTCGGAAGGCAATGAGGAACAGATAGACAAATTGTTACAAAATTTCTCTCCGAACGAGGTTTTGGTATCAAAAGCCAATAAAAAGGAATTTTTGGAGGCCTTTGGTAAAAATTTCCATACTTTTTTCACCGAAGATTGGATCTTTCAGGATGATTATGCATTGGAGACACTTACCAATCATTTTAAGACCAAAAGCCTAAAAGGTTTTGGGGTGGATCATTTAACCCACGGCATAGTCGCAGCAGGGGTTGTACTACATTATCTTTCCGATACCCAGCACAGGCAATTGCAACATATCAATACCCTTCAACGTATTGCCGAAGAGGAATATATCTGGATGGACAGGTTTACCATAAGAAATTTGGAACTTTACCATTCCAACAACCAAAATGCGGTTACCCTTTTAGACGTCATAGACAAGACCATCTCGCCTATGGGCGGAAGAATGCTAAAAAGATGGTTGGCACTTCCTTTAAAGAATATTGAGAAAATACGTAGAAGACATCAGGTAATCACCCATTTGACCGATAACGAAGCTGCCCTCCATAAATTACAGGGCGGGATTAAGCAAATTGGGGATTTGGAAAGATTGATATCCAAGGTGGCCACGGGAAAAATAAACCCTAAGGAAGTTGTTCAGCTTAAAAATTCCTTAGAGGCCATAGTACCCATAAAACAGATCACCACCCAAAGCAAGAACGAGGCACTAAACCTTATTGGCGACCAATTACATACCTGTGATATGCTCAGAAGCAAGATCAAGGAAATGGTCAGTGAAGAGGCCCCGGTAAATATGCTCAAAGGAAGCACCATTGCAGAAGGCTATTCCGCAGAATTGGACGAGCTAAGGGGGTTGGCCTATTCCGGCAAGGACTATCTGGAAAAAATGCTGGAAAGGGAAACCGAACGCACGGGTATCACCTCCCTAAAAATAGCCTCCAACAATGTCTTTGGTTATTATATAGAAGTGCGCAATACCCATAAGGACAAAGTACCCGATGATTGGATCCGAAAGCAGACTTTGGTCAATGCCGAACGGTATATCACCGAAGAGCTCAAGGAATACGAAGCAAAAATATTGGGTGCGGAAGAGCGGATCCTAAGTTTGGAACAGCAATTGTTTTCCCAGTTAGTAGTCTGGATGCAGGAATACATAACCCCTGTACAGAACAATGCCTTTCAAATTGCGCAGCTGGATTGTCTCTGCGGCTTTACCCAATTGGCCAAGGAGAACAACTATGTTTCTCCAGATATGGACGATTCTACCGAACTATCCATTGTTGGCGGTAGGCACCCCGTCATTGAAAAACAATTGCCGTTGGGAGAGGCCTACATTGCCAATGATGTTACCTTAAATAGGGACGAGCAACAGATCATTATGATCACTGGCCCCAACATGAGTGGTAAATCGGCCATCTTAAGGCAAACGGCCCTCATTGTATTGTTGGCCCAGATGGGAAGTTTTGTACCGGCCGACACTGCCAAAATTGGTTATGTAGATAAAATATTCACCCGTGTAGGTGCCAGTGACAATATCTCTATGGGCGAGTCTACCTTTATGGTGGAAATGAACGAAACCGCCTCTATTCTAAATAACCTTTCCGAGCGAAGTCTGGTACTTTTGGATGAGATAGGTAGGGGCACCAGCACTTATGACGGCATCTCCATTGCCTGGGCCATTTCGGAATATTTGCACGAACATCCCGCCAAAGCGAAGACATTGTTCGCCACCCATTATCATGAGCTCAATGAAATGACCTCCACATTTTCACGTATCAAGAACTTCAATGTCTCCGTGAAGGAACTAAAGGACAATGTGCTCTTTTTACGAAAACTCACCCCAGGCGGTAGCGAGCACAGTTTTGGTATACACGTGGCCAAAATGGCCGGCATGCCACAGCAGGTGATCCACAAAGCCAACAAAATTCTAAAAAAATTGGAAAAATCGCATTCCAGCGAAGAGCTTTCCGATAAATTACAATTGGTGCAAAACGAAATGCAATTAAGTTTTTTCAATTTGGACGACCCTTTGCTGGAACAGATCAAGGAAGAAATAATACATCTGGACATCAACACTTTAACTCCGGTGGAGGCCTTGATGAAATTAAATGAAATTAAGCGTTTGCTCTCCAAGAAGAAAAATGCTTAGCGCAGGCACTTAATGTACGTTCAACCTATAAATCCCGCCTAAAATATTCACCTTGGGTACATTATAAATATTTTGATTCTTTTTAGTGAAAAGTTCTTTGCTTTTTATAGAATTATATTAAATTTGCTCCCGCATCCAAAAAGGATGCAACGTTCATTATTATAATCGCGAAAATAGCTCAGTTGGTAGAGCGCCACCTTGCCAAGGTGGAGGTCGCGGGTTCGAATCCCGTTTTTCGCTCCATTGTAAAATCTCTACTGCTCTGAGCAGTTAGGCTCGAGTGGTGGAATTGGTAGACACGTTGGACTTAAAATCCAATGGACATTAGTCCGTGCGGGTTCAAGTCCCGCCTCGAGTACAAAGGAAGAAAGACCAAAGCGAAAGCTTTGGTTTTTTTATGCCTTCATTTTTGCCAATTTTTTTTGTGTAAAAATGAAGGAAACAAAAATAGTAGTCCTGTTAGGACTGGCCTTTTCTTTTAACTTGTTCGAACGGGACGCACCGAGGCAAGTTCCTCTTTTAATTGATTTTATACAGGGCTGGTCAGGAACCTTTGTACAACGGTGACTTTTTCTGAACAAACTTTTATAGAGCTACCTAGCCCGTGAGATGGAAAGTTCAAAGTAAGGAGACCTTGCACGGCGGATTTTAACAATAGATTTCACCCTCCCTTATATACGGCCCAGTCATTGATCCCGCTTATGATTTTGATAAGATTTTATGGGCCAATGATGGAAACAAAAAAGCGATCCAAAAAAACAATCTAATTTTCGGAATGGTAAGTATTTCCTTTTCTTTTTGAAGTTGTGGAAGTATGTTGTCTACCAGTACAGCTGCCGACATCTTTTTTGTTTTCCTTCCCTTGGTCATCGGGGTATCGGTAACGGGAGGAATCAATTCCAATACACGGATAGAGGTATTTTTTAAACCATACCGAAGACCCGTTGTGAAGTTCCGCATGGCTGCCTTACCAGCACTGTAGACCAAGCCATCTACCTTTGGAAAAATCCCCAGACCAGACGTGGTATTGACGATAACGGCTTTTGGGGCTTTGGCCAAAATAGGAATCATCAATTGCGTCAAAATCAATTGGCCGGTAAGGTTGATATTTATTTCCTGTGAAATCTTTTTGATCGGAATTACACTACTGGTAAAATCGTAATTACATTGAACCCCGGCGTTGTTGAAAAGCATATTGATTTGAGGATAATGACTGTGGATAAAGAATACTGCACTTTCAATATCCTCCTGCCTGCCCAAATCACAAAGAATTGTCTTAAATCCCTCTTTTTCGGCCAATGCAAGCTTTGATTGGTCCCTTCCCAAGAGCATAACCGTATTGTTGCGTATCAATAGGGCCCTGCCAAGTGTCAGCCCGATGCCGGATGTACCACCTGTAATGAGTATGGTATTATTTGTAAGCTTCATAAATAAGGTTTTAGTATTAAATTGTTTAAAAAATGTGGCCTTGCCAACCTTAGACCGATTTCCCCTTGCCGGGATATACTTGAAGGTTGTTGTGATTTGTTACCGTATTGCCCACCAGACACAATAAGGCCCCAACAATCTTGCCGGTACTTGTCATGGCATTTACATTTTAAGCATGTACCAGGCCAATAAGAAGTTTGATAAACCCAATGAGAAGTACGCCAAATAGGCCGTTCACAATGAGCATGAGCAGTGTGGCACCAAACAATCCCAAATACTGAATGGACCTACTGTCTCCAACTCCAGTGTCACGTCCAAATAATTTATTTACAATTGCCCATGCATTTAGGTGTTCAGCTTCTGTTCCCAGGAGGTAATCTACAATCACCATGATACAAAGGCAAGCCAATCCGGCTGCTACATAGATAACGATGGGATGACCAATGAATGATTTCATAGTACACAAACTTTAATGTTCGCAACAAAATTGTGGAAAACAAAATCCCAGGACATTAACATATGTTAAGGAATATACTTAGCGAGTTTGGACCAGCTGTGCACGGATCCTACTCAATTGAATGGGCGTGATGCCCAAGTAGGAGGCTATGTGATATTGGGGAATTAAATTTTCAAGTTCAGGGAATGTTTGTCTAAAAATCATATAATTGGTGGTGGCATCATTTGTCACCATATGGATGTCATGTCTTTCCTTTTTTATCCACAATTGTTCAAGAATTCCAAGCATAAGGGATTCAAGACATCTGTGTTTTTCAAATAGCACCCTAAATTCGCTGTAGGAGAATTTGATTAATTGGCTTGGCAATAATGCTTGAAAGGACAATGATGAAGGTGTATCGGACAACAGGGCCGTTAGGGGGGTGGGAAACGTTCCTGGCATGAAAAAGGTCTTGTTGTACTCATTCCCTTCCTTGTTGTAAAACACCCGTACCACTCCCTCCGTAAGTAAATAACACGTATTGACCCTTGAACCTTCCCTGACCAAATAGTCGTTTCTATTTAATTGCTGTGGTACAAACAATTCCTGCAAATCGGCCCAGGCTTCCACAGTTATCGGATGAATGGCGCTGAGTACGCTAAAGATATACGCTGTTTTCATTTCTTCTCCTTAAGGCACATAGTTTGGACCAGTTAAAGTTAAGAATTAATTTCACGGAGATTTCCGGAACACCATTCACTTTGGCCAATATTACAGGGATGATGGATCCTACAAAATACAACCAGCCGGAACAGGAGATATACAATGTATCAAAAAAGATAATTGTCCCCAAAAAACGGTCCCAAATCTTAATATAAAATACTATTTTAGACCCTTCAAACTAAATTCCCTCAAATGAGAACAAAATCCAACAAAACCATTTTTACTATTTTCTTGATCATTGGTCTAGGCCTAATCTCCGGTGAATCTTCAGCGCAAAAAAATATAAAGTGGAAGCAGTTGTTCAATGGAAAGGATTTAAATGATTGGCACATAAAAATAAGGCAGCATAAATTAAACGAGAATTTTGGCAATACCTTTCAAGTCAAAGATGGCAATATACAGGTAAGATATGATCAATATTCCAATTTTGACGAGCAATTTGGGCACCTGTTTTACAAGGAACCATTTTCTTCCTATTTAATAGGCGTAGAATATAGATTTGTAGGCGATCAGGTTAAGAAAGGACCGGATTGGGCCTATAGAAACAGTGGCATAATGGTACATGGCCAAGATCCGGCGACCATGACGGTAGACCAGGATTTTCCAAATTCCATTGAAGTGCAGTTGCTGGGAGGCAATGGCAAGGATGAACGGTCCACGGCAAATTTATGTACCCCGGGCACCCAATTTGTAAAAGATGGCAAGCTTATAAAACAACACTGCACCAATTCCACCTCCAAAACCTACCACGGTGATCAATGGACACGGGTAGAAGTCCTTGTATTAAGGGACTCCTTAATTGTCCACTATGTAAACGGGGAAGAAGTTATGCGTTATAGCAAACCCCAACTAGATCCGGTAAAAGGATCGGAACAGGGAGAACTTTTAAAGTCCGGTAGCATTTCCCTACAAAGCGAAAGTCACCCAGTAGACTTCCGTAAAGTAGAAATTATTGATTTGGAAAGGTATGCCGATAGACCCAAGAAATTGAAGAAAGTAATTGCAAAACTAATGGCCCAAAAACGCGTGGCGTTGCAGGAATAAAAGGTATTAAACCTAAGGGCAGGCAGGCCTGTCTGCCGACAAAGGCAGGCCCTGAACCCTATAATAGGAATCGACCCTAGGGTCGAGGTATTGAACCTAGATCCCGCCGAAAAAGGCGGGATTAGTTCAACTTGCAATTTTAAGTGCGTCTTTCTGACTTCTGAATATTGGGTTTCACTAATAAATAATAGCTTTAGAAAATAATTCCTTTTTCCCAGGCTGTAATTAAGGGCTTGACTGGAATAATTGGATTATTTTAATAAATAGTATTTTTCCAGTAATAACAGGCCCCATATTCATTATCTTCGTTAAAAAGTAATTATTATGGCAAAGAGTCAGGACGCAAAGAAAAATGTAAAAAAGGAAGCTGTTTTATCCGCCAAGGAAAAGAAAGCGGCAAAGAGGGAAAAGAAGGCCAAAAGATCCTAAGGCAGATAACATTCATTACCCATTATACTTATTCCCTCCTTTTTTAGGACCTATACCGGTACTTATGAAACTTAAATCAAAGTACATGCGGATTTATTGGGAGCAAAATTGCTCATGGTAAGAATTTTTCCTAAACAAAACAGTATCCCTAATATTCATTTACGGAAGTCGATTTCACCTAACAGCAAGATACATTTAACCATTATTACAGGATAAAGTAGGTATTTATTTACAATTCATCGATTATTCGTACCGATTGAAGTTTAAATAGAATATTGATCCAATTATTTTGGAAACTTTGATCAATAAATCCTCCGTAAAATGAAAAAATATATCTACCTATTCTTAGTATCAATTTCTTTAATTGTTTCAGGTTGTAGTAAAGACGACTCGTCTTCAAAATCATCAACCAGTGTTAAATTGTATACGCTCAGCTCTGTCTCCAATTCAAAAATCACCGGTAAAGTCACGTTTAAAAAGAATGAAGACGGATCAACCACCGTACTACTGGAGATAAACGGCTCTTCCAAAGACGTACATCCTGCATTTATTTATTTTAACAATGCAGAAACAGGTGGAGAAATAGCGATAACGCTAGAACCGATTGATTGCGATTGCGAATCCAGTAGCACAATTGTGACTACCTTGGACGACGGTACGCCGATTTCCTACGAACAACTTTTGAAATTTGATGGTCACCTTAAAATTCATCAAAATGAGGATCACTTGGAAATCGTTATTACACAAGGTAATATTGGTGCCAATGCCAACTAGTCCAAATAAGATTTAGGCACAATATTAAACCCTGACCATAAACGTCAGGGTTTATTTGTATTATACAATATCATCCGTTTTGGTTATCGGACCTATTCGAGGCCTTTATACTTTCCTAAACCATGTACAAGTCACAATAGGATTGAATTGTTTACCTTGAGGACATATTCTTATGACCCATGAAAAAGAAAATTGGCATTTTATTTCTACTTGGAATATTGGGGATTTATTTGATTTTGACCAGCTGCAATAGCATCATAGAAAATGCCACCGAGGACAGAACCTATTGGAACTTACAGGAAATTCCCAAAAACAAAGTAGGCCTCGTCCTAGGCACTTCCAACAGGCTGGTAGGTGGAGGATCCAACCCGTATTACACAAATAGGATCAAAGCCACTATGGAGCTATATAAAGCTGGAAAAATAGACTATGTATTGGTCAGCGGGGATAATGGCACCCAGTACTACAACGAACCAACTGTTTTTAAGAAAGACCTTGTGCTTGGAGGCATCCCTAGTGAAAAAATATTTTTGGATTATGCCGGTTTTCGCACGCTGGATTCCATGGTCAGGGCGAAGGTCATCTTTGGATTGGACAGTGTTACCGTTATTTCACAAAAATTCCACAACCAGCGGGCCATTTATATAGCCGAGCAAAAAGGGTTGTATGCCATAGGATATAATGCCGAGGATCTATCCATAAAACACGGCTTAAAAATTCAGATAAGAGAGTATTTTGCACGCGTAAAAGTGTTTATTGACCTAGTACTTAATACCCAACCAAAATTCTTTGGGGACAAAATTGAAATTAAGTAAACTTAGCTATATTTACGCCTGCTATGTCAATGCTGCTTTCCATAAAAAAACTGATTAAAAACCTTGGTCCCGGCCTACTTTTTGCCAGTACGGCCATAGGTACTTCCCATTTAGTGCTTTCCACCAAAGCGGGCGCCGAATATGGATGGGTAATGGTATTCCCCATTTTATTGGCCAATATCTTTAAATATCCATTTTTTGAATTTGGGATCAGATATACCAACATTACCAACAAAACCCTTATAGAGGGCTATCTTAATCGCGGTAAGGCCTATCTCATCTTTTATGCGATAATTACCCTCTTCAGCACTTTCACCATACTAGCGGCACTCTATGTGGTTACCTCGGGCTTGCTGATTAATCTTTTTCAATTAACCAATACTCCTGTAAGCGTTGTAGCTGGCGGACTTTTTATTATAATTTGTATTCTGCTCATAGTTGGACGCTATAAATTTCTGGAAATTTCATTGAAATATGTGATATCCATTTTGTTCCTGGCCCTTTTGGTGACAACAATTCTGGTAATCGCCAACGGCAAGGTTACAGCGGTGGAACACTTTAAAACACCGGTAATCTTCAATGAAGTGGGAATTCTTTTTTTAATAGGACTAATGGGATGGATGCCAACGGCTGTGGAGGCATCTGGTTGGATAAGTCTTTGGAGCATTGAAAAATTTAAAAATTCCAAACAAAAACCCACCCTAAAGGAGGCTTTACAAGAATTTAAATTCGGCTATTTCACAACAGCCATTTTAGCTATCTTTTTTATGGTTATCGGCTGGTTCACCCTTTATGGCACCAACACGGAATTAAGTAGCAGTGCCGTAGTTTTTGCGGACCAACTGGTTCAATTGTTTACCGCCAATATTGGATCCTGGGCTTATATTTTAATTGCAGTAGCGGCGTTTGCCACCATGTTCAGTACATGTATTACCGCCCACGATGCCATTGCCAGGGTAAGTGTTGATATATTGACCCTACTCTTTCCAAAAAGAGAGGTTATAAAGAATAAGGGATTTTCTATAGGAATAATTCTTCTTGCCATCATAAACTTTATGGTCATAAGCATCTTTTCCGCCAATATGGGGCTACTTGTAGCCATGGCCACATTTGTATCATTTGTTATGGCACCCATCATAGGTTATATGAATCTCAAGAATGTAATGAGCCATGAAATACCTGAAAGAGATAGGCCCAATAGAAACCTTCAGCTATTAACCTATCTCGGTATAATATTTCTCACACTATTTTCCATCTATTATTGTTGGATGCTATTGTTTTAAAACAACTTTCAAATAAATGTATCCCGATCATTTTATACCCTTAGGCAATTAACTCAATGAAGGCCTGTCTACCAGCATAGCCTGGACTGCCGACCTTAGGGCAAACGTTAGGGTTTTATATACCATTTAGAGGGTAAAGACGGATCAATCCCAAAAGTTGTGTGTGAATTACAAAAAAATATAATTTACTATTTCAAGTTTGTATCCTGTTCATTTTTTGCATCGCCCAAAAAACGAACAGGGCCGAATAACCAAGGTACGGTGTACCTTGGTTAGGAGGAGCCAGCTGTAGCCATGGCCAAGCTGATTTTAAATTTCTTTAAATCTACGCACTTTCCACGGCCCCGGCGTCCAGGCCGCTTTCACTTGGGTGAAATGCTCTATGGACGCCTACCTGAACCCAATGTGGAAACTACTTGATTTAATACGAAATTGAAAATAGGCCGGTCCTTTCGTTCCGTCAACCCTCATGTGGGAAAAGTCATTTTCCGTTATTAAAAACCTTTGAGCATTGTCCTCAAGGTCTATGGTTCGGTCGTTCTTCTTCCGTAGAGGAGATGGCATGGCCGTTAAGAATTATTGAAGCCTTGGAAATAATTTAGGCCATGGCATCGGTCCTTAAAATCCAGAGATTTTAGGGAGCGCCTAGCGAAGAAGGGTCTTTTCTCCTGCCTGCCGGAAGGCAGGTTTGTTTAGCTCATGGCTGGTTATTTTCCTAATTATGTATTCGTGAACCTGCGGTTTCGTTTTATTCATTGCTTGCTTATTTTGTAATATGGTATTCATGAACCTCCTAGGTCGGTTTCATTGGACAAGCAAAGAAATCGAAGATTCACGAAATCCGATAAAAAACAATAACAACCAATTGAGTAAAATGAAAGAATAATTTAATCATTGGTTTTAATAAATTGCTCCTATTAATTAAAACTATTGATCAAAAAACACGACTGATCAAATTATTCCTAACTTTTTGATAAACACAACAATTGGTCATGATCCGTAAAGACTTAACATCTAAAATTTGCTTTTAACATTTCATTCCTTAACCTTTGTAAAATATGAAGAAGAAGCGCAGCATAATGAAATTGACACGTATAAAGAGAAATACAAGGAACGAAAAGCGATATAATTCCAAAATGGGAATCTTATACACCAGGGTAACCTATATAAAAGAGGTTATACTGGGCATTCCGATAAGGACACTCCACAAATACAGGGAAACATACTACGGCGAAATCAAGGACTGTAGTGAGTGCAACTTAGCAACCTAATCTACCATTAACGGCATAAAGTCCAGGTATTTTGTAAAGTATTATACTACCCTAATACAAGAGATTGTAATTAAGCACTACTATTAAGGATCTCTCGTTCTTTTTGTGTAACATATCTAGGCAAAAAACTCCGTTCTTACAACCATTCACAAGTTTTTCCTCTCCATAACCTATAGAATAGAGGATACTGCCCGCAGGCACCCCTTTTTGTAGGAGATACTTTTTAATGGCATCGGATCTTTTCTGGGATAAGGTAAAATTGGAACTGGACCCCCCTCTACTATCGGTATGTGATTCCACCCTAAGTTGCAATTGGGGAAATCTCCCCATAACATCCACCACCTTATCCAATTCTTGGGCAATCTCCGAGGTAATAGTGCTCTGCCCCTTACCAAAATAGAACTTCTTTAATTTTATAACCGTTTGATCCTCCTGTTCCTCCACCAAATCGTCCAAAAATTTAATCCCCATATTGAAAGCTTTCTCTTGAATCCCTTCCAAGTCGTTATCTTGATACGTCACAGAAAAAATGGAATGCCTCTTTTTGGTAGCCTCAATGGTTATCTGATTCTGAAAAGGAATTTCAATACTGTAATCACCATTCTCGTTGGCAAATACTTCCTTAACCAGCTTTCCATCCTTATCAATTAACCTAACCTGAGCCTTGGAGACCCCATTGTTGGAGGTTAGGTTAACCACTTTCCCCTTTAAGGCCAAGGTCTTTAACCCAGGTTTTTCCTTAACATTAAAGCCGTAAATATCATCTCCGCCCTTACCCCCGTTCCTATTGGACGAAAAATATCCCAACAGTCCATTGGTATCGTTATTCTTAATAATAAACCCAAAATCGTCCTTTTCAGAATTAATACCTGGCCCAAGATTAATGGGAATACTATAGGTATCGTCTGCCTGGATGGTAGACTTATAAATATCCATTCCCCCAAGGCCATAAAATATATCCGAGGAGAAATACAAACTATTCTCAAAAATAAACGGGGCAATTTCATTCCCTGGAGTATTAATCCTAGGTCCCAAATTTGTTGGTGCCGACATTATCAATCCATCATTGGTATAAACATAATAGATATCCGTACCACCATAACCATCACCAAAATCCGCCGCAAAAAATAAGCGTCCGGTAGCTGCCTCATAAAAGGGATAATAAAAAGAGGTATCAGGATCCCTCAGAATAAACTTAAACGATCCTTGGCTGGTTGCCATTCCAATGGAAAGGGCATTTTTGCCCTTGTCGCTAAACTCTAAATTCTCACCATCTGAATTGGAAAGGACATAGAACACATTGTTCAACTCCTCTGAATAAAAGGGGGTGGCCCTATGGAATTTAGTGTCCGCAATACCCTTGAAGGGCCGGGGATCCTTTACATTGCCCTGAAGATCAATTTTGGATTCATAAATATTTAGGTAAGACTCCCCGGAGGGGCCATATACCTTCTTGGAACCATCAGGCCTATCACTGGAAAACAATAAGCTTCCTTTGTAAAAGGTAGGGGAAAAATCGGATTGAGGACTATTCCCACTTATATTGAATATCTCAAAATCCAGTTCCTCATCACTATTGGTAGCTATGAGTTCATAGTTAAAAGTGGCATTCTCTATCAATTCCTGTGGTAACTTATCTTCCTTTGTAGCCAGATAGGCTTTTACTTTCCCAACTTCCGAAGTCTTGGCCAAGGCCTGCAGCATTTTATTGAAGTGATATTTGGACATAGTGGTATCTTTCTGAAAAACATCCACGTATATGTCAGATGCTTTTTTGTAGTTCCCTACTTTCATGTAGGAATCCGCCAAGTTTAAATATTGGGTATTGGAAAGTTTGGTCTCCCTTAATTCCTTTTGATATTCAATAATAGCCTGATTGTAGGAATATTCAAAAAACAATACATCCCCCTTGGATTTTTTTTGCTGTGCAAAACCGAAGGACGATAAAATGACTAAAAATATAACTACGAACTTAAACTTCATATTGGTAATTGTTTTAGAAAAATCGAGGACTGTCTATTTGTTTAGGCATACCCTTTTGATCTCTTTTACTGTCCTTTTTACTTTTTCCACTTGCTCTACCCAAATAAAACTTTAAAATTACTTCATGCGAGCCTTGACTATATTCGCCCAATCCATTGGTATTGTAATCGTACGAATACCCAACGAACAGACTATTGGAAACCTGCAATCCGGCCAAGCCGCTCAATGCATTATCCAATCTATAGGACGCCCCCAAAGTTACTATATCGTTTATTAAAAAATTAGTGGACAAATTTAGATTTAGGGGCAAGCCTTTTAAATAATTCATTAAGAAGGCCGGTTTAAATTTAAGGCCTTCGCTAAAATCAAAGACATAGCCCCCTATAAAATTAAACTGCATTTTATCTTCTACAATATTGGCAACCTCGTCCGCGTAAATGCCCGAAGTTAAAAAATTAGGTACCGATAAGCCTACATACCAATTTTCCTGATACATAAAAATCCCCGCTCCCACGGTGGGATAAAACTTATTAAAGGTGTCGGCATTATTGATCAAGGGTTCACTGGGGTTTTCAAAATCGCCTTTGGTATAATCCACATCCAACAAGGAACCTCCTGCATCTACCCCAAAGGAGAGTTTGGTATCGTCCGAGATCTTCACCTGAAAGGAATAGGCAACATCTATATACGTTTGGGTGGTAGGCCCTAATTGATCGCTTACCACATTAAATCCCAGTCCATTTTTCTCATTGGCCAAGGGCAGGTTGACCCCAAATCTCATAGTTTTTGGCGCACCCGGAATTCCTGTCCATTGAGCGCGATAAAGACCTGTAATATCAGGAGTTTCCACCGTACCTACATAGGCGGGGTTAAAACTTCCTATATTGTACATATATTGGGTATACTGAGGTTCTTTCTGGGCAAAAAGTGAGCCTACAGAAAAAAACAGCAGGCTACAAACCAATAAAATATCTCTATACACTTTATCGTATATTCCTTTATCCATAGTCTATTTTATCTTATGATTTGGATCCAACCTTTTCGAACTTCCGATCCATCACCAAGATCTAGGATATAGAAGTAAGTCCCTTTAGGCAAATCTCCATTTTTACCAGTTCCCATCCAAGTATTATCATAGCCATTGGCAGAAAAAACTTCATTGCCATAGCGATCAAAAATTTGAAGGGTATTATTGGGGTAATCGGTTATACAGTTAATAAATACCGTATCATTTATTCCATCGGCATTTGGGGATATCTGATTAAAGAGGAATCCACATTCTTCCGTGGAACGCGGGGTTCCCGTTACGGTAGCCGTGGCCGTATTATTGGTGGCATTGGAATCCTCTGGAAAAGAGTCCACAATGGCCGCAATATTCTGATAAGTACCAATTTCGGGTACAATGGCAGTAATGGTCAAGGTATTGACCTCCTCTGCCAGAACCTCATCCAATTGCCATACTCCTGCCAATTCATCATACACACCCTTGGTGGTAGAACTACTAACGTACTGAAATCCGTTGGCTGAACTTACTAGATCGTTCACCGCTATATTGGTCACCATTATCTGACTTAGATTGGTCAGTGTTACGGTAAATGTAACTTCCCTACCCACCAAAATACTTTCCTTATCCACCACCTTCTCAATAGCCAGATCTATTTGGCAGGCAGCCGAAATATTGGGGATACAGGGATTATCGTTGGCGGGATCCAATTGATCTACAATACCATCATTGTCCTGATCCAAAATATTGGAATCAAGGGCATCAATAATTCCGTCACTATCGGTATCTATGGGGTTATTAATATCCGGCCCCACTTCTACCCCATCATCAATACCATCGGCATCGGTATCCCGAAGATTGGGATTGAGCCCCAAGGCAGTTTCATCCCTATCCAAAAGTCCATCCTCATCACTATCCATAGTACAGGTAGAAACGGTTATGGTTACATCCACGCTTTCGTCAACACAAGGGGAGACAGCAGTATTGGTGGTAAACCTAAAAACGTATTCCCCTTCTACGGCCCCTTCAAAATCAACAATATTGCCCGCAGCTATGGTAACGGTACTCGGAGGGGTCCCTACAATAGACCAAACACCAGAATCCCCTGCAGACCTGGTATCATCCAAATCCACTGTGGTAGTAGCTCCACCACCAGCTATACTACAGGCGGTATCGTCCGTGGTAGTTCCTACAACAACGAGATCTGCTACTGTTACAATTACGGGAGTTCGCTCTGTAATACACTCATTGGCAGAGGCCTCTACCCAATAAGTAGTGGTTTCCTCAATACTGGGTGTTACAAAGTTACTACCCTCCCCCAATGGCATTCCACCAGATTCCGAACTGTACCAAAACAAACTTCCTCCATCAGTGACAGTTGCACTTATAGTTGCGGAACCATTTCCACAAATAGTGGTTGGAGCGGTACTCAATACTTCCGGTGGCACATTACGTACCAAAGTCACCTCCAAGGGTGGACTTAAACAGTCTGTACTTTCGTTATACAAAAAGCCATAAAAGGTAGCCTCAAAATCTACCACACTAGTATTTAACCTGGCACCCTCAATAGAGAAATCACTATTACTGCTCCATATCAGCTCAAAACCAGCAGGAACAGGACTGTCCGTATAGGCGTCCAAATCTTGGGTAAAGGCATCGCAAAAAATGGTAGGGGTACTATTTATTAAGGGCGCCTCCATACAATTATCGTTATCGGCAATGGTGCCTACCCCCTGGGCTTTATCAATTTGGATCAAACCAGTGGGATTGGATAAATTCACAAAAAAGTTTTCTGTTCCTTCGGCCAGGGTATCTTCCAAAATATCGATTACAATGGTTTGTGTTTCGTTGTTCAAGCCGGAGAAAGAAAGTGTCCCTGAATCCGCCACATAATCCGTTCCCGCCGCAGCCGAATCATTGGAAGTGGCATATGAAACGGTGGCTCCTGCAGGAACATTTGCGTTGAGCGTAACCGTAAAGGTGGCAGTACCATCACTTTCATTTACCACCACATCATCTATGGAAATTCCTGCAACATCCTCACTGTCTATATTTACAGTGGCATTGTTGGGGGCCCCAACCGTATATCCAGTACCACTTGCCAAGGTTACGATTACCGTTTCCAATCCTACTTCCACTTCCGAATCATTTATCGGGGTCAAAGTTATGGAAGCACTCTCTTGTCCATCACCTATGGAGACAGTTCCGGAAAGGGCTATATAATCCGTACCGGTAACAGCAGTACCGCTTACAGTATAATTAATTACCATAGGGTTGCCGGTTAGGTTGGTAGTGTTCAGTCCCACGGTATACGTACCTGGATCTAACGGACTTTCCGCTGCGTCGGCGTCTGTTGCGGTAATGGTTGCAATGTAGCTGTCGTTGTCCAGGATAGTCCCAACACCTTGGGCCTTTCCAATTTGGGCAAAACCGGTGGCATTGGTCAGGTTTACAAAAAAGGTTTCGTTCCCCTCCACCAGGGTATCTTCATTAATATCAATTGTAATTGTTCGGGTTTGATTAGCAATCAATGGGGCGAATATAACGCTACCAGATTGTGCCTCATAATCCGACCCTGCCAAGGCAGTACTATTTGCTGTAACAAAAGAAACTGTGGTTCCCAAAAGAAGGGCCCCATTCAAGGTAACGGTAAAGCTGGCAGTGCCATCACCTTCGTTGACGGAAACGTCATCAATGGAAACACCGGCGGTATCGTCATCAGTTATTGTAACTGTAGCTGTATTGTTAGGGGCGCCAACAACAACATAGCCCGTACCAGCTGCCAGGGTCAATATAACCGTCTCCGGGCCCTCAACCAATGCGTCGTTTACCGGTGTAATGGTTATGGTCCCCGTCTGGTCTCCATCGGCTATCGATACGCTAGTACCGATGTCCGCATAATCTGTTGTATTCGTGGCATTGGATCCCCCAGTTGCGATACTGAAGTTTACCACGATGTCGCCACCAGTAGTATTGGCCGTGCCAAGGTCCACCGTGAACTGTCCAGTGGCACTGCCCGTCTCAGAGGCCGTAGAGTCGTTCGCGGTAATGCTCGCGACATAGCTGTCGTTGTCCGTATTGGTCACCGAAACGTCGGCTACATTGGCCGCCGTAAGTGCATCATAGGACAGGTCCGCCGAGGTAACGTCACCAGTTACTATCGTATAGGCAATATCCCCGTCAACAAGGGCATCGTCAACCCCGGTGACCGTCACCGTCTGGGCTACGTTCCAGTTCGCAGCAGTAAAGACCACATTGGCCACCGCTATCGTACCCTCGGATACATCACTACTGTTCAAGGGTATCGTTACGTTGGCAGTAGGTTCGCTATCAAGTACTATGTCAAATTCAGCAGTGCCACCGCCC
>NZ_JASWIM010000021.1:0-110155 GCF_030291335.1 Arenibacter flavimaris
CTCAATTGCGTCTGATTATTGGTCTTCCAAACGACATTGCTTTTCATACCATTAAGATAAGAAAATCGATACTTTTTTTAAAATCATAAACAAAAAAAAGAGACTGCCTTTTTAGACAGCCTCCTTACTAAAGCACTCTAAAACAATCAACTAGTTGTAATTTCCTTAACGGCAGATGGTTTGGACACATCGGTACCTTTTACGGTATAAACCCTAACATAACACTTGGTTTTAGTGGTCAAGCTACTTACGGCAACAGAAATTCCACTAACTTCCTTCTTGTTATAACCAGAAACAGTAGTGCTAAAATCCGATTTGGTTGAAACCTCAACATCGGGTCGAGTAAGATCTACCCCCAAATACCTATCTTGGGTGTTGCTACTTTTTTTATTATCGAGCTTATAGTTATCATATTCATACTCATGGTTCAATAAATCCCAAATCCCATCAGAATTTATAATGAATGGACCGGCCCATGGAAGGATTTAGGTATTATGGGAAAAAGAGTTTTAAGCAAGAAGCTTTTTTTATAACTTTAGAGGTGGTACAAATAATAAAAAATATATTTTAACTGATTGATATCATCCCTATTGAAGGGAATAACCCAAAAGAGACCATGTCCAATATAAACCTCATTATTGAAGAGCGCGCTGCCGACATCGGCAATTTTATGGTAGGTCGTTTATTGCCATTCCGACAAAAGCGTATGGTAGGACCGTTTATTTTTATTGATCATATGGGGCCTGCACATCTAAAACCCAATGAGAATATGGATGTGGACATGCATCCTCATATTGGCCTATCAACGCTTACCTATTTGTTTGAGGGTTCGGTCTTCCACAGGGATAGTCTGGGCACTGCAGTTGAAATAAAACCAGGGGCGGTAAATTGGATGACCGCAGGGAAGGGAGTTGTCCATACAGAAAGAACCCCTGATTATTTGAGGCCTAAAGCAAAAAAAATACATGGGCTGCAAATATGGGTGGCACTTCCTAAGGAAAATGAACAATGCGAACCGTCTTTTGTACATCTGGATGCCCGCAGCTTGCCTACTTGGGAAAGTGATGGTATTAGCTTTAAATTAATTGCCGGGACCGCTTTTGGCAAAAGCTCTCCAGTGCCGGTTTACAGTCCACTTTATTTTATAGAAGTTAAATCCGAGGAGGCAAAACTTGTTACTATAGGTGAACATCTTTTTGGTGAAAGTGCCTTGTATATTTTGGAAGGGTCCATTACTTCTGAAGGTAACACCTATCAAAACAAACAGATTCTAATAGCCAAGGATAGCAACTTATGCTCTTTCGAAATGGAAGCGAATACAACAGTTTACATATTTGGTGGTGAGGCATTTCCTGAGGAACGATTTATTGAATGGAACTTTGTATCCTCGGATAAAGCTTTGATTGAAAAGGCTAAGTCAGATTGGAGAAACGATAGTTTCCCTAAGGTTCCAAATGAAACCATACGGGTACCATTACCACCTACCAGACCATTTAAGTCAAAATAATTGGGTCTTGGTTATTAAAAGTAATAGGCAAATGCTAATTAAATAGGAGGAAATGGTACTTTAAGTACTTATAATTATAACGACCAAACTAGTAAACTATATGAAAACGGGAAGATTGGAAGCTTTTAGTGACGGGGTTTTGGCCATCGTTATAACCATAATGGTTTTGGAAATGAAGGCGCCGGAAGAAGTAAATTTAAGCGAACTCATAAAAGTGGCCCCTGTCTTCATTAGTTATTTATTGAGTTTTATTTATGTAGGCATTTATTGGAACAACCATCACCATTTAATGCATGTAACGCAAAAAGTAAACGGCAAGATCCTTTGGGCCAATCTACATTTGTTATTTTGGTTGTCCTTGATACCCTTTACCACCAGTTGGGTAGGAGAGCATCACCATTACAAAGAGTCTTTACCCGTTGCCACCTATGGTTTTATCCTATTAATGTGTGCGGTCGCCTATTTTATTTTAGAAGGGGTATTGATCAAGTATCATGATGACCACTTCGCTTTAAACAGACTGCCCAAAGTGAAATGGAAGGTTTACCTGTCTACAACTTTGTATATCTTGGCATTACCATTGGCATACCTAAACACCTGGCTATCCATTACTTGTTTTGTTACAGTTGCAATTATCTGGCTAATGCCGGAGCGTCGTTTGGAAGAATTTATGGAACAAGGGGAGGCTTAAAGAATCCATTTTGGACCCCCTTTTTTGAAGTATAAAACCTTATTCATTGGTAACTCAGTGGTAATGCTTTGTGATTATTTTTCGTTGCTGTCGCCATCAAGATCTCGTGGCAATCTTATAGGGTTGCAACCAGAATTTTCCCTATTGGGCTTTCCGTTCTAAAAATATGAGTAATATTGTATATGTTCGATTTTCGTCTAAAAGTTTTTTACACTGTTGCTAGAAGGCTTAATTTTACTAAGGCCGCGGAAGAATTGTTGATATCCCAACCTGCAGTAACCAAACATATAAAGGAACTGGAAAGTCAATTTAATCTTGCGCTTTTTGATAGAAGGGGGAATAGGGTCGTGCTTTCACCCGCAGGAGAAGTACTTCTAAAACATACCGAGAACATTCAGGAGATCTACCGGCAAATAGAATTTGACCTAAACCAGTTCAATGAGGCCTTTAAAGGGGTTTTACATGTTGGCTCCAGCACTTCCATTACGCAATACATATTACCTCCGCTCCTAGCCAGGTTCCACAGCATTCACCAAGATGTGAAGGTGGAGCTGCTAAGTGGCAATTCGGAACAAATAGAGCAAGCCCTTCTTAAAAAGAATATAGAACTTGGAGTTGTGGAGGGCAAATCCAAAAGACGTGAAATCCACTATACCCCATTTTTAAAAGATGAGATCGTACTGGTATGCGGCAGTAAAAATCCATTATCCTCAAAAGAAGAGATAAGACCGGAAAACCTTAAAGAGATACCCTTACTCTTAAGAGAACCTGGATCAGGAACCTTGGAAGTGGTTGCCGATGCCTTAAGGCAAAAAGGAATCCGCTTGGCCGACCTTAAAGTGGAAATGCAATTAGGCAGTACCGAAGCCATTAAATCCTATCTACAACACTCGGATTGCATGGCATTCGTTTCCCTACATGCCGTCTTAAAGGAACTTAAAAGTGGTGCATTGAAGATTATAGAAATAAAAAAACTCCCTATCCATAGGCATTTCTACTTTATAACGCCCCAAGGTCCCGAAGGAGGTCTGTCGGCATTATTGATGCAATTTTTAAGTCGAAACCATAATATATAATTATTTGGTTTTGTAAATCAAGCAAATACCAAACCTTTGTATTCGCCTATATTGCCTATTTTTTTATTCAAATATCACGCTTTCCTATTAGAACCCTATAACCTGAGGTTATTGTAAATTAATATATTCAATTGGCAATTGGGAGTAAACCCCTGTAGATTTGTACCGGAAAGACAGCACTAACTCTGACATGCTGTTTGGAATTTTAATTTTAAATATATATAACTATGAGTTTGAGAATTGGAGACGATGCACCAAATTTTAATGCCCAGACCACAGAGGGGGAAATAGATTTTCACCAATGGCTGGGAAACAGTTGGGGAATACTATATTCACATCCGGCAGACTACACCCCTGTATGTACAACGGAACTAGGTAGGACCGCACAGTTAAAGGAAGAATTTGCAAAAAGAAAAACCAAGGTACTTGCGGTAAGTGTTGATGACCTGGATTCGCACAATGGCTGGGTAAAGGACATCAACGAAACCCAAAACTGTAACGTTGATTTCCCCATTATAGCGGATACCGATAAAAATGTATCGACCCTGTATAATATGATCCACCCAAATGCATCTACCTCTGCCACTGTAAGGTCTGTGTATTTTATTAGTCCAGGAAAGAAGGTACAGGCAATTATAACCTACCCTGCCTCTACGGGGAGAAATTTTACCGAAATTCTTCGGGTGGTCGATTCCCTACAACTTACTGCAGATCACAATGTTGCCACTCCAGTGGATTGGGAAGTTGGACAGGACGTAATTATTCCACCAGGAGTTAAACAAGAAGAGGTCGAAGCCAAATATCCAAAAGGTCATCGCGTTATAAAACCTTATTTGAGATATACTCCCCAACCTAACAAATAATTTAAATTATTCAATAGTATGGAACTTAAAAAAGGATTGGATAGGGGGCCGTTTAACGATGAGCAAGCAGGAAAACTTGATATAGCATTGTCCGGACTCGATTCCGGACAACTACAATGGCTTAGTGGGTATTTTGAGGGGATTATCCAAACCTCTTTGAATAAAGCCACCGCGAGTAGTCTATCCATAGGTTCGGAATCGAATGTTGATCATGAACCTAAAGCAGTAAAACTGCATATCCTTTACGGGAGCCATACAGGTAATAGTGAAGCCTTGGCCAAGAACCTCCTTGCACGGGCCAAGGACATGGGAATTGATACTGTGATTTCTGATATGGCTTCCTTCAAAACAAGGGAACTCAAGGGCGTAAAAAAGTTGGCAATAATCGTGAGTACCCATGGATTAGGGGAACCCCCGGTACAGGCCGAGGACTTTTACAATTACCTACACAGCAAGAAGGCGCCGAACCTCGCCCACGTACAATTTTCAGTTTTGGGCCTCGGTGACAGCAGTTATGTTGACTTTTGCCAGACCGGGAAGGATTTTGATACTGTACTGGAAAAATTGGGTGCCCAGAAAATTGTTCCTCGCCAAGATTGCGATGTAGACTATACTGAGGAGGCTGAGGCATGGCAAGAGAAGTTTCTAGGTACCATCGTGGAGAGCAATGGCCAAAATTCGACAGTCCAAATTCAAGAGCTTCCGAATAAGGCTATCAACGGATCCCCATATTCCAGAAAAAATCTTTTTGAAGCCACCATTCTGGAGAAGATCAATCTAAATGGAAAAGGGTCTTCCAAAGAAACGATTCACCTGGAACTGGATTTGGAGGGATCTGGAATTAAATATGAGCCTGGCGATGCATTGGGGGTATATGGAGCCAATCCCCCGCAACTTGTAAAGTCGGTTTTGGAGTCCACCAATTTATCAGGGGAGGTAGAGGTGGACACCTTTGACGGCAGCAAATCCTTATATAACGCACTTACATATAACTATGAACTTACCCCACTATCAAAAAACACTCTTTCCGACTATGCCGAATTAACCGGCAATGAGGGGTTAAAGAAAATACTTCTGGACAAAAATGCACTTCGGGAATACCTTTTAGGGCGTGATTTCTTGGATCTAATAAGCGAGGAGCCCTATAAATTAACTTCAGAAGAGTTGATTTCTGTTTTGCGAAAAAATAATGCACGAATGTATTCCATTGCTTCGGCACAGGAAGTGGTAGAGGATGAAGTTCATCTGTTGGTGTCCGTTGTACGCTATAATGCATTTGGGAGAAATAAAGACGGACAATGTTCATCGACCCTTGCAGATAGGCTTGAGATAGGGGACAAGGTAAAAATCTTTGTGGATAAAAATACCCGGTTTAAGCTTCCTAAAAATCCGGAAGCTCCCATAATCATGGTTGGTCCGGGAACTGGGGTGGCACCCTTTAGGGCGTTTATGCAACAAAGGGAAGTATTGGAAAAAAAAGGACCCTCCTGGCTTTTCTTCGGCGATCGCAATTTCACTACGGATTTTCTGTATCAAACAGAATGGCAACAATATTTGAAGGAAGGGGTGTTGACCAAAGCAGATGTTGCCTTTTCCAGAGACCAGGAACAAAAGCACTATGTACAGCATAGAATGTTGGAGAACGGCAAGGAATTGTTTGAGTGGCTGGAAAATGGAGCACATTTCTACGTCTGCGGTGATGCGAAAAAAATGGCTAAGGACGTAGATATTGCCTTAAAGCAAATTATTCAACAACAGGGGGGGATCACAATTGAAAAGGCAGAGGAATATGTTAAAAATCTTCAAATTGCCAATCGATATCAAGCAGATATTTATTAGGGTAACTCTAGGTGCAATGTAATGTGCCGTAAATTATTTTTATGGAAAAACAGTTGAATGACAAACAATTATCGGAAGATGAACATATCAAGGACAAGAGCGATTTTCTCAGGGGAACCATAAAGGACAGCCTTAAAGATCCTTTGACCGGGGCTTTACTTCCCGATGATGTTAAGCTAATAAAATACCACGGTTCGTATCAGCAATACGATAGGGACACGGAGAGTGAACGAAAGCAGAAGAAATTGGAACCCCTGTTCCAGTTTATGGTTAGGGTAAGAGCGGCAGGAGGGGTAACTACCCCTCAACAATGGTTGACCCTGGATGAACTTTCCGACACCTACGGCAATGGTACTATTAAATTAACTACCCGACAGTCATTTCAATTTCACGGGATATTAAAACGAGGTCTGAAACCCACTATACAGGCAGTCAATGATACCTTGCTGAGCACCCTAGCTACCTGTGGAGATGTAAACAGGAACGTTATGTGCAATCCGAACCCTTATCAGTCACCTATTCATGATGAAGTGTACAAACTTGCAGGGGAAATAAGCAATTATTTTCTTCCTAAAACAACTGCGTATCATGAAATTTGGCTAGATAAGGAGAAAGTGGCGGGAACGCCGGATTTCGAACCTTTGTACCATCACACTTACCTTCCGCGGAAATTCAAAATAGCCATAGCCATACCGCCCAATAATGATATTGATGTTTTTGCCAACGACCTTGGTCTCATTGCCATTGAGGAAAACAATAAAGTGATAGGATTCAATATTTGTGTAGGAGGAGGATTGGGAAGTACCTTCGGGGTTCAGGAAACTTATCCAAGACTGGCCGATGTTATTGGTTATGCCCCTAAAGAAAAGGTGTTTGAGGTAGCTAAAACCGTTATTGCCATACAGAGGGATCATGGAAACCGATCTAACCGTAAATTATCGAGATTAAAACATACCATAGACGACAGGGGTTTGGAATGGTTTGTTTCGGAACTTGAAAACAGATTGGGTTGGAACCTCCCAAAACCTAAACCCTATCTATTTAAATCAAATGGAGATGAATATGGATGGCTAAAAGGCATCAACAACAAATGGTTCTATACCTTGTTTGTAGAACATGGGAGGATTAGGGATGAAAGTGATTATCGATTGAAAAGGGCCATCAGGGAAATTGCCAAAATCCACACAGGGGATTTCCGCTTAACAGGAAACCAAAATCTCATTATTGGAAATGTAGAGGAAGATAAAAGGGCAGATATTGAAACTATATTGGAACTGAATGGCGTTAATAACCATCCCAAACTTACAGGACTACGCAAGAGCTCTATGGCCTGTGTAGCCTTGAACACATGTGGATTGGCTTTTGCCGAAGCAGAACGTTACCTCCCTTCCCTAATTGATAAACTGGAAGTTATGATGCTAAATAATGGTCTAGGTAAGGAAGAAATCAACATCAGGATGACAGGATGTCCAAATAACTGTGCGCGATCATCACTGGGAGAAATAGGTTTTGTGGGTAGGGCCATTGGGAGATACAACATGTATTTGGGAGCGAGCCATACCGGTGACCGATTGAATTCCCTATACAAGGAAATGTTATCTGAAGAAGACATTCTAAGGGAACTGGAACCAATTATTGTGGCCTATGCAAAGGACAGGTTAAGGGAGGAGCATTTTGGCGACTTTGTAATTAGAAAAAAAATAGTTGAACCCAACAAGCGACCAATACGGGTACTGAATTAATTACTTTATTTATATACCGGGTTGGGATTTTTTTAGACCTGTCATTACTGTATACGTAACAAATTTAGGTAAGCAAACCTAACTCGGTAGATAATTATTAGAGTCTATATGGTCTATTCCTTAAATTCCTAGTCCGACAGTGCTTTAATGTAAAAGCCTTTAACTTTCACCAAATCGATCACTTCTTCTTCCAATAGATTAGAAGTGGCCTCAATTCTTAGAACGTTGTCTATGTCCTCAAGGTCTATGGACCAATTAATAATATCACTATGATGATTTAATACCGGTTTGAGGGATTTTACCTTTTTTTTAGATTTTATATCTGTTTGAAATATGAGCAATTCCATTATAATAAGTTTTATTAGTGAAACTCAATTTTGAGAAGTCAGTAAGACGCACTTAAAATTGCAAGTTGAACTAATCCCGCCATTTTCAGCGGGATCTAGGTTTAATACCTCGACCCTAGGGTCGATTCCTATTATTGGGTTCAGGGCCTGCCTTTGTCGGCAGACAGGCCTGCCCTGAGGTTTAATACCATTTATTATTCCAAATCTGACTTTGGGTCGTTCTGCTGCGGAGGATTGGACTGTCTATTTAAATAGTCCTTGAAGTGTTTGTTACCTTCCTCTTTCCAAAATTTATCATAGTGTTTCCATTTTGAGAAATCGGTCCCTGATTCCTTTTTACATGCCCTTCCGGAATGTTTGGAGGATTTTTTCTTACCGCTACCACCGCACCCTCCAAGAAGTATCTTTAAAAGAATGAACAGCCCCACAGCCTGCCAATACGTTATTGTGGTCAATCCAAATAGTTCCGGCATTAACCAATTCCATAACCACATTAAAACAAAACCAAATAAAATGGCCAATCCTACGATGGCAATGGTGCCAAAAAAAATCATGCCTATAATTTTAATAGGGGATTTTTTCCTGAATTTATGAGTGAAAAAATTTGTCATGGTTCAATGATTTTAAGTTTATCTAATTATTTTTTGTTCAATTTTTGTATAAAGTATTCCAAGGGCCCTATGTCTTCTGGACATTAGCGTACCTGTAGAAATCCCGGTTTGATTGGATATTTCCTTATAGGAATACCCTTCAAAGTCAACAGCGATGATAATGTCCTTGTACACAGGTTTTAATTGATCTATACATTTTTTTAATAACAGCACCGTTTCCTCCGAGGAATAGCTATTGGCCACTTGGTGCATTACATCTACCAAGTCCACTAGATTGTTATCCATGTCCACGGAATTGGTATTTTTTGTAGTCCGCATTACATCGATAATTCTATTTCTTATTGATTTATAGACAAATCCCGCTACATTATTTATTGGTGCATATCTATCCGCCCCTGAAAATAGTTTTAAAGCAACATCCTGGATAATATCTTCTGCATCCCGATTGGCAGTGTCACTTATTTTTGTGGCCACATACCTCCTGAGAGAATCATATTCCTTTCCGAAAAAATCTTTCAGCTTTGTACTGTTTTCTGATTCCAAATTGTTAAAACCTATTTTAAGGGGTCTTTGTTAAAGAAGACGCAAGTTTTTTAATCTATTGCATTTTAAAGCGGTTTATTTTAAAAAAAAATCCAAGTGAAGGGAATCCTATAAAATAAACAACTATTAAAAAGACATAATTTATTTTCAATTATCGTGGATATAAAACCAAGTTTAACTTTGCGTTGTTATTGGTTTCAGTAATAGCTAAAAATTGATAAAATGAAAAAACCAATTCCTTTCTGTGTTTTAAGGGTATTATTCATGGATTACCATATCCATAACCGCAATGTAAATTATTTGGGCAACAAAATATCCCAAGTTAAATATCGGTTTACACAGGATGGTAATCAAAACCGCTTGAGATACCCGGTATTTTAGGTTCCAATCCATAACGGCCCCAACTAAATTTAGGTTTATAGGCTAGTCGGGAAAACTCAATATGAATCAAAGAATACGAAGTAATATTACTAACTTTGGTCGATGTAATAAATAATATGCAAAAATTATTTGAGCATATCAATAGGTATACCGCTATTGACCAAGTAGAGTTTCAGGAAATAGCTATGTTTTTCGAGAAGCAAAAGGTCAAAAAAAAAGAGCTACTTTACCAACCTGGAGGCCAATCCCTTGGTCACTACTTTGTTTTAAGTGGATGTCTTCAACTGTACATAGTAGAGGAGGGGGGAGCAGAACAAACTTTACAATTTGCCATCGAGAATTGGTGGATTACAGATTATTTGGCCTATCATAACAATAGCGATTCCGAGTGCTATATTCAAGCAGTCAAAGCCTCGTCCATACTTCACCTAAGGCGTAGCCAAGAAGAGGAGTTACTGCTGCGATTTCCAAAAATGGAAACCTATTTCAGAAAAATATATCAAACTGCATACGGTGCCTCCCTAAACCGTATAAAATATCTTTTTATTTATTCCAAGGAGGATATCTATTTTAGATTTAGGGAGTCCTTTCCTGATTTTGTAAACAATATCCCCCAATATTTAGTGGCAAGTTTTTTAGGATTGTCTACGGAATATATAAGTAAATTAAAAAGAAAAAATATTTCTTGAACCAGTTCAAGTATTATTAGGGAAGAATCCAAGACCTTTGTATCCTAAATTGGACACAATGAAAAAAACGGTCGTAATTGTAGGGGGAGGTTTTGCAGGCTTGGAATTGATCAAAGGCATTGGAAATTCATCCAAGTACAACACCATTTTGGTGGATGCAAATAATTATAATTTTTTTCCACCATTAATCTATCAGGTCTCCACAGGGTTTATGGAACCTTCCGCCATTAGTTACCCTTTCAGAAAAATATTGAGGAATTTTAAAAATGTGCGCTTTCGGCTCGGAAGCTTAATGGAGGTGGTTCCCGGTGAAAACAAAATATTGTTGAGCAATGGAGAATTGCACTATGACATTTTAGTCATGGCCACGGGTACGGAAAGTAGTTTTTTCGGCAACAAAAATATTGAAAAATATAGTTTGCCCATGAAAACCATAAGTGATGCCCTGACCCTACGAAACACTATACTTACCCGTTTGGACCGGGCTACAAGACATGAGGACCCGGAAGAGCGAAAAAAGTTATTGACATTTGTAATTGCGGGGGCCGGACCAACAGGGGTAGAGCTATCCGGTATTTTGGCCGAAATGAAACCCTCCATTTTAAAGAAAGATTATCCTGAATTGAACGAAAGTGATTTAGGGAAAATTTATCTGATAGATGGGCAAAATACCGTTTTGAGCACCATGTCAAAAAATTCACAAAAATATACACACACTAAGCTAATGGAATTGGGTGTGGAAATAAAACTCAATTGTTTGGTAAAAGATTTCCAGGATGATGTTGTTCTCCTATCGGACGGCAGCAGCATTGAATCCAAAAATTTAATATGGGCAGCGGGGGTAACGGCAAAGGCATTTACTGGATTTTCCTTGGACAGTTTTGGAAAGGGAAAAAGATTAAAAACAAATAGTTTTAATCTGGTCAATGGATACGATAACATTTATGCATTGGGGGATAGTGCGTTGGTTCTTGGGGATAAGGACTATCCTGAAGGCCATCCCCAATTGGCCCAACCAGCAATACAACAGGCCAAAAACCTAGCCCATAATTTGGAGGGAGAACCAGGCAAGTGGACGCCTTTCAAATACAAAAACAAAGGTTCATTGGCAATTATTGGCAGGAATAAGGCCGTTTTTGATTTGCCGGAGGAAAAGTATTTCATAAAAGGTTTTATAGCGTGGCTCATTTGGATTTTTGTACATATCATGGGATTGGTGAATTTTAAAAATAGGTTTCGCACCTTGGTAAACTGGATTGGCTACTACATCTATAAAGATCAATACTTTAGAATGATCATAAAACCAAACGAAAAAAAGTAAATTCGTTAAACCCATATGAAAAAGCATTTTAACTTATTATGTATCACTTTGGCCGTTTTTGCTGGTTGTAACATGGACAAATCAAAATCCGGTACCAAAGCAGCTAATTTGGAGCAACCAAAAATTAGCTCGGATACCTTGACGAAACACCTAAAACCGTACAAAACAGAATTGCCAACTGTTGGGCTCTTGATGTTTAACGGCGTGCTACAAAGTGAAGTCATTGCCACCTCCGATGTTTTTGCCAAACCCAGTTCGGACGGAGAGCAGCTGTTTAATGTTGTGACCATTGCTGAAACCAGCAATCCGATCACAACAGAAGAAGGTATGCAGTTTGTTCCCGATTATACTTTTGAAAACTGTCCCCAACTCACTGCCTTGTTTATACCAAGTGCCTATGACATGTACGCTCAGGTGCATAACGAAGAAATTGTAGATTTTATAAGGGAGAAAAATAAGGAAACACTATATACCGTAAGCAATTGTGCTGGAGCCCAATTAATAGGAAAATCGGGCATAGCCGACGGATTTAAAATTGTAACCTGGATAGGAGGGGGCAAGCAGTTACAAAAGGATTATCCAAATCTAAAAGTGCAGAACGACAGTTTGATAACATTTGTCGAAGACGGAAAATTTAGTTCCTCCAACGGCAATTTGGCGAGTTATATTACCGCTCTCAACCTATTGGAAAAAATGACCGGACCCCAACATAGGGAGTTTGTAGAAGGTTATCTATATCTTGATCGACTTCAAAATTGGCGCCATTAAATAATGGCGATTAAGTTTCAAGCCTTTAAGGATCATATTTCTTTTGTAAACAACACCAAATAACAGGAATTGTACCATCAGTTATCTTTACACTCCGTAAAAATTTTATCAACGGCATTTTTACTCAAGGGTTTATGGAAATAGTCTTTTACCAAAGGATGACATTTGGCGCGATTACGGTCCGTTGAATTGGAAAATGCCGAAACTATATATATGTCGATCGGGCCAACGTTCCCGCCAATCTTTTCCAACTCCCCCAGAAAATGCCATCCATCCAAGACCGGCAAACCAAGGTCCAATAATAATTTGTCGGGAAATCCTATTTGCCCTTCCTTGCACTTTCTTAACTTATCCAAGGCTTCTTCTACCGTATCAAAAGTGGTAATTTTGTAGCTGGGATGCGATTGTCCAATTTTGTAGGTCATGGCAAACTGTGATACCATATCATCGTCGATAATCCACAAGGTTTCTCCTTCCATTTTAATTTACAATACCAATTAAAATTAAATCGACAATTTCCAACCAGACATTATGTACGGTGTTGTAATATCAAATCCCCGATTTTTCAAATCCATCCCAAATAATATCTGCAATTAATTGCTATTTTCCTTTACTTGGGATTTAAATGTATGCCTAGTGAACCTTAACCCAATAGAAATTCGCCAAACGGCCGGAATATCCTGTTTAATAGGTACGCCCATGCTAAAACATTAATTCTCCAAGATTTAAAATTTAAACTATATTAGTGTATAAAATGGGGTTGGAAAAGGGCCAAGATTTAGGGTGGCGAATTTAAAGTAGCAGGTATCAATACACAATGGAATGAGATTTGACAAATATCTTCCCTCGGATCCACTAAAACCCTACATCAAATATTTTGTAGTGTCCGAGAATGCAATGGAAAACCAATATAAAGTTTTTCCGTCCACCGGACTTGTCATGGGATTTCAATACAAAGGGAAACTTACCAACTTAAAAGACTATTCGGAGATAGCACTATCTTCAGCGGGCATAACAGGAATTTCGGATGGCTATAAGATCTTTAAGAATTCGGCCGACACAGGAACTGTATTGGTTTATTTTACAGAAACCGGATATACCCATTTTGCATCACATCCGGCAAACGAACTTTTTAATTTAAGTATTTCCCTGGAGGATGTTTTCTGTAAAAACAGTGTAATTGAAGTAAAGGATAAATTGGGAATTGCCAACACCGACAAAGAACGAATAAAAATAATTGAGCAGTTTTTAGTTTCACAACAACAGGACATAGTAATAGACAAATTAATTATTGAAGCCATTAGGCTCATCTATGAAACCAACGGAACCATCCGAATAAAGGAGTTGCTCAAAAATCTATTTATAAGCCAAAGTGCTTTTGAAAAGCGATTTAGGAAGGTGGTTGGAACGACCGCTAAAAAATTTGCTTCCATTGTGCGTTTCAATGCGGTAATAGACAATCTAAAAGAAACAAAATTGCTTACTGAAGTTTGCTATCAGCGTAATTTCTTCGACCAGGCACACTTCATTAAGGACTTTAAAAAGTTTACGGGGGAAACCCCGGAAAATTTCAAACGCTTGCTGTAGAAAAACGATTTTTTACAATTACAGAGGTTTCTACCCATGTACCTTTGTCCTGTAACTTAATTTAAATCTAGTGAAAACTCAACAGCAACAACTCACATTGGAACAAATCACTAAAGCCCATAGCAAAGTAAAATCGGGGGCAGACTTTCCTAAATACATTCTAGACCTAAAAGAGTTAGGGGTTATTCGTTACGAAACTTTTGTAACGGATGGCCATACCGTCTATGTTGGTAAAAATGATTACAAAATCAAATCACTACCAAAATATAATGCCTTATCCATTGCCAAAACACCCAATAAAGAACAATTTCTCACTTACTTAAAAACCCATCAACAAGGTAACAGCGATTATTCAACTTTTTGCAAAGAAGCAGCACATTCAGGTGTTTTAAAATGGGTAGTGCGCATGTCCAATATGACCTGTACCTACTTTGACAGCTTGGGCAACAATATTCTCGTAGAGAAAATACCCGGTAAGGAAATGTTTTGATATTGCCCAACCCAATATTAAAATTCCCCTACCATAAAAATTACAAGCTATTTTTTCTGCTCGGTTCAATCGCTTCCGGACGTAACAAAAAGCCGAACTGAGGCCCCTTGGCGTAAACGCTTTTATACTACTTCCCTAATATGATCTGGAATAGGGGATAAGTCCACAATGACAGGTAATGCTCACGGTAAGATGCCGATCCCACACCTTTTTCCCCATTAATTTTTAGTGCATCAACCCAATAAAACACTTCTTCAGAAAAAAGGATTTCGCCAACATTTTAACACAATTTTTATTTAAAATAATTCTAAATAAACTTGCGTGGTTTATTTCCCCAAGATATATTTGCGCCACTATTTTTAATCAATCTAAATAAAAACAAATGAAAATTAATACATTCTTTATTGCTTTACTCCTTGTTGCAATGAGAACTTTTGGCCAAACTGCAACCATCAAAGGCCAAGTTGTCACCGAGGAAAAAACACCAATATCCAATGCAAATGTCATGATAGCAGATTCGGGAATAGGAACTATGACAAATGCTAAGGGGGAATATCAAATTAAAAATATTGAGGCCGGAAGTTATACCATTACGGCGACCTATATAGGTTTTACGAGCCAATCATTTAAGGTGGAAATAACGGCCAATACCACTAAAACACTACCCGATTTTGTGCTGCAGGAAAAACAGGAACAACTAGACGAAGTAATCGTAGAAGGACATATAAACAAATACATTACTAAGGAACCCTCAATATCGCTTAGATTAAAGACCGAAATAGTCAAACTGCCCCAAAATATACAGGTCATCAGTGCAGCCCTATTACAGGATCAACAGGCGACCAGTATTATGGACGGGGTGATCAGAAATGTAAGTGGGGTAACGATGTTGGAACATTGGGGTCATTTTGCCAGGGTCAATATGCGTGGTTTTAGACTACCTGCTTTTAGAAATGGTGTAAATGTTCAAGATTCGTGGGGCCCCTTATCCGAAGACATGGCCTTTGTAGACCGTGTAGAATTTGTAAAAGGGCCGTCAGGTTTTATGATGTCCGCCGGTGAACCAGGTGGGTTTTATAATGTTGTGACCAAAAAACCTTCTGAAGAATTTATAGGAAATGTTTCGGTGAGTGCTGGAAGTTTTGATTTTTATAGGGGAACCTTCGACTTGGGAGGAAAACTTTCGGAAAATGGCAAATTGCTGTACCGATTCAATGCCCTATACCAAAATGGCGACAGCCACAGAGGTAATGAAAAGGCTGAACGTTGGGGAGTTGCTCCTGCCTTAACATACAAATTTTCCAAGCGAACCAGGATTACCACCGAACTTAACCTACAAAACGCACAAAGTTATATTGGTTCCGCATATATATTTGCCCCTGTAGCCGATGGGTATGCAAGCTTGGACCGTAATTTTAAGTTTACCGATACCAATTACCCTGCATCCGAAATTCAGGAGATGTCTTTTTTCACCAACTTAAAACACGATTTTTCCAATAATTGGGGTTTTGAAACCCAATTTGCCTATCTACGTTATAACCAAGAAGGCCAATCGTTCTGGGCATGGTCTGTTACCGATGAAGGAGATGCCGATAGACGGGTTACCCAATGGGATGCACTTTCAGTGGGAAAATACTTCCAGACCTATCTCTATGGCAACTTTAAAACAGGAAGCATATCGCATAACATTTTAGGTGGTTTTGATTATACCCAAAAAAATTACTGGGCCGACTTTTCAAATACTGTGGCCATAGACCAAACACCTTTTAATATCTATGATCCCATATACGGCAACTCAATTCCGTTGAATTTCGACCGATCGGTTCCAATACAACACCGAAACGGGGGAGAACCCTATAATGGCAACACCTTAAGGGCTTATTATCTCCAAGACGAAATAGGTTTATGGAAGGATAGAATTAGAATTACCCTGGCAGGTAGGTACACCGAATTGGTAACCAGGGGCAAAGAGGAACAGGACAACAAATTTTCACCAAGGATAGGTGTAAGTGCCGATATTGCACCTTCCTTTACGGCATACGCATTGTACGACCAATCCTTTCTACCGGCCAATGGCGTGGACTTTAACGGGGATACCTTTAATCCCATTGAAGCCAATGATATTGAAGGGGGAATTAAAAAATCGTTTTTTAATGGTATGCTAAAAACCTCCTTAGGAGCCTTCCAGATTACAAAACAAAATGTGCTGGTAACAGATCCCGAACATCCAGATTTTTCCATCCAGTTGGGCGAGGTACAGTCCAAGGGAATTGAATTTGACCTGCAAGGCCAACTTACACCGGAACTAAATCTAGTATTGAACTATGCCAACACCAATGTTGAGATAACAGAGAATACAGATGAAAGCGTCATAGGACAAAGGGTGGCAGGTCATGCCAAACATGTTACCAACGGTTGGTTCAACTATAATTTTGCCAAGACTTCCAAGTTTAAAGGTTTTGGGGCCTCATTGGGCTATCAGTACCAAGTAGATCGTTCCACATGGGCATGGGGTGCGGATAGCCAATCTGACCTTCCAAACTATATTCGACTGGATGGAGCGCTATCATGGAAAAACAATAAACTGCGAGTACAGGTTAATTTGAACAATATATTGAACGAATACCTCTATGCCGGAGCCAATTATGGATCGTATTTATATTGGCAGGCAGAACCTGGAATCAACGGACGGGCTACCATAACCTATAGCTTTTAAAAAATTGATTAGTTAGTTTAAGTTAGTTGATCAACAGTCCTTGGGTTTATGCCCAAGGGCTGTTTACCATCAAAAAAAAGTTAGATATGAAAAAATCGATTCTTATTACAGCAGTTATATTCATGGCATGATACTAATTTACAGCAATATATATGGAGCGGCATATCACCTGGAAAATTCCCCTAATCCGAATTGTAAAATCCAATTGGTAATAGACAGTATCGGAATTTTTATGAGCAGGGAAGATTTGCAGAACTTATTGGGCATTGTTCAAAAATCACATGAACCTTGTTTTTGTGAGGATTGTGGAGGCAATGCCTGTAATAAGATATGGTGTTCAAATCCGTTGGTCGATATTTGTTTAAAAATGAACGAGCGTACCCTGGACTTGATGGAAGATCTTATTAGGGGCACCCAATTTATACTGAATTTGGACGACGGTATAGATCAATTTTGTCGATAAGCCCACGGTTTGATACCCTTATCATGGCAGTCACCGGATACAATTGCTAGCAACCATCAAAAAAATTAATTACAAATTAATGGCTCTGTGCACAATTTGTTCGTAGATTTCTCCTGCTTCCTCCAACCTTAATTCTTCGTAATACTTTTTCTTTAGACTAAAATTGGTAAGCACGATATGCTCATCGGGTTCTATGTTAACGTTCTTCAGACACTCCTTGGCGCATTGGAGGGGACAACCGTCAATAACGATTATTGGCCTGCTGGATCTAGCCTTTTTAACGAGCGATCTTACCTTTCCTCCGACCCCTACTATACAGGACATTTCGGCAATGCCCTCGGCGTTGATTTTTAGGGCGATATCGTTTGCCAATTGTGCAACATTGCTACACCCAGAACAGGAATAAATAAGTGGCAGATTATTTTTATTTTGATTTTCCATTATCAGTACTTTTAAATTGTGGTTTCCATTTATAATAGATTCTTTGGTAGATTGTCCGTATTGGTCCGCACATTGTCCATATTATAATAACCTCCTTTATTCTCCCTACGTTTCAGGGATTGATGAATAATTAAATACGCCACATTTATCATATTTCTTAATTCACATAGTCTCGTATTTACTTTTACCGTTTTGTACAGTTCCTCCACCTCCAGATAAATTGAATCAAGATGTTGTAGAGCTTTGGTCAATCTACTATTACTACGAACTATACCCACATAATCCCTCATAAGATTCTGCAGCCTCTCAAGATTGTGTTGCACCAGAATATATTCTTTGGGGACAGTCGTTCCTTGGTCGTTCCAATCAGGGATCGAAATCTTATTGGGCGCTACAGAATTCGAAGCCTGATATTCATAAATATTATTGGCATATACCAGTGCTTCCAGCAAAGAGTTGGAAGCCAATCTATTGGCTCCATGCAAACCAGTACAAGAACATTCGCCACATGCAAAAAGGTTGGCTACAGAAGTCTTTCCATGCCTGTCCACTACAATGCCGCCGCAGAGGTAATGGGAGGCGGGTACAACAGGGATCCAATCCTTTCCAATATCGATATGGTTGGCCAAACATTCTTGGTAAATATTTGGAAAATGATTTTTGAATTCGGTGATATCCAAATGGGTGCAATCCAAAAAGACCATTTTGTCTCCTGATTTCTTCATCTCTGCGTCTATACATTGGGATACGATATCCCTGGAAGCCAATTCCGCCCTTTTGTCATAATCCGGCATAAATCTATGGCCACTCTTGCTCCGTAACAAGGCACCGAAGCCCCTTACCGCTTCGGATATTAGAAATGAGCGCCCACCCTTGTTGTTGTACATAGCAGTGGGGTGGAACTGCACAAACTCCATATCCCTAATTTCAGCTTTTGCCCTATAAGCCATTGCTATACCATCTCCTGTTGCAATTAATGGATTTGTAGTATTGCCATATACGCGACCGATACCACCGGATGCCAATAAAATATTATCGGCCCTTATGGTAAATATATCCCCTGTTTTTTGATCCATGACATATGCGCCAAGGCACGTTATATTTTTGGGATCGGAAATAGTAAGGTGATGTTCCGTAATAAGATCCAATGCAAAGTGATAGGGTAAAATGGTAACATTCTGTAATTTATGAACTTGTTGAAGCAATACGCGCTCAACCTCGTATCCAGTAATGTCCTTATGGTGAACTACACGGTTTTCAGAATGTCCACCTTCCAATCCTAAATCCAGTTTACCCGATTTGTTGACATCAAAACTAGCACCCCAGCGCATTAATTCCTTGAGGCGAGGTGGACCTTCCTTTATAACCATTTCAACAACCGCCCCATCACATAATCCGTCTCCTGCAACCAAGGTGTCATGAATGTGTTTCCGAAAAGAATCTTCTTCCAAATCCGTTACTACAGCAACACCCCCCTGGGCATATTTTGTGTTGGATTCCTGTTCATCGGCTTTCGTAATAATAGTTACGGATCTATTGGGAAACCTTTGGGCTATTTTCACAGCATACGTCAATCCTGCAACTCCGGAACCTATAACAAGATAATTTGTTGATACCATTTCATTTCGATAATTCCAACATTCTTTGAATCGGTTGCAGCGCCCGTCTCCTTAAGTCTTCTTGAACCTCTATATGTGGTGTTTCATCTAAAAGACAATTATAAATTTTTTGCAGGGTATTCACTTTCATATAGGCACATTCACTACAGGCGCAGGTATTATCCTCCTCTGCCGGTGCTGGAATAAGAACGGTAGAAGGGACCTCCAGCTGCATTTTGTGCAATATTCCGGCTTCCGTGGCAACAATAAACTGTTCATTGGAATGGTTTTTAACATAATTGATCATACCGGCAGTGGAACCAATATAGGTGGCCAGATCCAAAATATGCTCCTCGGATTCTGGATGGGCTATTATTTTTGATTCTGGATATTCCTTGTAGAGTGACAATAATTTATCTACGGAAAAAGCTTCGTGTACCACACAGGAACCATCCCACAATAATAAATCCCTTCCCGTTTTTTTAATGATGTAACGTCCCAAATTCTTGTCTGGTGCAAAGATAATAGGCCTGTCTTTAGGAACCGACTCCACTATCTTTAGGGCATTGGAAGAAGTACAAACTATATCGCTCATGGCCTTGATTTCCGCCGAACAATTTATATAAGTAATCACCAAGTGCTCCGGGTGTGCTTTTATGAAAGTTGAAAATGACTCAGGCGGACAAGATTCGGCCAACGAACACCCCGCACCTAAGTCGGGCAACAATACCTTTTTCGTCGGATTTAGGATTTTCGCCGTTTCTGCCATAAAGTGTACCCCGGCAAATACGATTATTGAGGCATCTGTTTCAGCAGCCTTTTGTGAAAGCCCCAAACTATCACCAACATAATCTGCGACTTTTTGTATTTCATCCCGTTGGTAATAGTGTGCGAGAATTACCGCATTTTTCCCACTTCTCAATTGGTTTATGCCCTCTATTAATTCCATAAAATTTACAAGTAAATATGAGCGGAAAAAGGTAGGTTTATGGACCAAGATGGAAAATGATAATTATCATTAAATTTTACAATTATCGCATAAAACCAGAATGTATTCAATTATGGGCAACCTTAATTATCATACTAGGGTTGTAATGATAAAAGTCGATCCTGTTTGTAACAAAAGATTTAAAGAGTCTTTATTAGTGAAACTCAATTTTGGGAATTCGGTAAGACGCACTTAAAATTGCAAGTTGAAATAATCCCGTCTTTTTTGGCGGGATCTAGGGTCGATTCCTAATATTGGGTTCAGGGCCTGCCTATGTCGGCAGACAGGCCTGCCTAAATCGGCAGACAGGCTTCCCTGAGGTTTAATATCTTTTATTCCACTACGTGGGAATACTGGTAATTATACTATTTTTGCAAACGCCTCCCCGCAGAATATTTTCTGCCACCTAGTGGTGGATAATGGTTTGGTTCATGTTCTGTAAAATATAATAAATCAGAACTCCTTATTCTTACAAGGATGGGCAGCCGAAATGACGATGGACCATATAGAAAATGCGGCTTTAAAAATGTTGAAACAATGAATGTTCCAGAGAAAGGACTGTTGAAAAAAGGGAACAAAAAAATTTTATAACCAAGATCCCAAATTGCCAACATGTGCAATGTCCCATAATATAGACTCATAAAGTGAAATTAAAGAGAAGAAGAAAATTAGTCACCTATTTAAATATTCTTGACCAACCTGTCCGATTTAACCCCTTTGTTTTCAGTCGAACATTTTTATTATGGGTCTTACTTGGGTTAATTGGCGGAATTATTGCTGGAATTTATTGGATTGCACTGGAATTCTTAACCCTGAAACTGGCATTATTTGAAGGTTGGCAAGTAATTCCCCTAATGGCAATATGCGGACTTTTGGCAGGTTTGATTATCCACTTTATCGGAGACCCGGGAGAAATTCATTTAATTGTCAACAACATCCGTTTCAACAAAGGAAAACTCGACCCAAAAAACAATCCTTCCATGATACTTTCCTCCTTATTGTGCGTAGCATCGGGAGGAAGTCTCGGACCAGAGGCCCCTTTGGTACAAGTAACAGGTTCAACAGGTACATGGATGGGCAAGTTATTCCGACTCAAGGGAGAAGAGTTGAGGTCTTTAAGTATCGCAGGAATGGCTTCAGGATTTACTGCCCTATTTGGGGCACCGTTGGGCGGTAGCCTGTTTTCCTTGGAAATACTACATCATAAACATGCCGTGGAGTATTACAAAGCAATTATCCCCGCCTTTGTTGCAAGTTGTTTTAGTTATTTGGTATTTGCCTTTATTATTCATCTAGGACTTGGTCCATTGTGGGATTTGTCCGGTTATGAATATTCGGGTATTTTTGATTTTGCCTATGCTGTATTATTTGCTATAATTGGGGCCCTATTCGGTTGGGGGTTCATTTTTTGCACTAAATTTTTCAAATCAATTTTTGAAAAAAGGCCACTACCCATATTCATCAAAACACTTATCGGTGGTATTCTATTGGGAATAATTGCCTTTTATTTCCCAATTACCAGATACTTCGGACATCACGAAATTAATGAGTTATTGGAAGGTGATTTTTCACTGTCCCTGTTATTTGCCATATTGATTTTTAAAATCATTGCTATTTCCATAACCGTTACTGCTGGTTGGAGAGGCGGATTCATTATTCCTCTTTTTTTTGTAGGGGCTACCTTAGGTCTTATAATACATCAACTGTTTCCATCAGTCAACCTTACCTTGGCCATTGTTAGTTGTATGGGGGCAATTAATGCCTGTGTTACCAGAACACCCATGAGTACTACAATATTATTGGCCACCTTAACTGGATTTGGACATTTCATTCCCATCCTTTTTGCCTGTTTAACAGGTTATTTTTTAGCCCCAAGAATTCCTTTTATAGGTTCCCAAATGGAAAATGAATAAACAGTATGGAGTAGGCTTATCCTAAAAAGTTATATTTCCAGGTGTAGGATTGAAGAAATAAAAAATCCAAATCCACACAAAATTATTCATTATCACTGAGGAGTATTGGAAAAAGGTCTAGATATAATTGAGCCAATTGATTGAAAAATTCAAAAACTTAAGCTAGTATTGGTAACCATTCATTTTAAAGGATTAAAAAAGGAAGCGGTTGGGCCGAAACCTGGGCAAGAATGACTAATTGGGATAGTTGAACAATAATTATATTGAAAAGAGCACAGAGAAATTTAATACCCCAATAATTCCAGAAATTCGGAAAGCCTTATATTTCGGCCGTCACATATTTTTTTTAAAGTGACCAAGCTAATTATATAATCTGGGTCCGATTTTATCCTGCGTACGGTTTTTTCATCAATGGCATGGTCCAATGCAAATGACCTTTGCGATTTGGATTCTTCAATCCAATTCTGTGCAATATAAGAACAAATTGATTTGCTTAACTTATCCATTTAAGACAAATAAAAAAGTTCTCGAAGAAAAAAGTGCGGACAAAAATCCGCATATAAATATTTTTCATTATATTTACCTCATTAACATATGTTTGCGATTCTTCTATTTGAATTAGTCTAGAAGCAGTCGCTTGGATTCCCGGTCTAAAAACTGGTAACTTGATGCACGGGATGATAAGCAAGATGCCCATGACCCGGGGCATGGGTTTTCTTATCACAATATGCTTAACCAGTATTTAGTTCCTAAGTGGGGTTTTAAACTCTTATGACCCAACCCACTTTATGCCGAGCGTTGTTTTATTTAGAATTTTTGCAAGCAATCACTAAAAGGCTAAAGGAGCTATGAAACACATCTTATGTAACTTAATTGGTAAAAGGGCCGCTGGGCATCTTACCGTTCTTTTGCAGCATACCGTGTACGACATTCTCTTTACCAAAAAGCCCAAGAACCCAATATAGGTTTGCATTGAACTGGTATTATCAGTTCATTTATTATGGGATTTCTGTTGTACCAATTTTTCCGGAACCCGAAAATCTTTTTATCCCATAATCCACGATCCACACATTTTTGGCATCCGGCCAAATAACGACAAAGCAACCTAAAGACCCTTAGGTCTGCCCATTTGTCCTATTAGCTATAATTAAAACAGCTTTGGGGCAGGAGGGAAGGCCTACCTATGGCCAGGAAACAGTTACTTTTTTAGGTAAACTATGTCCCTTGCCATTATATAAGCATACCATAAACAGTAAATACTTTATGCCCATGACATAGAACTTCAATAAAAAATGCCTCCCAAACCCAGTTGACGCAAACGTTTGGAAGGCCTAGACTACATAAAACTAAGTTTCATCTAATCTTCAAAATTATGAAAAATAATCCTGAATACAGGGATATTCTAAGTCTTTGCTTACTATTTATCTGCTTTTTTATTCCCCCTCCTTACTTTGCCCATTTCCCCCATGGGCATGGTTTTAAATCTTTTTTCAACCTGGATACCCAGCAACAGTACCAGCTTAGTGGTACCGTCACCGATAGTTACGGACCCATGCCAGGGGTACATGTACTTATCAAGGGTACCAATACCGGTACCTTCACCGATCCAAATGGGGGCTATTCCCTTTTGGTAAACAATAAGGATATCCTAGTCTTTTCCTATCTGGGCTACCACAGCAGGGAACTTCCCGTACTGGGCAGGACCACCCTGGACGTAGAGATGCAGTCCGAGGTCACGGAGCTTCAAGAGGTTGAAGTCAATGCCGGTTACTATACAGTAAAGGAAAGGGAACGCACCGGGAGCATCAGCAGGGTCACGGCCAAGGAAATTGAACTACAGCCTGTTGTTAATCCATTGCAGGCATTACAAGGGCGAATGCCGGGTGTGGAGATCATACAACCCAGTGGTGTTAGCGGGCTTGCTGCAAGCATTAGGATACGCGGACGAAATAGCCTAAGGTTTGAAGGTGATTACCCACTGTTTATTGTGGACGGGGTTCCGGTGAATTCAAGCCCCATAAGCAGCATTAATCCCTTTGCCAGTAGTTCTGGAATAGACCCCTTGAACACCCTAAATCTCTCTAACATCCAAAGCATCGAGGTACTTAAGGATGCGGACGCCACGGCCATTTATGGTTCCCGAGGGGCCAATGGAGTAGTTCTGATCAGCACCAAAAAAGGTACCGGAAACAAAGGAAAGACCTCCTTGGATGTAAAATTCTATTCAGGCCTGCCCAGCGTTTCCAATCGAATGCAATTATTGAATACCGCGGAGTACATTAGGGTAAGAACAGAGGCCTTTGAGAATGATGGAATAACGCCAACAGAAACAAGAGCACCCGATCTGGTACTTTGGGATCAAAACAGAAATACAGATTGGCAGGATGTACTTTTAGGGGGAACCTCTACCATTAGCGATCTGAACATGTCCGTTTCCGGAGGAAATGACAATACCACTTATGTACTGGGAGGATCCTATCATAAGGAAGGCACTGTATTTCCTGGGGATTCTGGCTACAAGAAGATTAGCGCCAATTTTAATTTGAACCATAGTTCTACGGACAGAAAGTTCCATATTAATTTTTCCACGAATTACGGAGTGGATAACAACAAACTCTTTTTTGGAACCAATTATGTACATTCAGCATTGACACTGCCTCCCAATGCACCTGAACTTTATAATTCCGAGGGCGGTCTTAATTGGGAAAATGGTACCTGGACCAATCCCTTGGCTACATTATATGCGCCACAAACCATTCAAACCGATAATATCCTTTCCAACTTAAGTATTTCTTATGAGTTATTATTGGGGTTAAGGTTCAAGGCAAATTTGGGGTATTCCAATCTTAACAGCGAGGACAAGACCAGAAATCTGATGGACTCCTATGATCCCGATACATGGGACAGGGTAACCCTTACTTCCTATCATTCCTTTACCAAGAGAAAATCTTGGATCCTGGAACCCCAGCTTACCTACAACAGGGGATTCAAAAAATTGAACCTGGATGTTCTGGGAGGACTCACAATTCAAAACAACCAGAACAGCAAATTATCTATGGAAGGGAGCGGCTATAGTGATGACAGTGTGGTAGGCAACCTTGAAGCGGCAGATGAGGTACGGGTAAGTAACAATGAGAACATAAGCTATAAGTATGCCGCAATATTTGGTCGGTTGGGAATAAATTGGGATCGGAAATACTTTTTAAACTTAACGGGCAGAAGGGATGGTTCTTCCAAATTTGGGCCTGGAAAACGGTTTGCCAATTTTTGGGCCATTGGCGGTGCATGGATATTTGCAGGGCAACGGGCCCTTAAAAATAGTCCTTCCTTCCTCAGTTTTGGCAAAATAAGGTCAAGTTATGGTACAACTGGCAGCGATCAAATACCGGATTACGGATATATGGATACCTATGAACCAACACTGGGCCCAGGAGGCCTATATCCTACACAACTTTACAATCCGGACTATTCCTGGGAGATAAACAAAAAGCTGGAAGCATCAATCCAATTGGGCTTTTTTAAGGACCGGGTAAATGTGGACCTAAGTTGGTACAGGAATCGATCTTCCAATCAATTGGTTGGATACCCGCTTCCCAGTATAACCGGGTTTACTTCGGTGCAGGCTAATCTACCGGCCCTAATTGAAAATACCGGATGGGAATTGGCATTGTCAACCTTGAATTTTCAGGCCAAAAATTTTTCATGGCGAACTTCCTTGAACCTTACATTTCCAAGCAATAAGCTGTTGAAATTTGATAATCTGGACCTTAGTCCATATCGCTTTACCTATAAAATCGGGGAGCCATTGGATGTGGCCTTTCTCTATAAGTATAGCGGAATTGACCCTACCAACGGTCGCTATTCCATAACCGATGTCAACGAGGATGGCCGTTACGATTTCGAAGATCAAACGGTAATAAGGAATATGGGAAGAAAATACTATGGAGGCATCCAAAATACCATAAACATCAAGAAATTTAACCTATCATTCTTTATGGAATATGTGAAACAGGATTCCTATTTGTCCGACCTAACCATTACCCCAGGTCGCTTTGGCAATAATACAACACAAGTCCTTGATCCATGGCGACAAGAAGGGGATAATCCCAAGGTTCAAAAATTATCACAATCCATAACTTCCTTTTTGGCCTATAACAGGGTTTTGAACAGTGATCTGTTCGTGGGTGATGCATCCTTTCTAAGATTAAGGACCCTTTCACTATCCTATCAACTTCCCAATAGGATCTTAAGCCATATAAAAGTAAATACATGTACTCTTTTCGCTCATGCTCAGAACCTCTTTACCATCACCAACTTTAAAGGCTTGGACCCGCAAGGTGGAAAAGTGGTCCCGCCATTGAGAACGATTACATGTGGAATACAACTTAAACTTTAAATTCTATTATTATGCAATACAGATCATATATAATGCTCATCCTCTTATGTTTTTCATATACTTCTTGCGAAGATTTGGTAGAGGTGGATATCCCCGACCATAAAATTGTAAGTGAGACCGTGTTCAGTAATAACGAAACCGCAAATAGTGCTGTTTTGGGGATATACAATGAACTGTCCCGTTCCGCTTTCTCCAGTGGTTTTGTGAACTCCATAACGGTATTGGCGGGACTATCCTCGGACAATCTCCGGTCAACTGTATCAAGTGCCAATCGAGTAGATTTTGAGGAAAATGAAATCCTAATTCAGAATAGCAATAACCTAGGAATTTGGTCAAGTGCATATTACATTGTCTACATGTGCAATGCGGTACTGGATGGCTTAAACACCTATACCGGGGTTAGCGAAACCATGAAACAAAAGCTCATTGGCGAGGTAATTTTTGTTAGGGCGTTCACCTATTTCCAATTGGTCAATCTATATGGCGACCTGCCATTGATCCTTAGCTCGGATTACCGCAATAATGCCAATAGGTCCAGAAATCCAATTGACGAAATCTACGATCAAATAGAGGAAGACCTTCTCAGGGCCATTGAACTTTTGGATACCAATTATGAGAATGGGGAGCGCCTACGCCCCAATAAGTTTACGGCCATGGCTCTCTTGGCAAGGGTCTACCTATACCTAGAAGATTGGGAGAAAGCCGAGAATTGGAGTGGACAAGTAATAAATGGTACGGAGCACTTTGGCATCTTGAACGATCTAAATGCCGTTTTCCTCGCCAATAGTCGGGAAGCCATTTGGCAGATTTCACCTAAGGGCAGGGGAGAGATTGGATCCCACACACGGGAAGGTAATGTCTTTATCCTCCTAACCAATACGGGTAATGTGGCCCTTTCGGAAGACCTTTTCGCGGCATTTCCAGACAACGACCTCAGAATTCAAAACTGGATCGGGATCTATGATACCGAAAATGAAAGGTACTATTACCCTTTCAAGTACAAAATAAAAAATGCTATAGGAGACGCTACGGAATACAGTATGGTTCTAAGATTGGCGGAACAGTACCTGATACGGGCAGAGGCCCGCACAGAGCAGGGAAAACTACCAGGGGCCATAGCAGATCTGGACATAATAAGGCAACGGTCAGGCCTGGAGCCCATAGCCATATTGGATCCCAATATTGCACAAGATGAGCTTTTGGAAGCGATCATGAAGGAGAGAAGGAGGGAGTTGTTTACGGAATGGGGTCATAGATGGTTGGATCTAAAACGCACCGAAAAGGCTACTGAAACACTAGGCCCAATAAAGCCACTTTGGCAGTCTACCGATGTTAATTACCCTATTCCAGAAGAAGAGATCAGAAAAAATCCGAACATGACGCAAAATCAAGGGTATTGATCCTATTTAAGCTAAAAGCCATGAAAAAAACTACCATAATATTCCTATTGATAAACATAATATGTTTACATGCAGTAGCCGTGCACTCCGCACAGACAAAGGATTCCATTCCATTGGATCCGACCATTCGGTACGGAAAACTGAACAATGGCCTATCCTATTATATAAAATCCACCTCGGATAGGTCTTCACAAATAGACATGCGATTTGTTGTAAGGGTCGGGTCTGCTATGGAAGAAACCAGCGAATCGGAATTTGCCCATATTATGGAACATTTGGCCTTTACCGCAGGAAAGCACATTTCCAGGGGAAAGAGTTCCGAGCTTTTTGATAGGATAGGGATGGGGTTTAGTCAATTGAACGGTCATTGCTATGACTATTTCACTGATTATAAGATGGTCGTATCCGCCAAAAACAGGGAGGCCATAAACACTGCGCTCTTATTTTTTCATGATATAATATGGGGTTTGCAACTAAATGAGGAACTCATTGATATGGAGCGTATAGCTGTACTTAACGAAATTTATGACCAGAATTGGGACGCTCCTGTCTTGCTAAATTTTATGGAAAGGGAAATTCAGGGAGCAAGTGTTATACAACCAAAAAATTATAGGGATCATTTAAAAACATTCGACCCGGATTCCTTGATCAAGTTTTACAAAAAATGGTACCGACCTGATCTGATGTCCTTAGTTATTATTGGAGATATTGAAAATATGGGTGAGCTTGAGCATGGGTTAAAGGCGAAATTCTCCAATAATATCACGGACCGTTTAAAAATTCCGGCTAAGGACAAACATCGGGAATATATGCAACAAGCACAAAAATTTATAAAAAGGCCTTATGAAACGGCTTTGACGGACTCCAAAAGTGGGAATGCCATTTTCAGTTTATATAAGCGATTAAAAAAAAGAAGTAATAACAATTCTGTTGAGGGATTAAGGGAAAACCTGATCCAAACGCTTTTTATCGATATGTTGAACGGTCGATTCAACGAAAAGCAAAGTGCATACAATGTTTCTTTTAAGACCAGGAGCAAAATAATAGGACCAGCCATAGCCCTTAAATTGCACATTGCTGTAAAAGGGGGACCAGAGAAGGAAGCTCTAAAAAAGGTAATGGAAACCTTGAGAGTGATCGAGATCTATGGTTTTTCCCAAGAGGAATTTGAAAAAGCAAAGCAAGATCTGCTGGTATCAATAACCAATGAGGATACTACCACGATCCACTATTGGAAGAACGAAATAATTGATCATTTCGTTTATGGCACTCCATTGCCACAGAACAAGCAAATGTTACTTGGCAAAATCCTTAAAGATTTGACTTCAGCGGATTTTAACGATGCTATCAGAACATATGTAGAGGACCAACCTGATGACATTGTAGTTTTGGCTCCGTCCGGACATACTGCCCTATCAATTTCTGAAAAGGAAATAAGAGAATGGCTTTTAGAGGTAGATAGGACACCTCTACATCCATATACCCCTCCCCAAGTTCCGAAGGAGCTGATGGATACCTCGGCCTTAGATAAATTGACCGAAATATCATCAAAAAAAATAAACTCTAAAATTCCGGGAACAATTGGTTATGTCCTGAACAATGGCGTTAAGGTCATCCTAAAATCCTATCCGCAGCCTTCTAGCGTTACACCTAACAAGAAAAACACGATCAGCTTTCATGGTTATACGTATAAAGGGGCCTATCATTTTCCCGAGGAGGATTATTATTCAGCGATCAATAGTTCGGCCATAGTTAAAAATGTAGGGGTAGGAAGGTTGGATAAGTTCCAACTCTCCAACTATCTTGATCATATTAACTTTAAGGGACACGTTGATCCTTATGTGGGAAATACCGAAACGGGAATTCGGGGATATGTCAACCACAAAGATTTGGAAACGGCCATGCAGTTGGTCTATTTATATTTTAAAGCCCCCAATATCAGTAATAGTGATATTGCCTTTAAGGACTGGAAGAAAACCCAAGTGGAATATTTCAAGAATTATGTACCTGACATAAATTACGAGGATTTTGAAAATACGATAAGGGAGGTTTTGCCCGATAATGAATTTCTTCCAAGGGGATCCAAGGCCTTAAAAGGAATAGAGCGGACCAATTTGTACAGGGCTATTGAGATTTATAATCAATTGTTTTCCAATGCTGGAGAATATACTTTCATGCTTGCCGGTGATTTTGTAGAAGATGAAGTTTTAAAGCTATGTAGGAGATATTTGGGCAATCTAAAGGCTATCGAGGGCAAGAAATTAAAAACGGAAGTTGAACCATCGCTTCGATCTATGAAGTTAGGCTGCATTTCGAGAACAGTGTCTTTGACCCAACCTTTGGAAACGGAAATGATCCATCTGATCCATGTCACTAAAACGGATGAATTGTTGGACTGGAAGGAAACGATAAAGATAGATTTACTAAGGCGGATAATGTCGGAGCTCTTGATGAGGAAGTTGCGTTTTGAATCTGAAAAGGGAGGGGTATATGCCGCAGGGGCAGGCTCCAATTATGTAAAATCCCACTACTATAACGAAATATCTATACGTTTAAGCTGTCTGCCCCAAGATACGGTAAGAATGATAGAGGAATCCAAACAAGTGGTAGATACACTGTTGATGTCACCTGTTGATGAAACATTGCTTGAGAATATGATTAATGGGATGTTACATTATACAAAAGAAGTTGACAGTTATAGTAGCACCTTAAACAAAATGCATGATTACGATAGATATGGCCTGTCCTGGGTGGATGGTTCTCAAAAAAAGAAGTATATAAAATCCTTAACACCCAAGGATATTTGGAAAATAGCCAACAAATATTTAAAAAAGGATCCATTGGTATTCAAGATGACATCGGCCAATAATAAAGAATAATTTTCAGATAGAAAAAAAGCGTACGGTACTGTAATAGTGTACCGTACGCTATTTATAAAACCGGTTAGTTTGAAGGGGCAGGGCCTTCAATGGGTTTTATATCTGTGCTACCCAAAGCTTCATCCTCCAAGTCCTGAGAATTGTACACCTGATAAGGGGTTTCGCTTGTATCCTCGGTAAAAATCACTACGCACTGTGAGCTTCCAAGGCCACAATCAACCTCTATTGCGTGCCAATTACTACCTACACGTACATATTTGGTTGCATAGTCTACTTCTTCCGTTGCATTTTCAAATGCAAACGACAGTGCTATGGCAAAAATAAATGCCAACATCGGTAATATCAATTTCAACTTTTTCATGATAATATAATTTTAATTAATAATAAGCGCCTACTCTCTTGTACAGGTTTTCGGTCTTCCCCCTGCTCTTGTTGCGCAACAAAATATCTTCATCATTTTAATTTTTTTTCGGTTCCATGGTCCTTGATGGATCTTGTCCCATGGTATTTTTTTTGAGGGAGGATGATATGGCCATCATGGCCAAAAGAAGCAATACCAGATTAAATACCAAATGCTGTTCCCAGGTCAATAGCGAGATAACACCTCCACAGGAACAGGGCCTATAAGGGGCAAAAAACACAATGGCAACGGTATAACCTGTAAATAGCAGCATAAGGCCCAGTGCTCCATATAATCCAATCATCCGGGTTCTGCGCCAGACCAACAACACGGCAACGGTAAGTTCCGATAGGGGTATGACCCAAGCGGCCAAAGAGGCCATGGCCTTGCCCCCAAGTACTGGTGAATTCCTGATGTTGTCATAGAACAAATGCCCTTCCATTAACTTGGTAAGTCCGGCATAAGTGAATAGAATAATTAAAAGCAGAGTAATGGCTTCTAAAATTACGGTGCTATGTTTTTGCTGCCATTTCATATCATTTGTATCGTTTTGATATTGAATGGTATAAAAGTAAGGTGGTCGATTTATCTCTCTGGGATAATAACTGTTCTGAAAAGGATTTGTTTTTATAATGTTGTGGTCAGGAGTTGGCCCTTAGATCTCTAGGCGTATATCCATACCGGGCCTTGAATTCACGTGAAAAATGGGTGGCGTTTTTAAATCCATTTTGCCTTGCGATCCGCTTAAACGGTTCATTGGAACCCTTCACCCATATATGGGCATTCCTCAGTCGCTCATTTTTGAGAAACTGAAACACAGTCATCCCAAACAACTCCTTGAACCCCCTTTTAAGTTTATATTCATTGGTGCCAAATTCATGGGCCAACTCCTTCAGGGACGGGGCGTTTTTGTCAAGGTTGTTTTTGAGATAGGTTCCTATAGCCCTGAAAGTTTCCAAATCCGATACATTTAGAAAAGACTTTTCTTCAATAAGATGTTTGGGTCTGGGGCGTCGTATTTGTTTTAAGATTTTGGATTGCAATTTTCTTTCCTGTAGTTCGGTGTTTTTAACAATATCCGAAGATATTAGCATATAACTGGGCGTGGAATAACCCTTTTGGGGCAGGTTAACAATCTTACAGTACGCAGGAAGCTGTAAATCCGATTTGGTCCTAAATACCAGTCGCATATTTTTTTCAAAAGCTTGGTCGGGTTTAAGAGCCTTGGTAAAATTGACCCATTTTTTTATCGATTCTTTTTCAAGAAGATTTACTAAGGGAAGATCTAGGAGCTCTATTTTTTTCCAGTGCAATAATTTGGTGACATCTTGGTTGATATAGACCATTCTAAAGTTCTTATCCAAGAAAAAAATCATTTGCACCAAGTGCATATAGGAGTCGTGCATATTAACATACCCTTGGTGCAGAAAGGAATCCTTTATTTCTTCAGCAACAATATTCACGATGGCAGAGAGAGCCTCTAGTTCGTCCTGCTTATCGGTTCTTTCCAAGCGATAGGAAAAGTTGCCCCTTGATATTTCTATCAACAGTTGAAAAACTTTGTTAAGCCTATTGTTATAAGTTAGGTTCTCCATGGATTCACAGGCTATGTTACTACATTAAAACACTTCAATTATGGATCTTGGATTTTGTTATTATGCAGCTTGTCCATTCATTCAATAAATTCCAAAAGAAACTCCATTCCTTCCAACTCATTTCCAACTACCTTGGTGGGAATGGGAGGTATGTTGGCAATCAGGTATAAATCGGTCAACATCTGGGAAAGGGGGGTATCGGAAATAAAGGCCACAGCCTTGGTAAGCAAAGAGCCTTCGGTAGCCAGATATCTTCTGGCATCCTTATTAATATCCTTAATACCCCTTATATCACAAAGAATAGGGTAGGCCTTGCCCTTTTGCAGTTTTAAACGATCTGACACAATTTCCATAGCTCCGGCCAATTCGATAGCAATATTTTGTTTGTAGACAAAAAGGACAACTCCATTATCTATACAATACTCGGCATATTCATTTTCGAAACTATTTTTCATGGTAACTCTCCAAAAATGCAATTCAAAGTAATAATTTTTATACAAATTTTGTACGATTATCTATATAATAATATAGAACTTATCTCTAAGGGATTATTAATGTTCCAAAAGGGATTTATTTCGTGCCACAAGGGGTTTTAGTGGTGTTATAATGTTGATTATATGTACTTTACACCTTAAAACAAACTGTTTATTTAGAGGTCACCTTATAAAAGAGCCAAAAAATGGCGAAGATAAAACACAACAATTTTCTTGATACTGTAGACAGTGTATTCAACGATGCCAAAAGGCAGGGAGTACTACATCTATATGCCGAGGGAGACCGATTGACCGGTAGGCATATACGCATTGGACAAAGGAATCTTTTTCACTTCGGAACCACCGTATATTTGGGCCTGGAACAGGATCAAAGATTAAAAAAAGCCGCTATGGACGCTATCGATCGATATGGCACACAATTCCCACTTTCAAAAACCTATATTTCACATCCGTTGTACAGGACTCTGGAAGAAAAGCTTACCGAAATGTATTCCACCCCAATAATAATTACTAAAAATAGTACCCTGGGACATTTGGGGGTCATACCCAGTGCCGTTGCGGATCAGGATGCCATCGTTCTAGATCATCAGGTGCATTGGAGCGTACAAAGTGCTGTAAAACTTCTAAAATCCAGGAGCATTCCAATCGATATGATCAGGCATAACAATCTGGAAATGTTGGAGGATAGGATTAGAAAGCTTTCATCGAAACATAGAAGAATCTGGTATATGGCAGATGGAGTATATTCCATGTTCGGTGATGTTTCACCTATTGCGGAACTAATAGAACTTTCTAATAAATATCCACAACTACACCTTTATTTTGACGATGTTCACGGTATGAGTTGGATCGGAAAGAATGGAACCGGATATGTACTGGATAATTTAAAGGAGCTTCCTGAACAAATTTTACTCTTTGGAACTTTGAGCAAGACTTTTGGTGCAAGCGGTTCCGTACTTACGTGCTCCAATGCCAAAATGTACGCGAAAATTAAAAATTTTGGAGGACCCTTGACTTTTTCAGCCCAATTGGAACCGGCATCCGTGGCAGCTGCCATTGCTTCGGCCAACATACACTTGTCACCAGAAATCTATTCCCTCCAGGCCGATCTCGAAGAGCGTATAGCGTATTTTAATATGCTCCTTACACAATCGGACCTCCCACTGGTTGAAAAGAACAATTCACCTGTATTCTATATTGGTACCGGAATGCCAATAACAGGTTATAATTTTGTAAACAGGATGATGCAGGAAGGATATTTTGTCAATTTGGGATTATTCCCCGCCGTCCCTGTAAAAAATACCGGTGTACGTATCACTATTTCAAGACATAATCAACAGGAAGAAATCAAAGGCTTAGTAGAGGCCATGCAATATCATTACCCCCGTGCCCTGGAAGCAACTTATAGCTCGGACGAAAAGGTAAGGTCCGCTTTTAAACTGCCAACACTTGACATAAAAAAAATAGATAAAAAGTCGAAGAATAATCTGAAAGTTCAGTACACCAATAGTATTTCCAAAATACCTAAAAATAGCTGGGATGCCTTATTAGGGGAATACGGTATTTTCGATTGGGAAGGGCTACGATTTTTGGAAGCACTTTTTTCGAAAAACAAAAAGAAAGAAGAAAATTGGGGATTTCACTATTATATTTTTAGAGACCTAATGAACAAACCCGTCCTGGCTACTTTTTTTACCTACTCCCTTTGGAAGGACGATATGTTGGCCCCTGAATCGGTCTCCCGGAAAGTAGAGGAATCAAGACAACAGAACCCCTATCTCATGACATCAAATGTTCTCGGAATGGGGTCCTTGTTTACGGAAGGAAATCACATGTATTTGGATACTTCGCATGCCTTATGGCATGAAGCTTTACTACAGATGTTGAATGCATTGGAGGCATTGGACCATAAGTTAAATACCAAAATGTTGGTGTTTAGAGACTTTATCAAAGATGATAAACTTCATGATTTTTTTCATAATCATGGTTTTATACAAGTATCCATGCCAGATTCGAGTATCATAACCAAACTAAATTGGCAAGACAGTTCAACCTATATTTCAAACCTAACCAAACGCTCCAGAAGTCATTTTAGAAAAGATATCGCTGCTTATGAAGAGCGGTTTAGGGTAGAGGTCAAGGATAAAATCGACCCACATGGGCACGACCATCTATTTAATCTTTTGGAGAACGTTAGACACAACAATCTAGGGCTAAACACCTTTTCATTTCCTAAAAAAATATTCAAACTCATGAACGATCATCCAGGTTGGGAATTTATAACTCTTAGACTGAAGGCAGCTTTTTCCAAAGATGGAAGAGAACTAATGGTAGGGGTAATGTTCTGTTATAAAAATATTGGTAAAGGCTATGTTCCTGCCTTTATTGGAATGGACTACGAATATGCTAAAGTACACCAAATATATCGTCAGCTATTATTCCAGACCATTAAGCGGGCAGGGGAGATAGGATGTAAAAAGATTCCATTTGGAATGACCGCTGCCTTTGAAAAAAGAAAATTGGGAGCAGAGACCATTTCAAAGTTTGCCTATATCCAATCCAAGGACAACTATAGCTTGGAATTGGTCGGGATGCTTGAAAACAACGATTAACAGAAGTATTCTTTATTAATTGGAATTTTTATTGAAACCAACGAAATGAATTTATGGGACTTTAAGGTATTTAATAAAAGGTATTAAACCTCAGGGCAGACAGGCCCCGAACCCAATAATAGGAATCGACCCTAGGGTCGAGGTATAGAACCTAGATCCCGCCGAAAAAGGCGGGATTAGTTCAACTTGCAACGGAGTCAGGGTTCGGATTGCACCTTAGCATGCAAATTTAAGGAAGAAAAGTGTATAGGACAGAGCAATTTAATACCTGGAACTATAATCGTCAAAGAATTTTGTGTACCGGTAAATAAAAAAAGCCGTTCCAATTTAATTATTGGAACGGCCTCACTAAGATGGGAGACATGGACTATCTCAGATCTTCCAATGTTTTTATTCGTTGCAGATCTTGCCTAAGCTGATCCCTTTGTCTTCTTATTACATTGGCTACATCCAGTGGTAAGCGACCATCCTCTAGAATATCATTGTATTCTTCAATGGCAGCGTTATCACCTCTAATAGCCTCTTCCAACATTGATTCAGCTTCATCGCCCGAAAAGAATGCCTTCACATCCATCCAAGTTCGGTGCAATGCCCCTAAGGTGCTACCATCAATTTCACGCCTAGTATTTACAGCCGGGACAACGGATTTTAACTCGACCAAAAATATACCTCGCTCACGGGCCTTATCTAGAAAATAGGTTTGCAGTCCTACTTCCGTGGTATTCTCGGCCGCCTTTTTATACCCCTTGATGGAATCCTCGTTTTTCTGAATGATATCATTTAATTGATCTTTAATATCTCTTACATTATTATACATATTTACAAATTTTATACGGTAACCAATAACGCCTACCGTTTGGCATAGTTTAAAATTACGATGCATTGTAACACAACATTAATTCAATACAAATAATTATGACCTCTAATAATTGTGATACAGCAGTTTTATGGTTTTCGGTTTCTACACTTGACCAGGGAAAGAAACATGCTAATTATTCAATTGAAAATTCGCTCATATTATATTCAAAGTCAATGGTGGATTTAAACGGGTATTTGGGCTTTGAAAAAGTGTAAAATCACAGCAGATCTCATCCATATAGAAGTTTTCATTTATGTTTTAAGGGTTGTTAAACATCCCCATTGGTACCCCTAGTTTCAAATATCACAGTTAATCATCCAATTGATTCCATATTTATCAGTAAAGCGTGCGAAAAGGGCGTTCCACTCTCTTTCCCGTAACCCATGGTGAATGCGGCCACCGGCCGATAATTTTTCATAAATAGCTTCCGCTTTTTCCTTTTGGTCCAAATCAATGCTCAAATGTATCTTACTGCCATCGGTCAAAGGAGTATCAGGTGCGGCATCATAGGCCATTAAATATACACCCTTGCCCTTGAGTTCAGCATGTTGTAATTTATCTCTAAAAGAAGATGGGACATCGATTTCCTTATCTGCATAAGTTTGTCTATTCCTAATTTCCGCATTGAAACAATCCGCGTAAAAATTGAGGGCCCCTTGACAGTTTCCCCCAAAAGCCAAATAAGCTTGTACAGTCATATCTTAAATTTTTAGTTTATGATAAATTTACTTTGGAAAGATCGATAAGTTTAATCGTAAAAGAATTGTCCTTAGTTCAAAAACTAAAGAGGGGAACTCTATGTTGCATTAATCTACCAATTAAATTTGGGTCATGGATTTCATAAAATTGTAAGGGATAAATTGGAAGCGACATGCTCTTAAAATACCTGTAACTATTCCTGCACATTTAGGCTGTTTATCCTTTTATCAGCAGACATGAAATCTATAATAAGTATAGGCATAGAGGTTAGGTCCCATGAAGTATGTATAAAACGTCAAGGAACATTTCTATTGGAAAATTATTTTTATGATCACTTGGAAAATTTAAAATAAAATAAAATCATCATACCATTCAATATAGCCGATATGCCATTGGTTATAATTATTGGCCAATCCATTTTAATTGTTCCATAAACCGTCCAAAGGATAACTCCTGTTAGGATTGTAGTAAACATCCATAGCGATATGTCGCCTACACTTTTGGTTCGGTATGCCTTAATTATTTGGGGCAACGCACCAATGGTTGTAAAAAATCCCGCAAATATTCCGATAATATCGGCCATACATTATAATATTTAAGAGTTATTCCATATGTATTATAAATAATTGATAATCAGTTATTTGAAATCGAATCGTCTGCCAATATTTGAGGAGGTTCATTATCTTTTGCTTCTTGTACATATAGGTTTGTAGACAGCTCAAAAAGGTGTGCTTCGGTTTCATAAAAATGCATCATGTAGCCACCGGTATTAACAAATACAACAAAATCCCCGATGTCGGGTAATTTTGGAAAAGAGAGTTTTCGTTTCAATAGGATATCTTGTTCCAAACAATATGCACCGGTAAAGAAAAGCTCCACAGAGCCAATATCACTTTCAGAATTTTGGTAAATGATATAGGGATCCACCAAGAAATCGGCACTAGAACTTTTTAATTGACTCATATTCATTTCCAATCCTACAAGCCAAGTGCCATTGGCATCCTGTTTTCTATGGGCCACAGTCGCAATCGTCAGCCCCACACCGTTCAACAATGAACGACCTGGTTCAATGCGCAACTGGATATTCTTTTCATTTAGGAGCTCATATACCGGAGGGTTGGAATCTTTTGTGTAAATTAGAATCTGCTCCAGAAATTCCGGTCCATTTATTTCATTGAAGAACGGATAGGTCTTCAAGTTTCCTTCTATGGAATTTCCAGTTTCAGCTATTTTAAAACCCAAACCATTATTCTTAAAGGTCAATGGCGGTTTTTCTTCCAATACAGCCAATTGCAAGCCTGTTTGAAAATCTTCCCACTCCTTTTTCGATTCAAGGTAATTTACCAAGATACCACCACCGATGTCCAAAAAGGTAATATTACATCCACATGCCTTTAGTTCATCCACAAATTGCAAAGTTTGAAGGATTGCCTCCGCACGTTGAACTATGGAATACCCGTCCAAATGAAAATGTAGGCCTTTAAGTAAAATGTTGGGGAATTCAGATTTCTGGGAAAACCATAACTTCAGGCGACTCCTCTCTCCTTCTATGTCGAAACCAAATCTGCTATACAATTTTTTACCTGCAACTATAAAACCGCTAAGGCGAATTCCAATGAGTGCAATTATATTCAGTTCCTTGGCAATTTTTTGGGTCAGCTTAAGCTCATCATGGTTGTCAATAATTATTACCACATTGTTCTGTATTGCCAATTTCAACATTTCCGATGTTTTAATGGCCGCTGTTAATACCAAGTATTCCGAATTTGCTCCAAGTTTTATTGATTGTTCAAGTTCATTAAAGCTGGCGGTATCCACTCCAATTTCAAAATCCAAGGCAGCTTTAACAAGACTCTTTGATTTATTTGCTTTTCTGGCGAAATAGATTCTGGAATCGATATTGTACTTTTTAAAAACCTCTTGGAAGGAATCAATATTGTGTTCAAAGGAAGGTATGTGGTGCAAATTTACTGGAGACTTATAATTTTTGATCAACTTTTTCACAAGATCTGTTTCGGCCATAATATCAATCATCCATGGATTGGTAACTGGGGTCAGGGGATATTGGCCATTGGATTTTGAATAGGATAAACTTTTCATGGTGCTTCTATTTTACTGTTTAACTGGATTTCGGAATATTTTTCTACGGTTCGCAAGGCCCATGAAGATGCAAAATTATTACACTCTCGCGAAAGTGAATCATTATCATATACTATGCCTTCAGTTAATGTTCCATATAAAGTAATATCATTATTGATATTCCCCTCTGGATCAACCAGTCTTCCACTTCTATCAATTTCCGGACAAGATGTGTTGTAGCTTTTTTTTCCGGGAACAATAAACTCCCTTAATAGCTCATTTTTTTGCATACCCTTCAATAAAGGCGACCAATCCGCTTGGGAAACATTGGTAGGAATACGTGCATCAACAAGCATTTCGGCTTCAACAGGCTTCCTGTTCTTCACCCCTAAATGCCATCTGTTTTGCTTCCAAAGAAGATTTGGTTTTTTAGCATAGTCCAAATTCAAAATTCCCGATTCTACCAGGGCCACTATTTTTTTCATATTGGTTAGGGGAGGGCCATAGGAAATTCTATTTAGTTGCGAACGAAAATTTTGTTCGAACATTTGGTGGGATTCTGCAGTCATTCCCCCAAAATTGTAAACACTCCTAAATAGTCCACTAATTTTTCCCCATGTCATGGCCGCCGCCATGAATGGACTTTTTTCTGATCCCAATTCGGCTTCTTCCACCAAATATCTCAAATAAGCCAAAGGCCCAAGTTTTACAGAGGGGTTTTGTATATCTACGGACCTGAACATATTTTCGAAACGAAATGGATACTCCTCCGTATAATCCTTGTGGAAATTCAAGATTTGACGCCTTAACCCATTCGCATTGTCTTCTGGGTACAATGTTAGCCCTTTGTTTTTAAAAGCTACAGTATAGTAACGATATTCGGTCTCTAATTTATATAATGGTAAAATATGCTTTAAAAAACAAGGTTTCTGCCCATTACCCATACTTCTGCGAATGGAATCATGTGTGAAGTAGACAGGCCGATATGCCTTTTTTCCTTCATCAACAGAACGGGGAACCATGGGAAGTCCAGTACGGGAAAAAGCATGTATAATGCTGGGCTCCTTATACGAAGGTTCATAGACAACCAAGTCATCATTTTTTGTCAAAAAACGACCTCCACGACCTTCTGTGAGCGCTAGCACAGCATCAATAAAAGTTAAACCCATGCCTTTGATCGCAACCGGAGTATTGCCTTGTACCTTAGATAATTTTAAATTAACCGGATAGATAAATGGTACGGTCGATTTTTCAGGGATCTTGGTCCCATCTCCATGTTTTCTTTCTTCAAAACTACCTTTCCAACTACAATGACCTGTGGATATTAAAATATTGTTTACAATAAGGGTTTGATCCTCTCCATCCATCGCTACTTTTAATCTCATTTTATAAGCTTCCTCCATTTTGGAAATATCAACAACAGCGCAGCTGTGTTTAATGATACGGTATGATTGGATACCCCGCTTATATAAATTTTCGAAACTGTCCTTTAAATATTTACCAACCAGTGACCGAGATGCAAATTGGTCATCATAGCTTGCCACTTTCTCAGGAGTTCTATTTGTTAACCACTCCGAAAAAGAGGGAGAATGTTCAACAACAGGCTTTAAATTTTCTGTTGGCCATACATCGATATTACGATTTGGATAGTTCATGAGTAAATAATCGGGCTGATTGGGATCATATATCGCTCCAGCTCCATAATTTCCCGATTTTTCAAATAAATGAACCTCTATTTCCTGTTCCCCTTCAATTTTGCCCAGTTGTGCCAGAAGTCGTTCAAAAGCATAAAGACCCTTGGGCCCCAAACCTACTATTGCGATTCTATAAGCTTTCATGTATAGGTATTTGAGTGTTGCTGTTGATCAAATCGCTAGGGTTAAAATGCAATGGAATTTGATCGATATCGAAATTTTGTCTAACCCATTGAGGATTATAGATTGTATCCAAGTAGCGTTCTCCCTTATCAGGGAATAAAAGTACAGACACAGAACCTTCGGGCAGTTTGTATTGATACTTAAGATAGGCAGAAACAACACCGCCTGAAGAACCACCGGCAAGAATAGCTTCATGGTGCAATAGTTTTACACAACCCCTTATACAATCAATATCCGCTACATGAATAACATCATGCACCTTATCCGGAACAAGAAAGTGGGAAGGCATGCCGGCACCATGACCAGGGATTTTTCTCGATTTGATTGGTCCACCAAATAATACGCTACCTATTGCATCAATAGCAACCAATTTTGTGCTTAGATTATGCTTTTGAATATAGTCTGCGCATCCCATAAGACTACCACAAGTACTGGTAGCAATAAAAATATAGTCGACCCGATTGTTTAGTGAATGCATTATTTCCCTCATGGTGTTGCTGTATGCTTTTGGGTTATTTGGGTTGCGGTACTGGTTAGACCAAACGCTATTGGGATCAGAATAAAGCAACTCTTGCACCTTCTCCAATCTTGCACCTAAAAAACCACCATCTGCTATTGGACGATCTACCATTATTAATTCGGCTCCATAGACCTCCAATAACTTGCGCGTATGGGGATTGAGGTTGGGATCTACCACTACTTTTAGTTTCAATCCATGAAATAAACAGGCCTGCGCTAGGCCTATAGCCATATTACCAGAACTTGATTCTATGACCGTTCCCCCTTTTTTTATTTTCCCATCCCTCATTAATTCAGAGATGATGCGGCTGGCAGACCGATCTTTCATACTACCGCCAGGATTGAAACCTTCCATCTTTGCATATACGAATCTATTGTCTTCAAAAATTCTTTTTAAATGGACCATTGGTGTATTGCCAATGGAATCCAATATATGGGAAGCTATCTTTTTCATAGGAGTAACATTATAGTTTTAACCAATGTTTGGCAGTCATAAAACAACCGCTAATTTTTTGGTAAGATAAATCCTAATTGAAGCTAATATTAACCTGATATCCATAATTTTTGCTGCGAATGATAAACGCTGGCAAAGAACCAACCAACAGGCATGGGAAGCCGATGTTTTTGATATTGGGGATTGAAAAATTTTAATATCGACCGTTATTCCAAAGTTGTGGTATCGGCTACAATTGTGGCCTCACTATTAAACAGAGGGGAACAATACAACTTGACCATTGTTTAGGTACAATTTATAAATAGTAGTGGGTAGTTTAATTATAACAAGTGCTGTATTATAGCGATGATACCCTTGCTCTATAACGCCATATCCATAACTTGAGCTATCATTTTTATAAAATAACCATGGTTATGGAGTTGGCAAATTTTAGATAAATCTCTCTTTATCTGTCGTAGATGAAGTTGTTGGAGGTTCATGGGCCATCTTTTTCTTCAACCCGGCGGAATCAACACTAAAAAATTTTAAAATTTCCGACCGACTCGAGATCAATTTTGCGGTATCGCCATTTATAATAATAGGACGCTGTAAAAGACTAGGATTTTTATTAATAAGCTTCAGCCAATCATCTGTAGAATAATTTTGATCTACAGGCAGATCTGTAAAGTGATCCTCCAAGCTTGGGAAAATTTCGGTGAAAGGCAAACCAAGATTTTCAATCACTTCAAGCCAAATGGTATCACTTAGTTGTTCTTGGGCAATATCGATCGATTCAACTTTCATTTTAGTTCCCTTTAAATAACCCAACAATTTCTTACCCAAAGGTGACAGTGAACTATAAATAAATGTAATTTGATTTTCATTACGCGCAAGGACAGACATATACACAAATTTTATTTTTGCCAAAATAGGGTATGACTTACGGATAGATTAGCCTAAAAAGTTTAAAAATTAATGTAAATCAATAAAGGGATGTAATTCTGGGCTCATTTTTGTTGCCTTCATATTACAAGATTCACTGCGTGCATCCCAAATGGGAATCCGGGGCAAGCATGGAAACCATAACAAGCTCCCGCTTGTTGGTTTTTTGTTTCCTTCATATTAAAGGATTCACTGCGTGCATCCCAAATGGGAATCCGGGGCAAGCATGGAAACCATAACAAGCTCGCGCTTGTTGTTTTTTTGTTTCCTTCATATTAAAGGATTCACTGCGTGCATCCCAAATGGGAATCCGGGGCAAGCATGGAAACCATAACAAGCTCCCGCTTGTTGGTTTTTTGTTTCCTTCATATTACAGGATTCACTGCGTGCATCCCAAATGGCAATACAGGGCAAGCATGGAAACCATAACAAGCTCGCGCTTGTTGGTTTTTTGTTTCCTTCCATTTACAGGATTCACTGCGTGCATCCCAAAAGGGAATCCGGGGCAAGCATGGAAACCATAACAAGCTCGCGCTTGTTGTTTTTTTGTTTCCTTCCGCCTCTTCGAAGTAAACTTCGGAGACTCCAGAAAACAAAAAACCCATAACTTTCGTTATGGGTTTCCTTTTGCGGAGAAAGAGGAACTGAAACCCTCTACGTACCGTGTTTATTATCAGATATTTACAATTTTAAAAATCATTAATACTCACCTAATTACGCACCGCCAATTAGAACCCCGCTCATTAGCTAAGAACATATCAAGTAAATACCCTAAGAATTCATGTACTCCGTTGGGGTCATATTGAATTGTTTTTGAAAATTCCGGCCAAAACTCGTTTGGGAATTGTATCCTACCATTTCTGAAACTTCATAAATTCTATATTCTCCTTTCTTTAGCAATTCCGCTGCTTTTTTTAAGCGGGCAATATTGATCAATTCATTCGGGCTAAGGTTAGACATTTCCTTTATTTTCCTATAGAGTGTTGACCTACTCATAAACATTATATCACTCAAGGTTTCCACACTTAGATCTGGATCCGAAATATGTTTGGAGATTACCTCGTCCAACTTATTTATAAACGTTTCATCCGTAGCCGTCAGTGCAATACTCTTAAGATGGGCTAGGGGAGAACTGGAATAGTACGCCATTATATTCTTTCGGTTTTCAATCAAGTTTTTAATTTGCACCCTAAGGTGCGATATGGAAAATGGTTTTTCCAAATAGGCGTCCGCACCGGATTCCAATCCTTCAATTTTTGCATTTAACGCCTGTTTGGAGGTTAAGAAAATTACAGGAATATGACTAGATTCCAAATTGCGTTTAACATTTCTACACAAATCATAACCATCCATTATTGGCATCATAACATCGGTAACCACAAGCTGGATATTTTTTAACTCTATAATCCTCAATGCCTCCTGTCCGTTGGTAGCCCTATAAACATTGTAAAGTTCTTTTAAATCGTTGGCAATAAAATCCAAAAGGTCGATACTATCCTCTGCAATTAAGATATTTGGTTTGGTTGCATCCTCCTCCATATTAAGCATTGCAACCTCTGATTTGTCACTTTCCAAAGATCGATCTTGCGAATAAAGTCTAAATTCTCTTTCTTGGTGAATGGGCAATTTTAAAACAAAGGTGTTCAGGGAGTTATTTTTGTTTTCCATTTCCAAATTTCCATTGTGTAGCTTGGTAAGTGAATGGGCCAAGGCAAGACCTATCCCCGTTCCATTCTGATTTTCGACCCCAGATACCCTGAAAAAAGGTTCGAATATTTTTTTTGAAAGATGCTCCGGGATCATATCCCCGTCATTCTGAACTGTGAGTATTAAGGTTTCCGAAGTTGTTTCCAAATTAACATTAACCTTTTTATGCGCATATTTTATAGCATTACCAAAAAGATTGCTCAATATCTTCTTTACGGCCTCGGCATCCACATAGGCAAATACCTCTGTTTCTCCCAAATTCAAATTACAATCGATATTTTTATCGTTGATTGCCTCACTAAAACGATTACAGGTTTTATTTATCAATTCAGTAATATTGCTCTCAACAAAGGTGAGACTAATACTTTCCATCTCAGTCTTTCTAAAATCCAATAACTGATTTACCAGATCCAAGAGTCTGGTGGTATTCTTCTGCATTATTGATAGATGGCCCATTGCATCAGGGGAATGATTATTATTATTAATCAATTTATCCAAAGGACTTTTTATAAGGGTCAAAGGAGTTCTTATCTCATGGGAGATATTGGTGAAAAATTCAATTTTTGCCTGATAAACCTCTTTCTCTTTTTTATTGCTTAGTTCCTTGATTCGCTGATTATTTTTTGATACAGTTCGCAAGTGATAGAATCTAATTATTAAAAACACCGCAATTGCCAACAAAATTAGATAAAGGGTATAGGCCAGATTACTTTTCCAAAAAATAGGTAAAACCTCTATTGAAAGGGGTTTGGACTTAGCACTCCAAATACCATTATTGGTCAAGGATTTAATGTTCAACGTATATTTGCCCGCTGCCAATTCAGTGAAGTGCACCCTATGATCCTTTTTTATTGGAATCCAGTCATCACTTATGCCTTTCATTTGATACATATACTCTGTAGATTCGGGACTTATATAACTTAGAGCGGCAAAATCTAGACTAAAGGAAGATTGGTTTGCGTTAAGTAACAAATTATCTAGAAAAGTTATTGATTTCTGCAATGGGGAATCATCTACTCCTACAATGGCCTCCTGGTTGCTAATTTGCAGTCCTGTAATTAAAATTGGGGGCACATAGGTATTATTGAGGAAGTTTTCAGGATTAAAACTTATCATTCCGTTAACGCTCCCAAAATACATTGTTCCATCCGGACTTTTGTAACCAGAATTATAATTGAATTGATCACTAAGCAAACCACTTTCCTTGGAATAGATTTTTTTTTGACCTGTTACGGTTTCATATTCCACCAATCCATTGGAGGTAGTTACCCAAAGTTCGTTATCCTTACCCGCCAACATGGAATAGAAAGCATTACTTGGGAAACCATCTTTGGTCCCGTATTTCTTAAAGGTTTTTTTAATTGGGTCGTATAGGTTCAATCCATTTTCTGTAGTAACCCAAATTGTATCGTTGTTATCTTGAAATATACCATTTATGTGATTATTGCTAATACCCTCGGTATCAACACTATTGTATATATAATTACCGTTATCACCAGTTTTTGGATCGTAATAAAACAAACCTTCGGAATAACTTCCAGCCCATAAAACTCCACTTTTGTCCTCAAAAAAGCAAGTATAATGTATATGTTCAGGAAAAGTCCCTACCATATCAAAATTATCGGTTTGTGAATTATAGGATTGAATTGAGGATGTGGATATTACAATAATATCATTTGTCCTAGTTTTATAAAGTGAGAAAATAAAATTACTGCGGAGAGTACTCCTGCCTCCCATATTGTAATGTGCTACGATTTTGTCCTGCTTAACGTCCAGTACATCCAACCCATGGTCAAATGTACCTATCCAAACCTTGTCCTCCATGGGAAGTACGCCGTGAATATTATAATGGGACAATATGCCTCCTTTATCCTTGGAGGTGTAATTTGTAAATCTTCCCGTTTCTAAATTGAACTTATTTAATCCCGCATCTTCTGTTCCTATCCATAAATTGCCCTTATTATCGGGACGAATTTCACGTACAGCATTTCCACTAATTGAATTTTCCGATGGGGACGGGAAATACTTCTTAAAGTGATTGTACTGGTTGGGATAATAGTTTACCCCACCAAAATAGGTTCCCGCCCAAACACTGCCCTCATCGTCCACTGTTAATGTGTATACGGCATTATCGGCCAGAGCATAAGGATTACCATAATCTTTTACCAAATTGGTATATACTTTTTCTTTAATATTATATAAATGAATACCAGATTCCGAGGCAACCCAAAGCTCCTCTTTTCCTTTCAATGCAAAATCCCTGACATAAATTGGTCCCTTTAATTCTTGAAGCATGTCTAAAATTTTACCCTCTAAAATATCATATGCTATTACACCATGATTCTGTGTACCCAACAAGATTACATGGTCATTCAAATTAAATAATCGGTTAATGCGAAATGGCAATTTAGGATCTCCCTGAACATTTATGCCATAACTTATAAAATTATTCGATACCTTATTATATTTATAAAGTTCATTACTAGATGCCGCTATGATTTCGTTATCAATTGTTTTTATGATAGCTGTGGCATTAAAAAATAGGTCTGTTGGAAAGGAATCGGTTTTCCCAGATTTAGAGTTATACTTGTTCAAAGTGCTGTTGGCAATATACCATAGATTACCATCAACGTCAGCCATGAGACCTAAAATTTGTTTGGCACTAGTTCCTCCCAACAGATCAAAATTTTCCTGTTTTTCGTTATAGCTATACAAACCATTATCCGTACCTACCCATAAGACATCCTCAAACTCATAAAGACATTCAATATAAGTGCCATGTAAACTTTTTACATCCTCAGAATTGTTTTGAAACAGTTTAAAGGTATAGCCATCGAATCTATTCAGTCCATTTTTAGTACCAAACCACATAAATCCATTCTTGTCCTGTAAAGAACTTAGTACCGTATTATGCGATAGACCATCCTCAACCCTATAGTGTTTAAAGTAAAACTCCTGTGGCCATAGGGAACAGGAAACAAGGGCAGCAACAACCAATAATTTAACACTCTTTTTCAACGCTTAACAATTTTGGGAAAATATAAAACTTTTTGTTCTACATAATGTTTCACCGTTCAACAATTTGGCTCAATAAGCGCATTTCTCTAGACAAAAGCAAGATTATGAATCATTTCGGGGAACTATTGAAACGAAATTCAAATTAAATCCATGTTAAAATGCTTCTATTTGTCGCAACTGCTAAATCAACAGTCTACATATATAGAATTAATATTATTATCAACAGCAACAGTGCAATATTATGATATCTGCAAATAATTAACCAAATATCTAATTCGGCACAGTATGCCATTAAAGATAAAAATATACTCATAGCTTAAATCTAAAAATGTTGACAGTTGAATTTCGAATAAAGCAGTCTCAAAAAAACCTTTTAACAACTAACTAAAACTTAATTACATTAAAAATGAAAACAACATGAAGACAATCTTAAAAAAATTATTTCAACAGATCTGTTTGCTGGGTATCTTCTTAGTGGTTTCCCAATCCTATGCACAGGATAAACTGAAGATATCAGGAAATGTAAGTTCGGAAACGGACACAATGCCCTTACCTGGGGTATCTGTAATCGTAAAGGGAACAAATAATGGCGTTTCCACAGATTTTGATGGAAACTACACCATTGAAGCACCAACAAATGCTGTACTTGTGTTTAGCTACATTGGTTTCAAGACTATGGAGTTACCTGTAAACGGCAGGACTACAATAGATCTACAAATGTCGGATGATGTGGCTGCCTTGGATGAAGTAGTGGTGACTGGATATTCCAGCCAAGAGAAAAAATCCATTACGGCCGCTATATCCACGGTAACTAGTGAGGACTTAGAAAGTGTCCATGCCGGGGCTTCTGTAAGTTCTGGACTAGCTGGGAAAATTTCTGGGGTTACCTTTAAAATGCCAGATGGGCGACCAGGGGCAACTGCCGCCATTCAAATTAGGAATATGGGCGACCCACTATATGTTATTGATGGTATACAACAGGATGCCGGTCAATTCAACAACATTTCTCCTGGCGATATTGAAAGTATCTCTGTACTTAAGGATGCATCTGCTGCAATTTATGGTGTTAGGGCTGCAAATGGAGTTGTTGTTGTAACCACCAAACGTGGTAGAAAGAATACCAAAAATGTGGTCAATATCAATTCATATTACGGAGGTCAAAATTGGTCCAGATTTCCAAAGACCGTGAATGATTCCTATGTGTATATGTCCAAAAAGGCAGAGGCAGATCTGAACGAGTTTGGAGAAACACAAATCACGAATGAGGAATTGGAGAAGTATCGATTAGGCACTGAAGCCGGTTATAAATCATTCGATTGGAAAGACTTCATAATAAAGAAGGATGCACCACTTTACAGCTTAAACGTCAGTACTTCTGGAGGATCGGATAAAATTAACTATTATATTTCCGGAACACAATTAAAACAGGAAGCTGTACTAGGCCCTGAGTTTAATTTTGAGCGTAATAACATTCAGAGTAATTTGGATGCCAATATTACCGATCGATTAAAGGTTGGAGTTCAAATTAACGGTAGAATTGAAACCACCGATAACCCGGGGATACCTGGTGCCGATGATTATTGGCTGCCACGATTTGCCATTTTACGTAATCGTCCTTTTGAACGTCCCTACGCCAATGACAACCCAGAATATCTTAATGATATTGGTCATAATGAGACCAACTGGGCTTTGCACAACAAGAAGATCGGAGGGTACTCTACCAACATTTGGAGGGTGTTACAAACAAACTTCAGCGGGGAGTACAAGTTCGGTGGTTTTGCAGAGGGACTAACGATAAAGGGAATGTATTCCTATTATATCGCAGATCAAGTACTTAATGGCCACGAATACACTTATGATGCGTATACTTATGATGCGGCCAACGACGCATATAATGCTACAGGTGGTAGTTCCAACCCATGGAGGGAACGAAGAAATCGAAAGATTCTTAAAAACGTATACCAAGGTCAAGCTACCTACAAAAAATCTTTTGGGGATGATCATAATGTTGAAGGGCTGTTCTTAGTAGAACGCCAAGAGCAACGTGACCAAAACCAATGGTTACGTTCGGTACCGGAAACAAATATCTTGCCTCTGATGTATTTTGCGAATGTGGTAGAATTTCAAGATGCCGATAATGAAGAGGCACGGATCGGTTACATTGGTAAATTCAACTATAACTACAAGGAAAAATACTATTTGGAACTTTCTGGAAGACAGGACGCCTCTTGGAAATTTGCCCCCAGCAAAAGAAAGGGATTTTTTCCTTCCGGTTCCATCGGTTGGAGGATTACAGAGGAAGACTGGTATAAGAGTATAGCTGGAGAGGATGCATGGGTTTCGGAATTTAAAATAAGAGGTTCCTATGGTGTTTTGGGAGACGATAATATTGGTATAGGTGCCTATGACTATTTACCAGGCTACAATTACAATACAGGAACAGTTGTATTGGATGGTCAACCAATCGTAGGTGCAAGGGACAAAGGTCAAATTGTGGATAATATTTCCTGGTTTAAGAGTAAGATTACGGATATAGGGATGGATTTCACCCTTTTTGATGGTAAGATCAATGGATCCTATGACTACTTCTACAGACTACGTACAGGTTTAAGAGGTAGGAAATATGATATCTTAATTCCCAGTGAGTTGGGCTATGGCCTGCCAGATGAAAACGTAAATAGCGATGCCCAGTCCGGTTTTGAAGGGGCCTTAAGCTATAGTGATAGTTTTGGAGACTTTTATTTAACTGTCTCTGGTAATGCTTCCTACTCCCGAGGTAAGTTTATTGAATCCTACAAACCTAGATTTGAGAACTCATGGCAGGAATATAGAGCCTCCAATGAAGGAAGATTCAATGATATAAGATGGGGATTCAATACCATCGGTCAATTTCAGTCCCAAGAAGAGATCAACAATTACCCTGTAGACATTGATGGTCAGGGTAACAGAACCTTATTGCCTGGCGATTTGATCTATGAAGACTTAAATGGTGATGGAAGAATTAACGGATACGATGAAAAACCGATAGGTTATAATTTTGGAAAGCAACCATCGGTAAACTTTGGACTTAGCATACGTATGGCCTATAAGGGAGTAGATTTTACCGCAGATTTTTCAGGTGGCTCTGGATATTCCTGGGCACAGGAATGGGAAACTAGATGGGCTTTCCAAAACCAGGGAGCTTTGAATACCATATTTTTGGACAGCTGGAGTCGTCAGGATCCGGCGGACCCTAACAGCACTTGGGTTCCAGGGAAATATCCTGCCCTGCGTTATAATGCATCCTATCACAGTAATTATAGAGGGGGTCAAGCATCTAGCTTCTGGATGCATAACGTAACTTATTTAAGGGCAAGAACTATAGAACTAGGGTATTCCTTACCCAAGCCAATTCTTGAAAAAATAGGTCTACAAAAAGCTAGGTTCTATGTAAATGGGTATAACCTATTTTCCTTTGATAACCTATCAAAATTTGGTATTGACCCAGAAGTCAACGATACCAATGGATTGCAGTACCCACAGAACAAATTCGTAAACGTCGGGGTAAACCTATCTATATAAATAGTTAAAATTTATACGCAATGAAAAAATATATATTTACAATACTATTAGCCTTATTCTTGGCCTTAGGCTGTTCAAAGAACGATGAGGAGTTTTTGGATCGGCCGCCCTCTTCTATATTGACCCAAGATCAAATTTTTACAGATCCGAGTGCCGTACTCTCGGTTTTGGGAGATCTTTACAATAGATATGAAGATTTTGGTAGATTGGATGATTGGGCTTCTCTGGCAGATTTCAATATAGCCTATTGGTCAGAGGCAGGCCGCTATCCTGCATTTCAAAATGATGGATGGGGATTTGGAAGCTGGGGTATTTGGAATTACGGATATATCCGTGAAATAAATCTATTCTTGGAAAGATGTGAGGAAGCTACTGAGTTAGAGGCTTCCCTTAAAACACGTTTTTTGGCTGAAGCAAGATTTTTGCGTGCCTCTTATTATTTTGAAATGGTTAAACGCATGGGAGGAGTTCCTTTAATATTGGAATCGGAAACCTATGATTTTAGTGGCGATGCATCCTACTTACAGCACCCTAGGGAAACAGAAGCCGCCATTTATGATTTCGTAATAAGTGAAGCTGAAGCTATAAAGGATATATTGCCAACCGATGCAGATTCCAAGTCTAGGGCTACCAAGGGAGCAGCCTTGGCCATGGAAACAAGAGCCGCTCTTTATGCAGGATCAATAGCAAAATATGGGGCAACAACCCCTCAGGTTTCACTGCCTGGAAACGAGGTTGGAATCCCAGCTTCAATGGCAGAAGGCTATTATACCAAGGCACTTACAGCTGCCCAAGCCATTATAAGTGGAAGTGCAGGCGCTTATGCTCTATACAACTCCAAGCCCAATCTTTCTGAGAATTTTGAGGCTTTGTTTTATGATAAAGCCAACAATCCCGAAGCTATTTTTGTAGAAGACTATAAAGTTGGTGGTGGAAAGACTCATTATTTTACCGGTTGGAACCAACCTCGTTTTGGAGCAGAGGAAGAAGAAGGTGGTCGGATAAATCCAAGTCTACAATTCGTTCAATCCTTTGAATTATTGGATGGTACTTATGCCCCCTTGGCAAACGAAGTGGGAGGTAACCCAGTTTACTATGATAATATTGGCGATATATTCCAAGGTAGGGATGCCCGTTTGGCCGGAACGGTAATATTACCGGGCACCACTTTTAAATCTAAACCAGTCGATATATGGGCCGGTATTGTACTGGCTGATGGATCCATAGTAAGTGGAGATTCTAGAGGCCAGGAAAAAACGCTTCCAGGAGGCACGGAACAAGTTCAGGTAGTTGGATTTGACGGTCCTATAGATGGGCTGGAATTTACTGCACAATCAGGTTTTTATATTCGTAAATATCAAGACCCAAATACGGGATCTGGCAGACGAGGGACCCAAAGCGATGTGTGGTTTATTCGATATAGATTTGGAGAAGTTCTATTAAATGCTGCCGAAGCCGCTTTTGAACTTGGACAACCAGATGTTGCCGCAGGATATTTAAACCAGGTTCGAGCTAGAGCCGGTATTACTACACCATTAACAGGTGCCGATGTCGATTTTGACCGTATTGCGCATGAGCGATATGTAGAATTGGCATTTGAAGGGCTTCATTTCTTTGATTTAAAAAGATGGAGGTTGGCACATATAGTACTGGATGGAAATCCTATCAGCGAAGCTGAAGTTACCCAGAATATAGGTGAAGCAACGAAAAGAGAAACCCAGCCTTACAGTATCTGGCCGTATAAATATCATAACCCTGGTGACCCTAATGATGGTAAGTATCTCTATAAAATTTTGAGACTTTCCAGAATTACAGGTGCTGACAGATTTCAATTTGGGAACTATTACTCCGAAATAGGACAGGATTTAATCAATAACAACCCTAAATTGGTTAGAAACCCAAATCAATAATCAATTTTAAACAAATAAAAATGAAAGCTAAATTTTATATATTCATATTCAGCGCATTATTATTGGTGACTTCTTGTTCACTAGATAATTTTGATGAACCAAATGCAATGTTCTCCGGAAATATTGTCTATAACGGTGAGGCCATTCCTGTTGCAAGGAACCAAGTAAGGTTTCAATTGTGGCAACCTGGCTACGCACTTACGGCACCTATAGACGTTGCCATTGCCCAAGACGGTAGTTACAGCAGTAGGTTATTTACCGGAGAATACAAACTCTCGTTTGTACCCGGACAGGGTCCATTCAGAACTCCTTCAGATACTATATTTTTTGAATTGACTGGTGATAAGGCGATGGACATTGAGGTAACTCCATATCACATGATCAGGAATTCCCAGTTCTCCTATACAGCTGGATCCGTAAACGCTAGTTGCGAGGTGGAGCAAATCATTACTGGTGCAGATGCCAAAACCGTAGAAAGGGTAACATTGATTATCAACAGGACGCTATTTGTTGATGCCAACAGTGGAGGTGAAGGTAGTCTTGCACAGGTAGATGCGGCAGACCTTTCCGATCTAGGCAATATCAATATGTCCGTAGAAATACCCAGTGATCCAAAGAAACCGGATCAAAATTATATTTTTGCCCGTATTGGTGTTAAAATCGCTGGGATTGAAGACATGATTTACACTCAAGTTCAGAAAATAGAATTTTAAATTTAATAAATGAATCCCTCGGGAATCAAAAATTTCCGAGGGTTCAAATAGAACTATATTCCTTTAATGATAGGGATAAAAGAATACCTAGATGGGAACACCTAAAATAACATACATATTATTGTTTTTTCTTCTCTTCACTATTTCGGTGTTTTCACAAGACAAAACATTTACCAATCCAATATTGCCCTCTGGGGCAGATCCATATAGTACCTATTACAATGGATATTATTACTATACAAATACCTTACAGAACCGTTTGGTACTATGGAAAACCAAAAATTTAGCGGCCCTCGACAAGGCTGAAAGTGTTACGGTTTGGACACCACCGGAAGGAAGGGATTACTCCAAGGATATTTGGGCTCCGGAAGTTCATTTTATAAACAACAACTGGTATATATATTTTGCAGCGGATGACGGTGATAACAAAACACATCGAATGTATGCCTTGCAAAATACTTCAAAAGACCCATTCAAAGGAAAATGGGAGTTTAAAGGCAAAATTGCGGCCAAAACCGATAAGTGGGCAATTGATGGGAATGTATTCTTCCATAATGGGCAGTTATATATGGTCTGGTCTGGATGGGAAGGTGACACCAATGGCCAACAGGATATTTATATTGCCAAGATGAAAAACCCATTGGAGATAGATGGTGACAGGGTAAGAATTTCTTCCCCAACATTTGATTGGGAAAAACATGGGGATTTGGATGATCCTAATCTTTCCCATGTCAATGTAAATGAAGGACCACAATTTTTAGAACATAAGGGGCGCATTTTTATCGTTTTTTCGGCAAGCGGTTGCTGGACCGATAATTATAGTCTTGGATTATTATCATTTAATGGAAGTGATGATCTACTGGATGCTTCTGTTTGGACTAAATCGGAGGAACCAATTTTTACCCAGGCTCCACAAAATAGAGTTTATGCCCCGGGACATAATTCATTTTTCAAGTCCCCAGATGGTAAACAGGATTGGATCCTTTATCATGCCAATTCCAAACCGGGTCAAGGTTGCGGTAGGTTTCGTTCACCTAGAATGCAAAGATTGTATTGGGATACAAGTGGAATGCCGTATCTGGGGCCACCATTGCCCGAGAATGTAATTCTTGAAATACCAAGTTAGCGATCCATTAACCTAAAAGAAAGAATAGTTGTGTTGAGTTAGTTTCTTAAATTATCGGGTCTCTCTATAAGGCCCGGTAATTTTATCAAATTAATTGGACAACTCAATAGTTAATTTCTTTTTGGAATAACATATATGTAGAAGTGACAAGAGGCCTTGTACAACGCTATTCAAAAAAGTAATTTCTCCCGATAGTAACTGGGGGTACAATTAAATCAAAAAAAAGCAGATGAAAAAAACATTACTGATAATTTCCGCACTAATTATATCTTATACAGGTATTTCACAAGAAGATGTTTTAACTAAGAATAAATGGCCTATTGAAAAGGCCAAGGAATGGTATTCACAACAAAAGTGGATGACCGGTGCCAATTTTAATCCCAGTACTGCCATTAATCAATTGGAAATGTGGCAAGAGAGTACCTTTGACGCTAAAACCATAGATAAGGAATTGGGCTTTGCAGAAGGCATCGGGTTCAACACCATGAGAGTGTATCTTCATAGCTTGGCATACAAGGCGGACCCTACTGGGTTTAAGGAGCGTATGGAAACCTATTTGAAAATAGCAAGTAATCACGGTATCAAAACAATTTTTGTTTTTTTTGATGATGTATGGGGCAAGACTCCTAAAATCGGAAAACAGCCAGACCCTGTTCCGGGAACGCATAATTCTGGATGGGTGCAGGATCCCGGTGACCCGGCATCAAAGGAAAAGGAAAATTTCCCAGCTCTTGAGGTTTATGTCAAGGATATCCTCAAAACCTTTGGCAATGATGATCGGATTGTCATGTGGGATCTTTACAACGAGCCGGGAAATACGGGAAAACTAACCAGTTCAATGCCGCTGCTAAAGAGCGTATTCATATGGGCTAGGGAAATTAATCCCAATCAGCCCCTAACTGCGGGTTTATGGGCGTGGGACTTTCAAGAACTCAATGCTTTCCAGGCTTTGAATTCTGATATATTGACCTATCACAATTATGAGGATGAAAAACACCATCAGCATGTAATCAACCTTTTAAAATCCCATGGAAGGCCAATGGTCTGCACAGAATATATGGCACGGACCAATAATAGCCGCTTCTCTAATATTTTACCCATTTTACATAGAGAAAATATCGGCGCCATCAACTGGGGATTGGTAGCAGGAAGATCCAATACAAAATATGCCTGGAATACTCCGATCGAGGACGGAGGGGAACCAATCGAATGGTTTCATGAAGTTTTTAGAAAAGATGGAACTCCTTACCGACAGGATGAGGCGGATTTGATAAAGAAATTGAATGAGGTGGCAAATAAATAAATTGGTATAGAGTAGGAGTCGAATACGGCCATTGTATAAGTAAGTAATTTGTATTAAAACTAAACAAATGAAGAGAATAAAATGTAGTCAGATCTTAGTTGTGTTGGTTATAATGGCAATGTCGGCCTGCAAGAATGCCAATAAAAAAGAAATAATTTCAGAAACGGCCGGTACAAATATCCAAACACCGATGGAAAGTACTTTGCAACAAAACAATTTTGACACCATCATTGATGGAAGGGCCGTAAAGCTCTATTGGTTGGAAAGCAAGGATTTGAAAATGGCCATTACCAATTATGGGGGTAGAATTGTTACTCTTTTGGCTCCAGATCAAAATGGCAATTATGTTGATGTTTCCATAGGTTATTCCAACATTAAGGACTACTTGGATTCTGCCGAATCCTACTTTGGAGCTACAATAGGCCGAGTAGGAAATAGAATTGCAAAAGGTAAATTTTCTTTGGATGGCACCGAATATTCCGTGGTACCGAACAATAATGAAAATGCCCTTCATGGTGGGGAGAACGGATTTCAGGATAAGGTTTGGGAAGCCGAACAACCTGATACCAAAACCCTGATCCTGAGATATACTTCCCCTGATATGGAGGAGGGGTTTCCTGGGAATTTAATAGTAAAGGTAACTTACTCGCTAACGGATACCAAGGCTGTTAGAATGGAATATGAAGCCACTACAGATAAAGCCACAGTGGTAAATTTGACCAATCATACCTATTTCAACCTCAATGGAGAAGGAAGTGGAAGTATCCTTAACCATTCCTTACAACTTAATGCAGATCAATTTACACCTGTGGATCATGGGCTGATTCCTACAGGGGAATTGAAAGACGTCCAGGGAACACCATTTGATTTTAACGAAGCGCATGCTATTGGTGAATATATTGAGCAGGAGGATCAACAATTGGCATACGGTGGGGGTTATGACCATAATTTTGTATTAAATGGAACCAAATCATATGGCATGAACCATGCCGCTACCGTTATAGGGGATAAATCTGGCATTGTGATGGATGTATTTACCCAGGAGCCTGGAGTACAATTTTACTGCGGCAATTTTATGGCTTCGGCAAATACGCTAAAATCTGGCGCCAAAGACGATTATAGGACGGCCTTTTGTCTGGAAACACAGCATTACCCAGATTCTCCCAACCAACCTGATTTTCCTTCGATTACTCTTCGTCCAGGGGAAGTTTACCATACTGTTTCAGTTTATCAATTTAGCGTTAAATAGGTTTTGAGAGCATTCTGTATAATTTTAGTTTCAATTGTTTTTTGGGGAGCTAATGCCCAAAAGTATATGGATATGGATTCCAGTCAAATCTATTTGGCAGATCCTACTATCTTTTATTATGACGGTACTTATTATTTGTATGGCACTACTGGCGATCCCAAAATGGGTAAGGATAAAGGTTTTTTGGTTTACACTTCCAAGGATTTATCAGAGTGGTCGGGACCAAATGGAGCCAAGAACGGCCTGGCCTTGCAAAAAGGTGATGCTTTTGGGGAAATAGGATTCTGGGCGCCCCAGGTTTTTGAGTATAACGATAAATTTTATATGGCCTATACTGCAAATGAGCGTATTGCAATGGCTACCAGTAATAATCCTTTGGGTCCTTTTATAAACGCTACAAAGGAGGATCTTAAGGCTCCTGTGAAACAAATCGACCCATTTGTATTTTTTGATGATAACGGTAAAAAATACTTATACCATGTCCGGCTTACAAAAGGTAATAGAATATACGTAGCTGAATTGCAGGATGATCTTATGGCAATTAAACCAGAAACCCTGAGGGAATGTATTGTTGGGGAACGCGAATGGGAAAATACACAAAAGACGGATTGGCCGGTAACTGAAGGCCCTACAGTATTAAAATACAAAGGACTATACTACCTGATCTATTCTGCAAATGATTTCAGAAACCCTGACTATTCCGTTGGTTATGCGATTAGCGATAGCCCACTGGGGCCTTGGAAGAAGTCTGATAAAGGTCCCATTATATATAAGGAGCTCGTAGGCGAAAATGGCCCTGGTCATGGGGATTTAATTCTTGATCACCAAGGAGATATGCAATATGTTTTACATACCCATTTCAATGACACTCTAACCCAACCACGAAGAACTGCAATTGTAAAAATAAAATTTGTAGAAGAAAAAGTCAGGCCGGATTATTTGATAACGGAAAAAGACGGGCTCAGATTTCTTAAAACCGAATAGGAAGGGTATACAATGATAATTTATGCCAAATGAAAATGATTAATAAGAATCAAACCCAAAGAAAATGAATATCGTTGTTGCCCCTGATTCATTCAAAGAGTGTTTATCGGCCAAGGAAGTTGCCTCAAATATTGCCTTAGGAATTAAGAAGGTACTGCCGGGTTCGCTAATCCATGAAATCCCTATTTCGGATGGCGGGGAAGGTGTACTTGAAACACTATTAAATGGAGTTGGTGGGCGTAGACTTTCAGTTGCCGTATTCGATCCCCTTATGCGACAAATAATAGCTGAATATGGGATTTTAAACGATAATAAAACTGCAGTAATTGAGATGGCTATGGCCTCAGGTCTGGAATTGTTAAAGGAAGAAGAAAAGAATCCTTTAAGGACAACAACCTTTGGTATGGGGCAACTTATCAAGGATGCCCTGGATCAGGGGTGTAAGAAGATTATTATAGGTATTGGAGGGAGTGCTACCAATGACGGTGGAGCAGGTATGGGCAGGGCATTGGGCGCAAAATTTGTAAATGACAAAGGGGAAGAGATTAAAGAAGGTGGAGGTAATTTAAATGAACTACATACAATAGATCTATCCGAATTTGATAAAAGAATTGAAAATTGTGAAGTAATTGTTGCATGTGATGTCTCCAATCCGCTTACAGGGGTAAACGGTGCTTCTTTTGTTTATGGATCTCAAAAAGGTGGAAGTCAACAGGGGTTGGAATTCTTGGATAGAAATCTGTCCCATTATGCAAATGTACTTAAGTCTGCCGTGGGTATAGACGTCTCGAACATTCCAGGAGCAGGAGCTGCCGGTGGTACAGGTGCCGGACTAATGGCTTTTTTAAATGGAGAACTGGTAAATGGAATAGAATTAATACTACAAACCATAAAAATAGAGGAAATTATTAAACAAGCCGACCTAGTCTTTACCGGTGAAGGTAAAATAGATGAGCAAACGCTTCATGGCAAAACCATATCTGGGGTTGCTTCAATGGCAAAAAAGCACGGAGTTCCCGTAATTGTTCTTACCGGAAAAATAGGCGAAGGAATTGAAGGTATATATAGTGTAGGAGTTAGCGCGGTATATTCTATTGTTAATAAACCTATGGAGTTAAAGGAGGCCATAGACCATGCCCCTTTGCTAATTCAGGACTGTGCCAAAAATATAATGTTAACTATAAAATGTTTTAATAAAGCTTAAGGGCCATAGATTTAGAACGGAATTGCAATGGGTATTGAACTAAATAAAAAATCTTCAAAAGGAAGTATAGTAATGGTGGGGTGCTTTGATACCAAAAGTGAGGATTTTGGATATCTGTATTCCTGTTTAGTGCAGCAAGGGGCTAGCGTAATTACCATAAATACGGGTGTAATGGGCTCCACCGATTTATTTCCTATAGATTTTGAGGCCGAACAGGTAGCCATAAAAGGTAGAGCTACTATACCTGGGTTACGTCAACAAAAAGATCGGGGGGTTGCTATTGAAGTTATGGGAAATGGTGCAGCGGTTATAATTAAGGAGCTTTTATCCCAGAATAAAGTAAATGCTGCTATTGGCATGGGAGGTGGTGGTGGCACTTTTATTGCTCTCAAAGCCCTGCAAACTTTACCTTTCGGAATTCCCAAATTATGTATCAGCACTTTGGCAACGAAAGACTTATCCTCACATATTGGGAGTAAGGATATTACCTTAATGCCTTCCATTGTGGATGTGGCAGGACTAAATAGTATTAGTAAAGTGGTTATACGTCAAGGGGCTGCCGCCATTGTTGGTATGATGCAAGCTTCCATATCGGACAACCAAAGCCAGGACCAATCTATAGCCATAAGCGTATTTGGCAATACTTCCTTATGTGTGGACAAATGTTCGGAATTTTTGAAGGACAGAGGTTATGAGGTTATGGCATTCCATTCTGTTGGAGTGGGAGGTAATACTATGGAAGGTTTAACCTTGGACGGGTGCTTTGACGCTATTCTGGATATAACCACTACCGAATTGGCTGATGAACTTTGTGGAGGGATTTGCAGTGCTGGACCAGATCGTTTAACAGCCGGGTCTAAAATGGGAATCCCCCAAGTTATCGTTCCTGGATGTTTGGATATGGTAAATTTTGGTCCGTTGGATACCGTTCCCGAAAAATATAGAGACCGACAACTGTTTAGCTGGGCCCCAGACGTAACCCTTATGAGGACAAATGCGGAGGAGAACAGAATACTGGGAAAGACCATAGCAGATAAAATTAATAATTCCGAGGCTCCTGTTACTGTATTGCTTCCATTGGGAGGACTATCCCAAATTGGTGGGCCAGGACAAATATTTCACAATCCGGCGATAGACCAGGAATTGTTCGGTTCCCTAAAAAGTCATGCAAATAAAAATATCAAGATAGTAGAAGTCCAATCAAATATAAACACTGAAGAATTTGCCATACACGCAGTTAAATCACTGTTGGAAATAATTTAAGATTCACTGGAATTGATGTGGTTATAAACAGTTAAACAATATTAAAGTCAAAAAAATGATGGAAATAAGAAAAGTCAATAGAAATCGACTATTATGGGCAAGTTTTTTCACTATCGTAACAGGTGGAGTCGGTTTTGCCGTGCGTGGGGCCATACTAGTAGATTGGGGAAATCAATTCGGATTTACCATGACCGAATTGGGATCCATTACCGGAGGTGGTTTTGTAGGCTTTGGTGTTATCATTATACTTTTCAGTCTAGTGGTCGATAGGGTTGGTTACAAACCATTACTTGTTTTAGCTTTTGTAATGCACTTTCTGTCCTTGGTCGTCACGGTGGCAACTGTATATGTCTTTGAAACCATGGGACGGGAGGCTGCCTACTGGTGTTTGTATTGGGGCACCTTTCTTTTTGCCGTAGGGAATGGTATATGCGAGTCAGTTGTAAATCCTCTTGTAGCAACATTATACCCAAAAAACAAAACGCACTATTTGAATATTTTGCACGCTGGTTGGCCAGGAGGAATGATTGTAGGAGGTTTATTGTCTATTGCTTTTCATAGCTTAGTCTCTTGGGAGATTTTAATGAGCTTCTTTCTGATTCCCGTGCTTATTTATGGTTTTATAATACTTAAGGAAAAATTTCCAATTTCGGAGGCAAGGGCAGCAGGAGTTGGCTTTAGCGAGATGTTTCGTCAACTGGCTTCCCCATTATTAATTTCTTTGTTGATCTTGATGATGCTGGTAGGTTATGTAGAATTGGGCACTGATAGTTGGATACAGAATATAACAGGTAATATTCTGGAAAATCCAACCAAAGGGGTCTTGTTGTTCATTTACACATCGGCCCTCATGTTCGTACTTAGATTTTTTGCGGGACCTATAGTCCATAGAATATCACCTTTAGGATTGCTCTTTGTCTGTTCTATATTCGGAGGAATAGGACTGTATATCCTAGGAAACTCCACTTCTGGACTTGTGATGGTATTTGCCGTAACCATTTACGGAATAGCGAAAACTTTCTTTTGGCCCACCATGCTCGGTGTTGTCGGGGAACGATTTCCAAGAGGAGGTGCTGTAACCATGGGTATTGTCGGTGGAGTTGGAATGTTGTCTGCAGGTCTCTTGGGCGGACCTGGTATTGGATATAAGCAAGATTACTTTGCTTCCAACAAAATTAAGGTGGAGTCTACTGAATCATATGAACGTTATAAGGCGGAACAGGAAAATGGATTCTTGTTCTTTAGGCCAATAAAAGGATTGGACGGTAGTAAAGTCGCAATCTTAAGGGATAATGGAGAGCAGTTGAAGGCAGATATTAAACGTTGGGAAAGCACTGGAAAAAGATTAAGTGACAACGCCAATCTGAGTAATTTGAAAAACTGGTGGGACAATGCCCAGACCAAGGTTAATATTGACAAGGTGCCTGTGGAACAGGCTGGTTTTTATGGTGCTGGAAGAGCATTGGTGATAACGGCATTGATACCCTTAACGATGGCCCTGGGCTATCTAATCCTTATACTATATTTTAAAAAGCGTGGCGGATATAAACAAGTCGAAATTGAGGAATCCTAAACAATAGATTTAAAATTTTAGAAATTGAAACCTAAATTAAAATAATTTAATCATAAAATAGAATATTATGCCGAATCCATGGACAGGGAAAGGAAACCCCTACACAAAACAAGAAGTTAGAGATAGATTACAAGCAGTAGTAAATCAAAAAAAAGCCATTATTGCGGCCGGTGCCGGAACCGGGATCAGTGCCAAATTCATTGAGAAAGGTGGCGCGGATTTAATAATAATTTACAACTCGGGCAGGTTTAGAATGTCCGGTCACGGTTCCACTGCCGGTATGATGGCCTATGGGGATGCCAACGCCGTGGCCATGGAGATCGGCGAGTTCGAAGTCTTGCCCGTAGTGGAGGAAATCCCTGTTATCTGCGGTGTGCACGGAAGCGACCCACGAAGAAGGATGTGGCATTTTCTGGGAAAAGTAAAGGATATGGGATTCTCAGGGGTAAATAACTTCCCGACACATTCCATTATCGATGGTCATTTTAGAAATGTCCTTGAAGAAACGGGAATGAGTTTTCAAAAAGAAGTGGATATGGTGGATCTGGCCACCAAAATGGACCTGTTTTCCATTGTATATGTGGGCAAACCGGAAGAGGCCGTACAAATGGCCGATGTGGGTGCCGATGCCATAATTGCCCATGTAGGGACAACCGTCGGGGGATCCATTGGGGTTACCAGTGCAACCGCATCCATGGACGATGCATTGGAGCGTACCCAAAAAATTGTGGATGCCGTTAAAAAAGCAAATCCAGACACCTTTTTATTGGCCCACGGCGGACCTATAAATACCCCGTCCGACGTAAAATACGTACTGGAACATTGTAAGGGTCTGCACGGCTTTGTAGGGGCATCCTCCTTGGAAAGAATGGGCATAGAACAATCCTTGACCAACCTGACCAAGGAATTCAAAAAATTGACACTCTAGTTCGCTTATGGAAAAGAATTGGAAATTTGTCAAGGAAAAAGATCAAATGTTCGAAAGAGCTTTCGGGCGGGACCATCATTGGCACTATCATCCCGAGATCATAAAATATGCCGACTCCTATATGGTAAAGGTGGTGATGCCGGAAGGCGGCGGACACAACTTTCACGTTCATCCCGAAATGCATGAAATCCTATATGTACTCAAAGGCACGGCCGAACAATGGATAGAGGATGAGATGCAGCTATTGGAGGCGGGCGACTCGGTCTATATCGGTGCCAATGTTGCCCATGGTACTTTTAATGCCGGAAAAGGCGAATTGGAATTTTTAGCCATCCTGTCACCTCCAGAGGGCTGGGAAGCCGGCACCGTGGATGTAAGCGAAAATACACCATATTCGGACTATCGACCACGGATTTGATAAATGATTTTATTCCTAGGAATATATAGCCATTATAGTGGTAAGAGTAATTTATAATTTTAAAATCAAAAGAATGAAAAATTTAACCGTTTACATTTCATTATTGTTTTGTGGAATGGCACTTTTGTCCGGCTGTACAGGAGAAAAAGAACCGCCCCCTCCGCTGACCTATACGGGAGAGAACCCAAGGGTTCAGGATCCTTTAAATCCAGAGGACTCCCAAAAGCATATCCAGCTCCCGGAAGGATTCAAGGCGGAGCTATATGCCGCCGAGCCTAATATTATTAACCCAATAGCCTTTACCTGGGACGAAAGGGGCAGACTTTGGGTGGTACAGTCCAAGGACTATCCTCACGGACTGGCCAATGATGTTGGAGGTGATAGGATTACTATTTGCGAGGATACTAATGGGGATGGCAGGGCCGATAAATTTACGGATTATGCCACCGAGCAAAATCTAACAACGGGAATAACCTTGGTAAAAGGCGGGGCCATTGTGTCCCAAGCTCCCAATATGGTTTTTTTGGAAGACACCGATGAGGATGACAAGATGGACAAAAGCACTGTGCTGTTCAATGGTTTTGGAACTTGGGACACCCATGCAGGGCCATCCAATCTGCGCTATGGGCTCGATAACATGATCTGGGGTTCCGTTGGGTATTCAGGGTTTGAAAATCAGTTTCAGGGCAAGCCTGTAGAATTTAAAATGGGCGTTTACAAATTTGCCAAGGATGGTTCCTATTTTGAACCGGTGGGCCAATTCAACAACAACACCTGGGGACTTGGTTTTAACGAGAATTTTGAAATATTTGGATCTACCGCCAATAACAACCACTGTTGTTATGTAGGGATACCTTTAAAACATTATGATTATTTGAACAAAATGCCTTCCTGGGCGGTCAATGCCGACTTTATCCAGGGGCACTATGAAATTAGTCCTGTAGATACCATTCCCCTACAGCAGGTAGATGTACGAGGAGGCTATACGGCCGCCTCGGGTGCCAATTTTTATACCGCGCGAAACTATCCGGAAGAATATAGAAATCAAATGTATGTCAGTGAACCTACCGGACATTTGGTGCATATTGCCAAAATAGTCAAGGATGGGGCAGGGTACAAGGAGGTCGATGGCGGCAATATTTTTGCAAGTACCGATGCCTGGACGGCGCCGGTCTTTGCCGAAACCGGACCCGATGGTAATTTATGGGTGGCGGATTGGTACAATCCCGTAATCCAGCACAACCCTGACAAACGGGGAATGGACAACCAGATCTGGAACGCGGACAAGGGAGAGGGCAATGCCCATAATAATCCTTTGCGCGATTATGGGCACGGTAGGATCTACGTTATTACCCATGAAGATGCCGATGATTCGGATATCACTTCCTTAAATCCGGAGGATGACAAAGAACTACTAAAGGCCCTAATAAGCGATAATATGTTCTGGAGAACTATGGCCCAACGTTTGATTGTGGAGAATAAGAAAGTATCGCTTATCCCGGATTTGATCAAATTGGCCAGCAACAATAATGTTGACAAAAGCGGTCTAACTGCAGGCGCATTGCACGCCCTATGGACTTTAAAAGGCCTGGGCGCTCTCAATGGTTCCAATGCAGAAGCCAACGAGGTGGTCCAAAAAGCATTGACCAGTAGTTCCTATGGCGTAAAACGGGCCGCACTGGCCTTATTGCCCCAGAGCAAGGAAAGTAGTGTAATCTTGGCGCAATCAGGCCTGTTAAGTAGTCCGGACCCGCAGATCAAACTTGCCGCGGTATTGCGTGCAGGGGAGCTTCCAGAATCCAACGCACTGTACACCGAAATAGAAAAATTATCAAAAGACGATGGCATCACCTCGGACAAATGGCTCAATGCCGCCTTAAAAATCTATTTCAGGGAATTGAACTTCCAAGAGGTAGACCCATCTACAGTAGTCATGATAGTACCCTCGGCCGAAGAAAAAAAATCTACATGGAAATATACCACCGACAAGCCTTCCGATAACTGGACGAAAACCGAATTCAATGATTCCGATTGGAAAAAAGGAGCAGCCAAGTTTGGAGGGGAGGATGTTAATGAGGTGAATACCAAATGGAGCAGCTCCGATATTTGGATGCGACAAGAAGTGATCATTACTGATGAAATATCGGAACCTGTAATCAAAATAGCCCATGACGACGATTATGAGGTTTTTGTAAATGGTCAGCTTTTGATATCGGAAGCGGGTGCCAGCGAATCCTACAAGTACATAAAGCTCGATAGCGACAAAGGTGATCTGTTTAAACAAGGAAAGAACCTAATTGCGGTCCACTGTGTAAATACCGGTGGAAATCAACACATTGACATGGGCATAGGCAAGGTAGGCAAGATAAAGGCCGATGTAACCTTTGTTCTCAATACCGTAAATCAGGAAATGGCCTTTGATAAAAAGACACTTCATGCCACAGCAGGTCAGACCGTAGAGATAGTCTTGAACAATAAAGATCAGATGTCCCACAATTTGGTGGTCATCCAACCTGGCAGTTTGGATACTTTTGGGGCCATGGTAGATGGGTTCCTGAAGAATCCTGAAGCGGAAAAAATGGGCTATGTGCCCAAATCGAGATATGTACTTGGAGCAACGGATATGTTGACCCCGGGCGTAACAGGGTCCGTAACCTTCAAACTTCCGGATACTCCCGGCATATATCCCTATGTCTGTACTTTTCCCGGGCATTGGCGAATGATGCAGGGGGTGATCATAGTAACGGCACCTGGATCCTATATTTCCGAGAATAAGGAAGCTCTAAAAATAGCTGCAATGGGCGGGGGCGGTTCCCATGATTTTCTAAAGTTTTTTGGCATCGCGGATGGAAAGATCCTTAGTGAAGAGGGCAAGAACACGTTTATGTACACGGAAAATTCGATGGAATTGGGAACCTTGCTCCCAACAACGGATGTACTGGTATTGAGCAACAACAAACCTTTGGACAAAAACACCAGAAATACCATTATGTCCCGTGTAAACGAGGGGAAAATGAATATGCTTATTTTCCACCCCAGTACCTGGTACAATTGGGAGGACTGGCCAGAATACAATAAGACCTTGGTTGGCGGGGGCTCCCGGTCCCATGAAGACCTTCAGGAATTTGAAGTAAGGGTGATTAAACCAGATCACCCCTTAATGAAAGGCGTTCCCTCCAAATTCAGGATCGTGGACGAATTGTACCGATGGGAAAAGGACCCTGAAGCGGAGATAGAAGTTCTAGCGGTAAGTAGGGGCTTAAAATCTGGGGAAGAATACCCGACGGTCTGGGTCGTAAAACATCCCAAGTCGAAAATTGTAGGGAATACTTTAGGGCACGATGAAAGGGCACATGACCACGAAGCATACAAAACCATATTAAGGAATAGTTTGGAGTGGGTAGATTAAAAAATAAAATGCAGTGGTCCCGACGATGAATCGGGACCTTTTTTTTGAATAGATTAAATCATCACAAAATTCAGGGAGTCAATTGTAAATGGCATAGCCTGGGTTAATACTTTTTAACATAGGATTTAAGGTGTATTTAGGCTACCCCATTTGAACGGACTTAATAATTAAACAAAAACATCGCTACAAATGAAATCTTACCTTATTATTGGGTTATTATTTTTTGGTCCTGTTATAAATGCCCAAGTACCTGTAGTATTGCCAAACAATCCCAAGGAAAACAGTACCAATATTACTTTGAATAAAAGTGATATAATAGTCACTTGGCCATTGGACAATGGCAATAATTGTCAATTGGCTATCAACCTAGAACAAGAAGAGCCCTTATTTCGCTCAATTGCCATGGGCAGGAACAATCATTTCAAGGCCATATCTTCAAATGTAGATCCAGTTTTCCTTTTAAATATCGGAAGTCGTACTTTGAAACCTGAGAATGGTTGGACTATCTTTTTTGATAAGGTACCTACCCGCCCTTATACTTCCCATGTTTTAAATATCAACAAAAGGGAAGCAATCATTACTAAAAATGGAAATAGAACTATTATAAGCATTGGGGATATAAGCGCTCCAAATTTTGATGGCCTCTTAGAAATAACGGTCTATAATGGAATTCCACTTCTTAATATTGCCGCCGTTATTACAACTCAAAAAGATTCGACAGCCATTCTTTTTGATGCAGGTCTTGTATCGGATAAACCTTGGAACAATATTTCCTTTGCCAATATAAAGGACGAATTTGTTCAAGCTGAAAATATTATTAATGCCAGTACAAACTTAGCCGTAAAATACCGTACTATTATTGGCAATGGAAATGAGGGTTCTATTGCTGTCTTTCCACCTCCACATCAATATTTTTATCCTCTTGATGAAGCATTTAATTTAAAATCCGTTTGGCATGGTCCAAATTACAGGGGTATGGTTTCCAGATACGGTTTGGGTATTAGACATGAGCCTGAAGGCGATCACCGATATGTACCTTGGTTCAATGCTCCACCTGGAAGTAAACAACGCCTAAATTTCTTTTGTCTCATTGGAGGTGGGCAGGCCGATAGTTTGTTGGAAGATGTGAAAAAGTATACCCACTTGGACCAATATGTTCCTTTAAAAGGACATAGGACGATGGCAAGCCATTTTCATAATGAATATGTTATGAACGTTGTAATGAAGAATGAGGTCATACCAACAGCCCCGGAGTTTGTAGAAGTATTTAAAAAAATGGGAGTCGATATCGTTCATTTGGGAGAGTTCCACTACACCGCCCATCCAAAAGGACCTGACGAAATACGTTTAAAGGAATTGAGTGCCCTTTTTGAACAATGCGAGAGATTGTCCGATGAGGATTTCCTCTTATTGCCAGGTGAAGAGCCCAACGAGTTTCTCGGTGGACATTGGATGGCCATATTTCCAAAACCTGTCAACTGGATAATGTCCAACAAAAACAATAAACCTTTTGTTTCCAACGACAAGGTATACGGAAAAGTTTATAGAATTAAAGACAAAGTGGAGATGCAGCAATTATTGGAATCGGAGAATGGATTGGTATGGACTGCCCATCCTCGAATTAAAGGATCTACAGGATATCCTGATGCTTACAAAAATGAAGATTTCTTTAAATCCCAACATTTTTTAGGAGGTGCCTGGAAACCCATGCCGGCTGATTTATCCTCTCCCAAATTAGGAACAAGGGTACTGGACCTATTGGACGACATGAACAATTGGGGAGACAAAAAGAAAATTATTGCCGAGGCCGATCTTTTTACGGTGACTATGGAAAATGAGATGTATGCCCATATGAATATCAATTATTTACAATTGGATACCCTACCCAAATTTAAGGATGGTTGGGCCCCAGTTCTTAAGGCAATGACCACCGGGAAGTATTTTTCAACCACAGGCGAAGTTTTAATTCCTAATTTTAGTATTAACGGCAAAGGGTCAGGAGAAACTATAAAATTGAATTACGGTGGTGAGGCAAAAATTCACCTGAATATAGATTGGACGTTCCCGTTAAATTTTCTGGAAGTAGTATCTGGTGATGGCCAAACGGTATTTCGGGAAAGAGTGGATTTAAGCAAAACAGGAGCCTTTGGTTCAGAGCAATTTCAACTTTCCCTAAACCTCGTAAATAGAACATGGGCTAGGGTAGAGGTCTGGGACATAGCCGCTAATGGAGCATTTACACAGACTATATATTTTTCCAAATAAGATCCCCCATTAGTTCTAATTTTGGATTTTGATTCAGTGTTCAATCCAAAAGGTGCACTATTTTAAACCTTGGAAAACTACCCTTTGTTTTTTCTTGTCTTAAGATTGTTGACAAAGAATTTTCCAATCGCATACCCTTCATCCTGTCCATTGGCTATGGCGGGCATATAATGAATCCCTCCATAAAACCTACTGATCGCCGCTTCTTCTGCAGCTTTTTTAAACGAACTAAAATTACGTGTAGGCAATCCAAATTCTTCTTCAGTAGAATCTGCAAAAGCAAAATTATCCCCGAACAACTTTGTCAGCATAATTGCCGCACTGGAGGATACAACACTGTGTCCGCTAGTATATTCGGGAAATGGCGGGGTTTGCAGTACAGGTAACCAATTTGGATCAATGTAAATATTGATATAGGTTTCTGGTCGTATTACCGCGCTCCTGTATTTTTCATCCCAACAGCTAATAAAGGCATCGGCCAAACTTACTGACAGACAAGCATAGGCCTCGGCCGATCTTACAGCTGAGGCATTGACTTTTTTGCATACCAATGAAGTGATGTTCATCCAATGTCCGTTGGGGGAAATTTTCTTTGTAGCGTACATTACATGTCCCCTTACATTCATTTTAAACGGATTACAATCCCAAAATTTTGCTATCTCAATCTCCTCTTCCGTGTTTTTGCGAACTTGATTATACACTGCAATAACATCCTTATAAAAAACACTACTGCTATCTACGGAAAATGGTGGTGGTGCTATCGGCTTAAACTGGGCTGCGGAATCGATCAAGAAAGTTCGGAGTTTGTTCCAGTTAGGTTCAATGGCTTTAATATATGCCGGTGGGGTCGGTTTCCAAGAAGCAGAATCATTTTTAACGCTGTATTGCGGCAAGGATCTTGTCTCTTTATATTTGTCCTCGGAAGCCCACTTGAGAATATGTTCAGCTACCTGTTGTCCGTAGGCTAAGGAGTTATTGTATACATCATCAGGTATCCCAATGTCCTTAAATTCCTGGAGAATAACATCTTCAAAATCATCTATCCTTTCCTCTGATATTACAAAGGATTTTCCCGAAGTGAGTATGGCATGTACTGCTGCCAAGGTGAAGCTATATTCCTTTTTCTTGTCAGGAGTCGGAACAGTTCCGAGCCCATTCAACTGCCCAGCCAAACTGACATAATCTTTCTGGTCTTGAATTAATGTTTCATATGCCGCTACGGAAACATAGGCATAGGTGCGACTGGTTACAGGAGGTGAATAAATATCGTAGACCATAACATCTGTAACCTGTTTGATGGCTCTATGTACAAAATCGGCGTGCTCCGTTTTTGATTTCCAGTTTTGTGCCCAAATTGAATTTAGGGTACTTATAATTAATATTCCAAACCAAAATAGCCTCTTCATAAAACGTTTCTTTTATTTCCTTTATAATTAATAATTGTGATCTTGGCCATATCTTTTTCAATTGGTAGTTTACGTGTGGATTGTGACATATAAGTAGAACCGTAGTAAAATTCCAATCTTTTTTTACGTCCATCCTTATATATGATTTCAGCAGAAAAATCATCCACATTAAGATCCACCCAACGATCGATGTTTTTTTGGGTTGGATTATTGCTGCTAAACACCAAAAGATCATCTTGGTTTTGGGTAGCAATTAGTACCTGTTCATTTTTTGCAGTATATAATTGTGCCAGCCCTTTTGCGTCTCCAGGGACATGAAAACCTGTATTGGCGGATGGCATAGCGTTAAAATTACCTTCACCGTCTCCTCTTAGGCAAAGGCCATTAAAGGCATCGTGCCTTCCGCTATAAGGATCCATCCCATAATCGTTGCCTACCAATAGAAGATCCAAATTTCCATCTCCATCAAGGTCATTGGCCAACATGCCATATACAGGAGCTTCCTGTGCCTGAAGTGGCAGTGGGTGCAATTCAAACTTTCCGTTACCCTTGTTTTCAATATAGGAAGTGCGCATTTCGGTGCTCTCCAGGATTATGGCACTCTCTTTGTCAGTTTCATTCCATATATCGGCCATACTGGCCAAGCCATAAGATTGATAGGTAGGGAACTTCTTTCGCATTGTAATTACCTGGCCAACCAGATCGTCCCTTGAAGCAATGGGAAATGATTGACGGTTGCCATCATCGCCGGTCATATAACAGAATACCATGGCATCTAGGGAACCATTATTGTCGATGTCTTTGGCGATTATGGTCATCGGTTCTGTTGGGGTAGCCGTATAATTGGTATTAAGGCCCAAATTACCAGCAACATAATCCATGTCACCATCATTATCAAAATCGCCTGCCACTAAACTATTCCACCAGCCGGACTGTTTTTCTATGCCTACATCCATTTTTACCAAAGATGATCCAGTGTTTTTCAAAAATGTTATGGGCATCCATTCTCCTGCCAAAACTAGATCGGTTTTTCCATCATTGTCAAAATCGGTCCACAAGGCATCTGTTACCATACCTATATTTTTTAATCCTGGAGAATAGTCATTGGTCACATCAATAAATTTTCCGTTCTCATTTCTCAATAAATAACTTTTAGGTGCCGCAGGATATGCTGCAGATACGACCCGACCTCCCACGAAAAGGTCTAAATCCCCATCACCATCGAAATCTGCGGCCTTTACACAGGAACCGTTTGTGAAATCTGGGGGGAGGCTATTAATATCTCTTTCAAACATTCCTTCGCCATTGTTTATAAAAAGACGGTCATTACTAATGGCATGATTGGCAGGAATTTCGTAACTCCCACTTACCATATATAGATCAAGATCATTATCATTGTCAACATCTAAAAACAGTACCCCCATATCTTCGTACAAAATATCCTCTTCCTGCAAAAACCTTGAAGAATCCATTGTGAACTTGGCATTGGCATCCTGCATAAAGAACACACCGGGATTGTCCGAGGAGCCTCCGATATAAAAATCTTCGTATCCGTTATTATCGATGTCACCTACGGCTATTCCAGGGCCAAATTGACTTAATTTATGGGGTAGTGTACTTTGTATGTTATAATCTACAAAATCTGTTTCCTTAGGTTTATAGTTAATATTATAAATACTGTTTGTTTTCTTAAAAAGGGAAGTAACTACCTTCTTATTCGGAAGTGAATTTACCTTATGGGAATTTTTATAATTAAGAGTAACGGGTTCTCCCAGTGGAATTTCTGTTTTTAATTGCTGTTTGCCATCAGGCCAATACACTCTCAGTGAATCAATTTTTTTAGTTTCTCCCAAACCAAGGTGTGCCCTTTGGTCATGTGTGGATAAATAACCCCGAATGGGGTAATGATCATAATGCAGTTGGAGATTCCCGGAATAGAATATTTTTATCGACGCACCTATGCCATTGGTATTAAATTTAGGCCCTTCCAAGTTAATAGTGAGATGACTGCCTGTTTTATTGGTAGTGTTTTCATAAACAAATGCCGGTCCGTTAATGTTATTTATCACAACGTCCAAATCTCCATCATTATCAAGGTCGGCATATGCTGCACCGTTGGAAAAGGACAAATGGTCTATTCCCCATGCCTTGGAAACGTTTTCGAAGATTATTCCATTGGTATTTTTGAATGCATAGTTGGCTAGTTTTACAACTGGCAGGGAATCTGTCATGGCCAAAGTAGCGCTTTGTGAACTACCACTTTGTCCATTGTCATAGGCTATATAGTCTAAATCCGTAACATCCCTAGGTAGTCCATTAGTAATAATGATATCACGGAGCCCGTCATTGTCGAAATCGGCAACCAAAGGACACCAACTCCAATCCGTTTGATATATTCCGGCCATAAACCCCATATCCTTAAAATTAGATTTACCATTCTGGTCATGGCCGCTATTTATTTGCAAAACGTTTCTAACATATTGGTGGTTGTAATTGTATTGGCTATTGTTGATATAGTTGTAATATTCATTGCCACTAAGCATTCGTTTTTTACGAAGATTGTTTTCCGGAAGCATTTCCAAAGAAATCAGGTCTACATGTCCGTCGTTATTGACATCGACGATATCGGTGCCCATGGCGTTCCAAGCTGTGTGTTTAAAATAGTCGTCCAGGCGATTTGTGAAAGTGCCATTTTTATTGTTAATGTAGCACAGGTCGTTGGAAATAAAGTCATTAGCCACATATATATCGGGCCAACCATCGCCATTGATATCCGTAATAGCCGCTGCATGTCCCCAACCTTCCAATCCTATTCCCGCTTCTTTGGAAACATCGGAGAAGGTTTGGTTACCATTATTTCGATATAACCTATCCGTGTTCTTAGCACTGCCGTCCGTCAATTTGGCCCGATAATAAATGGGTGTTCTAGGGTCATATATTTCATTGGTCACTTGGTACATATCAAGGTCACCGTCCCTGTCATAATCAAAAAAATAGGCTTGTGTACTATAACCATTGTCGGCAAGTCCGTAGGCCACCGCGGATTCTTTAAATATGGGAACACCTTGTTTATTAACCCCTTGATTAATATACAGTAAATTGGTTCTACGAATAGGATCCGACCTAAAGGATGCGGACAAATAAATATCTGGCAATCCGTCCGTATTTATGTCCACCACTGATACTCCTGTAATCCATCTGTCGTGCCCATTAACATTGGCGATTTGTGTGATATCCTGAAATTGCAAATTGCCTTTATTCATGTACAATTTACTCGATACCATGTTTCCTGCAAAGTAAATATCCATAAGGCCGTCTTGGTTAAAATCACCAACTCCTACGCCTCCGCCATTGTATATATTAGCCTGATTGAGAATATTAAGTGTATCATTTTCGAACAGTTGATTGTTAAACGCTATTCCCGTTTTTGATGCTGGCAACAATTCAAAAAGTGTAGGGTTGTGTTGTGCCGAAGTTCCGGAAAAGGAAAGAACAAAAAGGATCAATACATTAGAATGCAATATCTTTTTAGATATTTTCATACTCCAAATTCTTTAAAATTAGCTATAAGGGTTAATTTATTACCCAACAAATAATTTTGGTAACGAGTGCTCCTATTAATAAAATGTTGGGAGGTAAAATTATGGATGTTTATAAAACAGAAGAAGTTCATATTGTTCTATTATTCAACAATACGTGTCAAATACTATGACCCACCAACTCCTTAGCCACATCTTAAACTAGGTTGACAAAGGACTTGTGGTAAAATAGTGCATGGATCAAAAGTTACCCGATCAACCTAACACTGATTACCTCGTTAAATATCTTCAATTACCGAACTAGGGGAAACTTGGAAAGACGAACGATGACCAGTAAATTATACCTCGAATTCAGGAACCTTGAAAATAGTCTTAAGACATAGGGTCATCCCTAATACCACCTTTATAATCCGTACCGTTAAATGGGTCAAAGCAAGGTATTAGAGGATGTCTTTGGGAAAGAAATTAAAGCGATTGAACACATTGGTAGTACATCTGTTCCCAAATTAAGTGCAAAACCTATCCTAGATATTTTTCTTGCTGTTTCCTCATTACATAATGTGTCTTATTACAATGACAAACTACAGGGCTTAAATTACAGATATTCTATTACAGATATGTCAAACAGGCATCTATTCTCCAAATATACTGCGGCAGAAGTCTGGACGCATAATTTACACATACTCCCATATAATAAAAATTTTTATTTAAGAAACGAATTATTATTTCGGGATTATTTAAGAAAAAACCCAGAATTTGTTAGTAAGTACACCTCATTAAAGGAGCAATTGGTTTTAAAAAATTATAAAACCATAGAAGAATACACTAAGTCAAAATCAGAGTTCATTCGGTTTGTTATGGAGCTTGCACGAACAGGGAAAGGTCTGGTAAAAAAAATGATCAATTAAGTACAAAAATGGATCCACAATGTATTCACCACATAAACTTAAATGAAATACCAATTATGACGGAATACCAAATAGACCTTTATATTAAATACTTGAATATCCTTAAGGTACCTTTAACAACTATATGCTAATGCCAGTTATAGTTTTAACCTCTCTATAAATCCTTTCAAAATTCATTCTCAAATCTTCCTTGGAAAAGAAATTAGGTTTGGGCGGAACTTCTTTTTTAATGTTCTGTAGTTTGAACTGCAGTTTTTTGTCCCTTCCATCGGCAAAGGCAATAAATTCTCCTTGATCCAACCTAAAGAAGATATCTGCACGTCTTTTAGAAACTTCCTTTTCCCCAGTGGTAATGCGGGTATCAAAGTTAAGGTTATGTCCACGGTTTATACTGGTGGTCTCCTTACGTACAATTTCAAAAAATCGCTCGTAGTATTTTGCGGTATCCGGGTCATTGACCTTCCCAAAGAACTGATAGGAAAGGTTGCTTAAAATTGCCCTACTGACCTTGTCCCCATAAAGGATTTCGTTTTGGACCTTATCCTGCATAACGTAAACAGTTGCTATATCATAACTGCGTAGGGTAGCTGGGATACGGTGCATATTGGGCAGTCTTATTGTAGGTGCTTCCTCCATTAGGAGAAAGGAGGTATTTTGCTGCCTAACACTCATTTCCTTAATTACGGTGTGCAATACCGCAGCAATAATGGGGGAGAAGGACGAATCATATTTTGGATGGTTCACTACGGAAATCACAGCCGGGTTTTTATTGTTGTTGATATTGAGCGGTACTTCATCTTTGGATAGTACCATGAACAATTGCCGTGAACTGATTTTCTTAAGCGCATTGGCCAAGGTACTTCTTACCCCAGCGGTTTGCCTCTCCGAATTCAACCCGTTTATAAAGGCACTAGCCATACCTTTTGAGGTTAGGTCAGATGCGAGAAAAGCTGCTAAAATCTTGGTATTCATAGTTTGAAAAATGGCTATCAAATGAGGGAGGGTACAGAACTGCGGATAGGTCGTTTTTAGCTTCCAGATCAAACCGGCCATAAGACCTTCCACGGCATCGTTGAAAAATTTTGTGGTGCTGTTGGTATTGGATTCGTTCATTTCCAACAAGTTTTCCATAAGTACTTTTGAAATTTCGTTGACACTTTCCTCATTGTGGAGATATCTGGGTGCGATGGGATTCACCCTATAATGAATCTGATCGAAGGCTATGGCATAGAATTTTACTTTGTCGTTATACTTAAATAGGGGATAGGCCATTTCTGTAAGTTCAAAATTCTTATAGTCGTGAAGGATACCACAAAAGTTATGTGAGCTAAAATGTTGTAAAAAATTGTAAATGACACTTTCGGTCTTACCGCTTCCTGCCGCACCGATCACGGATGCCCCACGTTTGATATTGTCGATAATAAACTTACCGTGCCGTAGCCTAAAATGGACCTGATATTTTTCATCCTTAGGTCCCGTCCTTTTGTCCAAATAGACATAGAGGAAGGTGGAAATAAAAAGTATGGGTATGACAATTCCAAGTACAATATGTGCCCATTCCGTGGTCATATGCCAATGGTGCCCGACTGAATGGCCTTGTCAAGTCCACGCTTCAACCTTTGTATGGTCTTAAGGGCCAGTTGAACTTTATTGGTAGGTATGTGCAACATGGAATAATCCACACCAGCCTTCCGTAGGATATTAAAGGCGATGCTTTTTTCATTGGTAGGAAGTCCCGATAAGATGGAGAAATAGAGTTTGGGGTTATTGATAAAGGTTTTTCTGGCCTGATAGGTTTCTGCATAGTTGCGGTGGTAACCAAAAAGTTTATCGAAAGTCTTTTCGGAAACGGTATAGAATCTATCCCTATCAAAGCCGCGTTTTACGGATTTACCATTAAAGACGGTTTCGGAATTTTTGTATTTACTTCCTGGGGAAAGGCTATATTTATTGGACATATCCTTACGGCTCACAATAATATGTACATGGGTTTGGGGACCTTCTTTGGACATGCCCTGTACGATTCGTTTCCCGTTCTGTTGGTGAGGTGCCTCATTTTCCAATCGGGATATTTGTTTATTCAGTTTGTGGATATTGCCCTGGGCCTTGCCCTGTTCAATTCTTCCAATTTGGTTTTTAAGCTCCAATATTTTTGTGGCGTAGGGTTGATTTTCCCTTACCTGCCGGTCCATACCTTTGAAAGTGCGTTGATGTTCTATTTTGGCAAAGAATTTAATATCGTCCAGGGATACTGATCTTCCGTCTATTTCCCGGTTAAAGCAGGCGGCATACTCTTTCATAAGTTCAATGGTGTAACGTTTAAGATCTTCGGAGCTGTTTTGCAAACGTTTCAATTCATAGGCACTCGGATTCACGGTAATGGAATAGAACTTGGGTTCATTCTTTTTGAGTTTTGCCGTATTCCCGTCAATTTCCCGGATAACATCATCGGTAGGCACCTCTGAATAGAACTGGTTAAAGAAGTGTTCCTGATCGTCCACTGACCTATGTTCATTTTCCTTTTCCAGATATGCTACGAAATCCGCCACGCTCTGGCCAAAATTACCGTCCATTTTTTGTTTTGTTATGGTGATGTACATATGGTGAAGTATTGATGAAATTCTTGAATTCCTCTTGGGTCATCTGCAGCTTCAGATATCCGCTTCCAAAACTGCCCTTGACAAAAACGGTAGCGTCGCACAAACTTTGCAGATCTGTTTTGACCAGCTGGAATTGCTCCCGCATTTGGTCATATTGTTTCCGGTAATAGTCAAGTTCCTCATTTTCTGTGATTAGGGGGGGAGCTTCAAAAATGATTTCTTTTTGATTTGCCCCTGATCGTCCCAGATCTTCCTGAAAGAGCAGTTCCAGCATGGCATTGGTCGGTTTGGTCTGGTTCTTTTCGATATTCTTAATGATGGCCACCAGGGCGTTTAAACGTTTTTTGAGCCTGGTCTCCATACTCGTCATATTGGGACCTAGGGAAGCATTGGGGGATATGTCGTTCCATTCAAAAAAGTTCATCATGGATTCCAGGGCTTCGGAATGGGAACGACCTACCTTTTTGGAAAACTTCCTAAATCGGGTAGCAATACCTGTTTTGATACTGATTGCTGAAAAGTGGTATGTTTTATTATGAAGAGGTTCCATTTACTGTAAAAATCTGTCCATTAATGGGGGCTCCCAAAGGATTTACATTAATTATTAAGGCTTTGATTTAATTTAAAATATATATTTAATTGATTATCAGAACATTAACTATAATAACACCGCCTTGGCGTGTTATCCTCTTGCTTCTCCTTTTTGTACGCCAAGGGAACAAAATTTCCGAACCACTGGTAAACAGTTGCTTCAAAAAAAAGAACACTTTCAGTGGTAATATCAGGACAACGAATACCGATTATCGGTGTATAAAAGTTAAGCCTTTTACTTATAAAATTGAAACGTAGTTTAGATACAAATCACTGGTTCTGATATCAAAAAAAATGAAACAAAAAAACGGTCGATAATAAGTGGCGGTCATAAAAAGGACCCTATACAAAAATGTACGGGTCCTTCTGTTTTTGTTGGCGGTAAATTGGAACGTTTCAATCCCTTATCAAATACATTTAGATTAGGCCGTTATCCGAAAAGCTATAGTACTCCCCATTTGGAGCGATTATCAAATGGTCCAAAACTTTTATATCCAAAAGTTCTGCGGCCCTTTTGATTTTATTGGTCAATTGAATATCCGCTTCACTAGCCTTCAATTTTCCACTTGGGTGGTTATGGCAAAGAATGATGGCCACTGAAAGTGATTTCAGTACAACGGCGAAAAGAATCCTCACATCTACCAAAGTTCCCGTAATTCCACCTTGGGAAAGTTTATAGATTCCTTTTACCTTGTTACTGTTGTTCAACAAAACCACTTTAAAGCATTCTTGGAGTGCTATTGTATTTTTGTTCCAATGGTTGTATAATATGCTTGCAGCATCTTTGGAACATCCGATATTTTGCCAAAAAGGCGCTCGCACTTGACCTTTGTAAATAAGTTGTATTTCATTAACTTTGTATCTCATAATAAAGTGATTAGAATTAATACGGAAAAGAGGGATCGATAATTCGGGCGATACCCTCTTTTTTTTGTTATTTGCTTCCCATAAGAAGTATTTCCCTCGCTTCCACTTCGGTAACAAAGCGTTGAATGCCATCATCGGTGGAAAAGGAACGGGTTTTCAATTTGCCCAATACTGCTATTTCCTTTCCTTTGGTTGTGTACTTTTCTACGATTTCGGCGGTCTTGCCCCAGGCTACTATATTGTGCCAATTGGTTTCCTTTTGTTTTTCGCCTTTCGAGTTTTTAAAGAACACATTGGTCGCCAAGGAAAACCTAGCCACTTTTTTACCGTTTTCAAGATTGGTAACTGTTGGTTCCTGTCCCACATTACCGATTAACTGAACATTGTTTCTAATAATTCCCATGATTAAAAAATTAAGGTTAAACATTTGATTTACATTATTTTGATTAAATGATTTACTTATTATATCCGGAGTGTTTTCCTTTTTTGCGGCAAGCCGGCTTATTCTTATTGGGTATTGACCATTTCCTTTTGGGGTTATTTGGTATGATTCCATAATTCTAAATTTTGATTTACTTTCCATAGAGCCGTCGTCGTTACCTTTTTTTGTTGCTTGATGGTATACAATATTTTTGGAGGGTAACACTTATAAACAGCAGGGAAAGGTGCGCTGGCTTTATGCAGTTTTACCCTCCAAAAATGTTGTTGTTTTGCCTTCAAAAAAAGAAGCGGCGACAACTGTGGGAGTGCAAAAGGAGGTCTTGGAAAATACCTATATCCGGAAGTGGTCGATACGCCCTCCTTAACGAGAAGTCTTCAGAAGAATAGTATAAAGGAGCCTATCCCAATTTCATAAGTTAAAATCCCCAACCAAATATGGACATCATCTTGGTGTTCGATCGGTCCAGCGCTTTAATGAGAAACAGGATGACAGCACTAAAATGAAACTGATACTATAAATTGGACTGCAGTACCAAGGTTCTACCTCCGTTTAGTTCCTTTAACTCAAGGACCAATTTTTCGGATGCTGCCAAAACAAACTTTGGCAGTACATATACAAACTGCCTGCTCTGCCCATTTTTGATAAGCTTTGGAAGATCATGTGCATAAATGGTGGTTAGCGGCAAACTTTGAAAGGAAGATTGACGTCGATCGGTGCCATTTAAGGTGTACACATTAAGATAATCGATTTCAAAATCGATTCCCGATGCATTATTTACCTCCAACTTCAGAAACACCTCCGAGCCATAATAGACTGGTTGAAATAATTTTAAATACATGTCCTTTTCTCGGATCAATGCCCTCTTTTCAGATGCCGACTTCAGAACGAATTCTGAGGCCCTTTTCAGATAATCCATTGTTCTTCCCAGGGAATCCACTTTTTGATTCTTTTGATCACTGACATCCTTCCTTTTTGGTATTTCATTTCCAATACTAGATTCCTCGGTAAAAAAGTAGTTGTACTGGCTCAGATCGGGTTTGTATTTTAAAATATAGGAATACACTTGTCCGTTGGAAGTAACCACCAATAGATTACTATTAGGACCGGGTTGTGCCTGCAAGAGACCGAAATGCTGTTGTGTTTCGCGGTTATAAGTAAATACAAAATGAGCCGCACCGGTGATGCCTTGGCGAACCGGTGCGGGGAAAAACAGGGCTACATTCTTCAGTTCATTGGCATAAAGGGTATCCAAGGGTTGCTGCGCGGACAATCCAAGACTGATAATGCATATTGCTAAGACTATTTTGGTTTTCATTGCAGATTTATTTTAAAATTGTTCTTGTCATATTTTAAGATGAGCTTATAATTGTCTGATATGTTCGCCCGAAAGCTCCTTCGGTTGCGTTGGAACACCTTTCGAACTCCCTTAATTTGCGGCATTCCGGTAATATTTATACCGTCGACGATATCGTTCACCACTTCATTGGTTGCTTCGGCCCTAAAATTGTTCCTCAAATAAATTCCTTCAGATCCATCCTCAAGGTCGTAGGCTTTGAACTTGACCGGTAGGTGATCAATATTTTCAATTCGAATCAAGGTCCTGTTCGGCTTAAAACTTACAAATCCGTAGATACGTGTATTTTTGGGTATCAATACATTGTTGATCTTGGCATCCTTTAGTAGGCGCATTCTTAAACGTTGATCCGCCTTTACAGTTTGGTCGCCGTCCACACGGACCATGATAATTGGATCCGAATTCCTGGAGCGGACCGTCTCAATAGGGTGGGAAGCAAAAAAAAGCTGGTGCTCCAGGGCAAGAGTTTGGGAGGCCACCTCGGTTTCCTTCTCCCCAATATATTCCAATGTCTTCACGGCTTTTGTATGGCTGGACTGGGATCGGGAAAGCGTATCACCATTCAGGGTGTTACCGGTCCTTTTTGAATATTGCATCTGCCCCTGTTTATAAATACTGTCCACCAATTGCATTTTTTTCTTGTCCAGCAATTCAGGGTCGTATAAACCAGTAGAATCCAATAGGTCTTCATCGTAGACACTGGGTGCGAGGGTAGGTCTCACCGTCTTCATATCGTTTATGGCATCCAACTTGGAATCATATATCTTCTGTTCATTCTTTATTTTGGGAACAGGTATTTGATCGGCCTCCAGTTCCTGTCCTTGTTTGTCGTCCAAAACGAGTACTGCATATGCCGTAATAAAAAGTAGTATACAGAGGAGAATGGAGGTAAACACAATTTTGTTCTTTTCAATTTTCATATTTATCCAATTTTCGTAGTGTATTTTCAAAGAAATCGGTAATCATGAACCCATGGGTGTTTTTGGGAAAGTTCCTGTCCACCCTAAGGAGTTTACCGGTAGTGGTCAATTCATAGATGTCGGTGGATAAGCCCCTATTGATCTCAAATATTGTTTTAGTTTCAAAAAGATATGGCTCCTTGTCCAGGACAATTTTGGATTTTATGGCAAGCACCTTTTGTACCAGGGAATATTGCAGCAATCGGTTATATACCCCGTCTACTTTTTTCTGACGGTACAAATCAGCCACACTGCTATTGCCCAACCAAAGGGCTTTTTCCAAATTGCTCTCATAGTTACTCGGATCGATGCCGTAGAAATAGTCATGGAACAGTTCCAAATGGGCTAGGGCCTCGACCTCTAGATTCTCCTTTTGATCGACCAACTTTAGAGGGATCACATGGCCTTCAGTATTAACGACAAAAGCTTTGTTCAAGGCATCTTTATGAAGTTTCAGTACCAAAAGAAGAGCAATGGCACTTATGGTAGTTGCCGCAATAACAATGGACAGGACTATAAATCGATTCTGTCCTAGTACCTTGTAGATGTTGTTATAAGGTGTTTTCATATTGTTCTAGGGATTAAAGGGTTAAGAGACACTAAAGAGCTTAAGGGTAAAGGTTATTGCCCTACGGTACAAAGTGAATTTTAGCAGGACAATGAACCCAATGGAACCAAGTTGTATAACGGGTGCGAAAGTTTGACTGCCCCAATCGGTACCAAAAAGGTTGGACCAAAATTTAAGGTTCACCTCGGTATAGAAATTATTGATAAATACATTGACCAGAAAAAATGCCGGGACCAGCATATAGACCCCTGCATACAATCTAAAAAAATTATAGGCCATGGAGCGAAACTTTTCAAACACGGCCAAGCTAATGACCAATGGAAAAAAGGTCTGCATGATTCCCAGCAAAAAGAATCGTTGGGCCAAAAAAAGAGGATAGATAAAGAGGTCCAATAGCCAAAGGATCAAGCCTATGATAAACGACAATATTTTCAGTCCGAACAGTGGAGTTACCAAGGCCTCGTAGAGTAGGGCCAACGCTTTTTTGGCAGCGTCGATGGCGCCCACATCCTGTTCAATATCCAAATCCTGTAGCTGTAAGGGTAGGAGTGCCGGAGCTGTATCCCTAAACTGGGTTTCTATAGCTACTAGAATGGTATCGAATGCGGATAGCACCTCAGTAGAAAAAATGGCCAGCACGACTACCGCAAAGTTCTTGGCCAATTCACCAGGGGTCAATCCCCAAGAATAACCTTCATTGTTGGCCACGCCCTCATTGTATTTCTTAATGATATTGATCAGAAATAGGACGACGGCCAGGGCCTTCATCCCGGTAATGGCCGTCTGTGAAAAGCTACTGTTTTTAATGGTCTGAAAGACCGTATCCACATATTCAAGCCCTATTCCCAAAAATATCCCCAACATTAGTAGTTGATTTCCCTGTTATTGATTTTATCCTGCATTTGCCTAAAGGCGATTATCTCTCTATAGCGCCTGGTCTTGGCCTCGATCTCGGCCACCATTTCTATGGATTGCAGTTCCTTTTCTTTGAGAATGGCCGTGCGTTCGGCATCGGTCATTTTCAAATTATCACTGGACAGTACTTGATCGATATAGTCCATGGACATCATGGAATTTTCAATTATTCCCTGAAAGGAATCTGAGATTCGGCCAACTTCTTCGGGCCGTATATAGGGGGAATTTAGGATCTGCCTTAGATCCTCCTGCACCATATCATAAAGACGCTGATGGTTCTTGGCCAATTCCTTTACCGCATTCAATTGTTTGATTACGCTATTGACCTTATCGATATTCTCCTTCTGTTCTTTTAAGAATTTTACAGTCTTCAACAGTTCTGCGGTCTGTTTCCCAGATTCCAACAGCGATTTCATAAAGGAGATGAAATTGGTATTGTCATATACTGGCATGCCCTGGGCCATCGCATTGCTTTCAACAACCAAGGATAGGGTCAGGGCCAACAATAATTTATAATTAAAAAGTTTCATAGTATATAGGTTTAAATGTTGCGTTTATTGGAAGGATTTGTTTGTTGCGCTACAAACTGCGTAATGGCGGTCTCCATATCCCCGTATTTTCTATAAAGGGCCATAATGGTTTCATTCTCTTCACCATCGGTTAAGTAAGCGGCATGGACTTCTGGCGGAACTTCCAATCGAAATATGTTGCTATCCTTCCCGATTTTGATAAACATTTCCGTGTATTTACGTTCCCCTTTCAGCTGGTTCCTTATGGATTTTAATTGGTTAAGATCATGTGAGGAAAGATGGAGCCTGTTGACCAGTTCATCATATCCCTTTTCATTCCTCAGACTATAGATGACCTGAGTGTTTTCAAGGATACTTGCGGATGTAGCATTATTGGGCAGTTGGTTGATGGATTGAAGGATGATACCAATAGCCCCGTTTTGTTTACGTATGGCCTGGTAATAGAATTCCACGCTTTCCAGAACGTTCTTAAATTTTAACTGTTTGGCAAACTCATCAAATAGGATGATGCCCTTTTCCGCCTTGTTCCTCCAAATCGTTCTTTGAATGGCCGATTTGATCAATTTCAACATAACGGAGAGAATTTCCTTATTATCCTTTACCTCGTCAAGTTCAAAAACGATCAGTCGTTTGTCCTCCAATTTATAGGTTTGGTCGGTGTTTGTATTGAACAGAAAACTATATATACCATTTTCCACATATTCCGAAAGAATGTGAAGGAAGTCATAGACGCTAAAATGCATTTCACGGATCTGGAGGACTGTGACCAATGAATCTTTATGGTCATCTACATACTTGTACAGTGAAGCCAGTGAATGCCCAGTTGTGCACTTGGAATAATAAGACAACAGGACCTTTTTAACGGCTACCTCCTGTGCCTTGGACGTTTCATTACCTGCGGCCAAAAGCTCCAAAATAAAAATGGTAAGATCTTCCAGCCGTTCTGGAGTAAGGTCGGCTTTATCACTAACGTAGAAGGGGTTTATGCCAAGGTTTTTCCCTTGTACATACCTAAGTACAATATGGTCATTGGGGTAGAGCTTGGCAAATTTGTCATAGGAACCTCCCAGGTCGATGACCACTAGGCGTACCCCACTTTCAAAATATTGGCGCAGAATGTTATTGGCCAAAAAGGATTTACCTTCCCCGGTAGGTGCAAAAATAGCAAAGTTGCGTGCCTTTATGCGTTTTCTGCCTTCATCCCAAACATCCTTTAAAATTGGGATGTTGTATTGCCTATCGTTAAAGACAACACCCTTACTATCGGAAATATATACACTATTGTTAATGTACAGGCAAAGGGCATGCTTTAGATCGGCTACGTACAGATCCCCGTTGGAGAAGTTAGAGGTAAAGCAACAATAGCTGTTAAGAAAATAATGCTTCCTTTCTTCACCTTTAGGATAATAGGGAACGATGTCCAATTCTTTGAACTCTGTTTTGATCTTGGTGGCAATCCTGCCCAATTCTTGTGTCCCCTCTCCCCAAAAAGCTATATTGAGATGTCCCCGGACTATTCTAGAACTTTCATCATCATTGATCTTTGCAAGAATATCCTCTATTTTTTTTAGAACGACCTTATTTTGTGTTCCAAAATTGGAACTCTTATTAAGTTCCTCAATACTTTTTTCTAGATATTTCCGCCATTTATATTTATCGTCCAGATAAATGATCTGATTGACGATATGGTTTTCATGTAAGTTGAGTCCCAAACCATCTATAAATCCTTGATGAAATTCAAAATCATCCGAGGTGAACCTATCATTGAGCCTACTGCTTTGAAGCATCTCGCCAAAGCAGAGTTCGCTATTTATGGCCATGACGTCAAAATAATGGTCACCGACCTCCAAACACCTTTTATTCATTTGGATATCTGTGTCAAAACCATGGTTATAACCATTGAAGTAATTATTGGTCAATTCCAGGATACTATCCTCGCACATAGGTGCAAGGGTTATTTTTCTACTATTATTGATAAAGGAAACGGCATCATTGACCGCATTGACAAATTCGCGGGCACAATGGTCCATTTGCCTATGAATACCCTTTTCCACCTTACGAAAGGGGTTGATATATTTTGTAGTATTGAACGATTTCTTTAGAGGAAGAACAAAATAGAGAAAGGAGGAGTGGTCCAAATATTCCCGTCCCTTAAAGTAGTTGTAGGTTGCTTTTTGTAGAAAACTCTCATTAGGCAAGTTTTCCGCTGAATAGCCGGCCTTTCTATAAACATCCTGTTTATGTACGATGGTACCCACGGGTAGGGCCTTAAAGGCTTGGAACCAAGATCCATGCATTTCCTCAAAATCCTTTTCCGACAAGGAATAGATCTCCGGATACCCCACTGAATAGCACTGGACCAAGTTGCCATTATTAGCAAAAATGACATTTCCTTGAATATCCATTATGGGATAAAATTCGGATAAGTTAATTGTCTTCATAGTTCAGGTGGCTTGCTCTTTTATTGTTAATAGTGTGTGGAAACACTTTTTTCAAATGGAATACGGTCGGGTTATTGTGGCAAAAGGAGAAACTGACAAAAAGCAGAATGTTGAAAATGATAGCCGAAATAATGGCTCCTAAACTGAAAGAAAAGATGATAATCAACAAGGAACCTATAATGGAAGTCATCTGAAGTGCGAACATCATAAGGGGGAGTCCCATTATCATAGCCTTTTTACGAATGTTCCTATATACCACGTACTTTTTCATTAGACAACAATTCCGATGAGATAGGTGAAGATTCCAACAACTGCACCGGCAATAAGTACAAATACTAGGACACGTGTAATACCTTTTTTAAGATCGGCGTTTTCCCCAAAAAAATGTCCCGCGTTAAAAAGAAAACCAATAAGAAATATCACTCCCAGAATAATGGGGAAAATGGTACGGATGGTATCGGATACCTCATTGACCGATTCTTCGATTCCACCAATTTGAGCAAAAGATGGATTGTAAATCAGTAAGATAAGACCAACCAGATAATAGAATTTTTTCATGTCGTTCAGATTTAGTTTTTAGATACATGAAAAATAGTTTATATTTATATATAAAATACTGATAATCAATAATTTGTGAATAAAATATTAAATGATTGATTTTAATGTGTTTTGATATTATTTAACATGAAATTGAATTGAAATTTGAAATTGACATGTTGATAACCTTACAAATTGGGAGTAGGGCAGGTTGCAAAAATGTCATAATATGGCTTTTGATTTTAAAAATGTGCTCAAGTTTTGGTCAAGCAGAGCGGCCAAAAAAGATTGTGGTCATCGATCCGGGACATGGAGGTAAGGATACCGGTGCCATAGGTGTCCATGGGGTCCTTGAAAAGGAGGTAGTTTTAAAAATTGCCAAGGAAATCCTAAACCACAACCACCTAATATTGGATGACACGATAGAGGTTTATCTGACAAGATACAAGGACACGTTGATATCATTATCAGATAGGGCCATGTTGGCCAGGGCCTTAAGGAGTAATTTATTTATTTATTTCTTTGCATTGCAATGCGGCAACAACAGGAGTCAAAGGAATGGAAATATTTATAGCAGATAAGGACAATCAGCACATCGTAGCTTCAAAGCAACTGGCTAGGTACATTTTGCGTGAAAGCGGAATCAAACTGGGCATTAGGGAAAGAGGGGTAAAGCTGGGCAATTTTCAAGTACAAAGGGAAACGATGGATTATTGTCCGACAATTTTAATAGAAACAGGATTTGTTACGCATGTAGATGAAGGGGATTATTACAAAGAACCTAGAAATATCAAGGCAATGACATTGGCCATATTGCTGGGAATTTATAATTATTTAAAAAGTGGGGAATGAATTTTACCGAAGGTAAATGACATCCTGGAAAACCATATATATTTTCGATAAAGACGTACCTAAATTCTCTTATCCATACTATCTTCCTTAAAGGCGATCAAATTAAACAATTGCCTCATTCTAGATCGAACACGGCCACCATAGCGTTCCTCGAGTTCCTGAGCATTGAGATTGGTCGTAGCGTGGGTATGGATATTATGGTTCAACAATAGTTCGTATCTGGAAAGAAGTATTTCCCCCATTACATTGCAATCTTTGCCAAAATATCGACCCGTAGGCTCCACTCCCAGATCATCAAAACAATAGGATTTCCCTTCACCGTAGTCTTCTACAATTTCAAATCCGATATTATTAAATGCAAAGGTGATATTTCGTGCCGGTATCACTTCATAAGTTCGGCCGTAAGGTATCAGATAGCGCAGCAACTTCATAAGACTGCTCTTACCGCAACCTACGGGCCCTGAAAGTAAAATACCCTTGTTAAGGTCAATATTCAGTTTCTTGCAATTCAAAGGATCCTTGATATAATAGTTACAAAGTTTGTAAATGACGTCGCGGTCCTGTTCCAATATTCTAAAATTCTTGCCGAACATTGTTTGTCCTTTGGCATTGAGATATAACAATATTTTATTGAAATCATAGCAGATCTGATTATCCTTAAGACTACCTAGGACGTATTGTTTATGACCTACAAAGCGTATATGTGGATTCATAGGGGCTGATTAAAATTTTTCATGGAACTGGACTTCAGGTTGTCCGTATTCTGGCTGACCGGGACCACTGTTTTATCCTCCTTTATCTCCATGGACTTAAAAATCCATTTTTGCGCCAGAGCATGCCAATCCACAATTTCGGCCGTACCTCCAACTTTCCATCCAATGCTTTTGTAATGACAGTAAAACTTCTTCGCTTCCGCTATGGGCCAGTTTTTTTCATTAAAAAAAGCAATAACTTCTTTTTCATTTTGGGGTCGGTCCCGTTTGCCCCCATTTGATTTGTTTTTTATAGTTTCTATATGTTTATTTATAGGTACCACTACTTGTCCATTGCTTGTCCCTGATTTGGTTTGGTGTGGGTACACTACTTGTCCATCAGTTGTCCCAAAATTGAACATCTTGATCGTACTCCCCTGGAAGGGGTTATGGGAGGGACGGTAATATAAATAATTCCAATGGTGCAATTCCTTCAAACAGCGATGATAAGTTGATTTAGAGCCTATTTTTGCATAGGCCATTACTTCTTCCCGGTTAATATGGAAGCTATCACGAAAATGGTAACTGTTCCATAATTGAAAAAGTCCCACATAAAGGCTTATGTGGGTAGGGTTAAGTCTGTTGTCTCTTGAAAATTGAAGGAAGACCCCGTTCAAATGTTTGATATAGTTCATAGTAAAGGTGTTAAAAGTCGTAATCCACCCTGTTCTTCTTCATAATAGCTTGGATATCCTCGGTATCATAGAATAGGATTCCGCCCATTTTTGTGTAAGGCAAAGTACCATTGATCCTTAGGTTCTGTAGTGTACCAGAACTAATATTGAGTAACTCCATCACTTCGGAAGAGCGAAGGTACCTTTTAAGGGTACCATTGGCCTGTTTGGAAAGCAATTGCTTAAAGCCCTCCATCAATTCGATCTTAAAATCCCTGAGATCATCTGTAGTAATCACATGTGTTGGCATAATTTGAATGTTTGGGGAAAGGGACCATACGAGTATAGAAAAGAAGACCTTTGGTTCCGATCCTGATTTGACAATGAGCCACAAATTTCAAATCTTTTGATAGGAAATATTCACCACATGTTACGTAGTACGGTAAAATTTTAACATCCATCCAATTAGCTGTATTTAAGGGCAAATCAACCTAATTAAAATCCAAAAAATAACCAAAACTCTCTTAAATAGAAGAATATTCCCATTATTGGAGACACACTGGATATGATACGTAACTACGATACTACAACCTAGTTTTTGGAAAAATGGAAGGGAGATCTTTTCAAGACCGATATTTACAAAAGCTTATTACTGAGTTCCACATATTTGTTCCGGAATTCGTCATAAAGTAGTCCTATTCTTTAGTGAAGTTCCTTGGTCAATTTGCAACAGTAGAATTACAGGTAAACTATCTTTCACCTTCTTCTGGGGAGTGGTAAAAAGTAAAAGCAAGGGTTATTAAAAGCGGTAAAAAAATATCAGTTGTTAGTTCTGGCTTATTACGTATCAAGAAAAATCGGGAAAAACTTTTCGCCACGGCACTGGTAGCCATAATTCAGTTAAAGAATTTAGACAAAAAATGAACAGGTGGATTGATCTTAGCCTACTGTACTACGTTAGCTATTTTTTAGCAAATGGCCCAACCGTTTTAGTCTTTGTTCCAATTCTATATTCCATAATAAACCATAATTCAACCGAAGACAATTGTTATACTGATTTTGTAAGGAAAATATTCTACCAGGTGCATAACTAATCTGCTCTTGAATGGCTTTTTCATATATGCTCAGGGTGTTTATTCCTTTAGGTAGTTCAACCCATAGCACAAAACCGCCTTGAGGTCGGCTAGCCATTGTATCTTCGGGAAAATGGTCCGAAATAGTCCTTGAAAATTGAAGCATATTACCATGAAGGGTATGCCTTAATTTTCGTAGATGATTTTCATATCGTCCAGTTTCCAAAAAGTTCGCTATGACTTCCTGGGTTATAGAAGTTGTTGCAATCGTTAAAAACAACTTCATCCTTAGTACCGTTTCCTTAAATCTTCCTGGAACAACCCAACCTACCCTGTAACCGGGAGCCAGGGTCTTGGATACAGAACCGCACCATAAAACGATACCACTTCGATCATATGTTTTACATGATTTGGGGCGTCGTTGTCCGAAATAAACGTCACCGTTCAGATCGTTCTCTATAAGTGGTATATTGAATTTTTCAGAAAGTTCTACAGCTGCTTTTTTATTCTCATCGGGCATGCAGCATCCGAGTGGGTTACTAAAATTGCTAATCAACAAACTAGCTTTAACTTCACCGCTCTTTAAAGCATCTTCAAAAGCATTCAGATCTACTCCGGTTTCAGGATGTGTCGGTAGTTCAAGTACTTTTACGCCTAATGCCTGTGCAAGTTGAAGCATCCCAAATGAAACGGGACTTTCCATAGCCACTGTATCGCCTTTTTCTGTAACTGCCATCATACAATAAGAAAGAGCATTTAAACAGCCGCTGGTAGTAATTATGTCTTTATAACTAAAGTTACATTCCATAGCAAATGACCACCTAGCTATTTGCCGGCGTAACCTTTCATTCCCCTCTACTTTATCAGAATTCACGCCACTACCGTCAAGATCACGCGTTGCCCGCACCAAACTTTTGTTCAGTTTTGCTATTGGTAATAATTCATTTGCCGGTGTACCCAAGGAAAGCGCCATATGGCCATCTTGACCAAGATTGCTATAGACCTCACGAACAAGAAGTTCACTATCGGGATAATTCGAAGCGTTGGAAGGACTGGTCTTCATGGGCATTGATGGTAAGCGTGTTCTGGAATATATTACATAGTATCCAGATTGAGGTCTAGCTTCGATAAGCATTTTACTTTCCAAATGATAATAAGCACTCAATGCCGTATTTTGACTAACACCATACTCCCTACAAATGGTACGCAGTGAGGGTAATTTATCTCCTGTTCTCAATGCATTATCCAAGATCTGTTGTTCAATAGTTCTGGATATTCTCAGGTAAATGAATTCTTTATTCGTTGTAATGTCCTTTGTCATTTCATAACTGCTATATACAAAATTAATAAAACTGCATCTGCTATCATATTATTTTTTTATTCAGATTTGTACTAGAATAAAACATTCGTATTACGCTTTTATAAATATCATTCTATCCGAAGAAAACATTGAATTGAGAAAAGAAATCAAAATCATAAAAACATTAATATAAACAAAATGTTATCCACTGAAAATAATATATATATTATTGGTTCAGGGGCCATAGGTCAAGCACTGGCAGTGTTTCTTAAACTCGCTGGAAAAAGTGTTTCGCTTATCCGGGGAAGTGTGAATGATGGTTCTATGAATACCGAACGCCTTCATGTAGAGATGGAGGATGGAACCATCCATAAGGCCCAACTGGAAATAGGAACATTAGTTAATTTCCCTTCCTTAAATGGAGTAATTGTTCTAACCAATAAATCCTATGGAAATGAGCAGTTAGCGATTGCTCTTAAACACAAAACAAGTTGCTCGCCAATTGTACTTTTGCAAAACGGTATAGGGGTTGAGAAGTCTTTTATAAATCATCAATTTCCAGAAATTTACCGTTGCGTTCTCTTTGTGACAAGCCAGAGGATGAATTCCCATTCAGTTAGGTTTAAACCAATTTCAACAAGCCCAATCGGTATTGAACAAGGAAACATTGATAGGCTTGATTACATAGTTTCCTTGCTAAGTACTCAGGATTTCCATTTCAAAAGTGAAATCAATATTCAAAAGATCATTTGGAAAAAAGCAATACTGAACAGCGTATTTAACTCGGTTTGCCCTTTGCTTGAAGTAGATAACGGCATATTTCACAGAAATAAGGAGGCATTTGAAATTGCCCAAAGCGTAATCTACGAATGTAGCACTATAGCAGGGGCCATTGGGGTACCCCTAGATGTCGAAGAACTAGAATCAAGTCTATTACAGATCAGCCGATTATCCGATGGACAGGAGATATCCACCTTACAAGATATCAAGAACTGCAGAAAAACTGAAATAGAAACATTAAACCCGCAAATAGTGAAAGTTGCAGAGAGTATTAACAAAAGAGATCTCATAAGGGTGACTAGGCTCCTTGGTGATCTAGTAAAACTAAAGGCACATTATAGGATGCTAAACACTAAAACAAATAAAAACATTTAATAATGAAAACAATGATCATTACCGGCGCGAGCAGGGGAATAGGTGCTGCAACAGCACTCCTCGCCGCTAAGAACGATTTTTCCGTGGTAGTCAATTATCTCAAACATAAAATAGAAGCAGATAAAGTGGTTAGGGACATTGTTGATGCTGGTGGTAAAGCTGTGGCGATTCAGGCTGATATTTCCAAGGAGGGAGACGTTCTTAGGCTCTTCTCCGAAACTGATCGACTCTTTGGAAATCTGCATTCGCTAATAAACAATGCAGGAATATTGGAAAGGCAAATGAGACTAGAAGACATAGGGATTTCCAGGTTAAACAGGATATTTTCAGCCAATATTACCGGTCAGTTCCTGTGTGCAAGAGAGGCTGTCAAGAGAATGTCCACAAGACATGGTGGCAAAGGAGGAACGATAGTCAATGTATCATCCCTTGCTGCAAAAACTGGAGCCCCCAGTGAATATGTAGATTATGCGGTATCCAAAGGTGCTTTGGATACATTAACCATAGGCTTATCAAAGGAAGTCGCGCATGAGGGGATTAGGGTCAATGCCGTTCGTCCTGCATTTATTTACACAGATATTCATGCTGACGGTGGTGAATATGATCGTGTGAACAGAATAAAAGAAAGTATTCCAATGAAGAGAGGAGGAACGGCTCATGAGGTTGCTGAGGCAATAATCTGGCTAGCCTCGGAAAAATCATCTTTCTCAACTGGAACTTTTATAGATATCACTGGAGGAAGTTAAATCCCTAATGGTAATACTAAATCTAAAATCGAGTATTAATAGTTAAATGGAATAATTATGAAAATAAGTTATTTACCTAGTGTAATCAAGCAGTTTGAATATTACAAAATGCTTGGGGAAAAGGCTATGGCACAATTGCCTGAAAATGGATTATTTTGGCAATTTAATCAGGAAAGCAATAGTGTTGCGATTATTGTTAAACATATAGCCGGCAATATGCTATCCCGTTTTACAGACTTTTTGACCGAGGATGGTGAGAAATTCTGGAGAAACAGAGATGCTGAATTTGAAAATACTTTTTCAGATAGAAGTGAGCTTATGACCTATTGGAATAAGGGGTGGTATTGCATATTTAATACTCTTGGTCAACTAAAGGAAGAACAACTGGAGTACATTGTATATATCCGGAACGATGGACATACTGTGACAGAAGCTATCAATCGCCAATTGGCACACTATTCTTATCATATCGGGCAGATCATATTTCTTAGTAAAATGATCACGGGTGAAAAATGGGAAAGTCTTTCAATTCCACCTAACCGATCCAAAGAATATAATTCTAGAAAATTTGCTCAGGCGCAATTAAGACGACATTTCACGGATGACCTTTAAATACATATCCTGAAAAGATGGCTATTAACAAAATATCAGAACTTCTGGCACTTACGGAACTAGAGAAGTCGGAAAAGGAGTTCATAACTCTTTTTCAGAAGGGGCAGCTTACAGTGGAAATATATAAACCCCATAGGTTCGATAAGCAAACTCCACATGATCGCGACGAGTTTTATCTTATTATTTCAGGAGAAGGTAAATTTCAATTGACAGAACAGACCACTACTTTTAAATCTGGGGATTTTCTCTATGTCCCGGCCTTTTCGGAACATAGGTTCATTGAATTTACTAAAGATTTTGTTACCTGGATTTTCTTTATAGATAAAAATAATAGTATGTCAGAATAAAATGGATCCAATTTCTAAAAAGTAAAGTATCGAAGAGTAAAAAACGGATATTATCAAGTTCTCTAACCCTTAGATCACAATGGCATTTGGACCCAAATCCAATTAAATTTTTGCTTGAAAACAGATACCTATGCCTACCATAAAGTCCTAAAAGTGGGACCTATCGCGTAAATCAGTACTAAACTGGTAACGTGCTATCATCAATCAAGCTATTTCAAAGGCCTAAAAGGTTTCGTATCAAAGAAACAAAACTGGACTCTTTAGCAGATTTAAAAATAAGGTATAACAATAACAAAAATAAAGAATCGTGAAAATCAAAATTTCAACCCTCGGAATCATATTATGCCACTTTCTAGTTAATTCACAATCCATTGCCAGATTGAATGATATTAGATTAGGTACATCAATCGAATTGTTTTCACATGTTTTGGAAGAAAACAGGACCATTAATATATACCTGCCAGAAAGCTATGACAATACTCCTGGCAATACATATCCGGTAATTTATATCCTGGATGGCGGTATAAATGATATCTATATACCGACTGTGGGGCTGATTAGATTTCTTTCTTCTAAAAAAGGCCAGCAAATTTCAGAATCCATAGTTGTTGGAATTGAAAATGTGGATAGAAGAAGGGATTTTACAAAACCTTCCAAAATTGAGAGCGATTTGATAAATTTTCCGAGTTCAGGGGAATCTGAAAAATTTTTATCATTTCTGTCCTTGGAGTTAATGCCGCTAATTGAGAAGGAGTATCGCACAGATAATATAAAAACTATTATAGGCCATTCACTAGGTGGTTTATTGGCTTCGGAAATACTACTTACCAAATCAGAGCTGTTTGACAATTATTTAATAATAAGCCCGAGTTTATGGTGGAACGACAATAAAATATTGTTTTATAATACAGCAAACATTTCCTTTAATAAAAAAATATATGTAGGTGTTTGGGAACGGGAAAATGACAAAAAAATTACCGACCAATTTGTAAAAAAAATAAAGAAACAGGCCCTGGCTTCACCAGATAAAAAAATTAGGGTTCAATATGACATAATAGCCCAAAATGAACACAGCAATGTTGTTTATCCTGCCTTATATAACGGATTAAGAAAACTAAAATAATCGATACGGCAAAGTGAGATTTTCAGTGTGACTTCCAAAATTTTTATGAATGTAGAAATTTTCAGAATATAGGATAGCCTCCACATAATGCATTAGGGTTATATCTGCTAATTTGCTAAGCTCCCGGAAAAAAAGAAAAATCTAGGAAGCCTCATTAATGGATAATAAATTGAGCGCCCATTAAAGAGATGGTGGCTGAACAATCAAGCGAGAAGTATACCACCTAGCGAAAGGCAATAAATCAATTAATGAACGACCAAGCCTACAAAATAAATTTATTACATTAGACCTATACTTGTAAAGGGGCCAAGAATTATTCCCATGAATATTCCACATTCGAACTCATGAAAATTCTTTGAAGGGTGGGCTAAACAATAAAGTATTGAATAGTGAAAAGTAAAATATTAAAATATCTCTCAAAGTACACTAAGATTACAGAGGAGTTGGAGAATGCAGTTAATGAAAGTGCATTTTTCAAAAGTTATACAAAAGGGGATATTCTTCTTAAGGAAGGAGATTTTTCAAATGAATGTTATTTCATATTGGAAGGTTGCATGAGAAGCTATTTTCTAAAAGATGGAGAGGAAAAAACTATAGAGTTTTATATGGAGGAACAAGTTGTAATACCATCCAACATTGGTAAATCAACCCCTTCCAAGTATTTCTTGGAATGTTTGGAAGATACGGTTGTCAATGTAGGCAATCCCGCCTTGGAAAATGAAATGTATCAAAAGTATCCCCAATTAGAATCTTTATCAAGGGTAATCGCCGAAGTAATTTTGACAAAGCAACAAGAATCCTACACTGCATTTAAATCATCGACCCCAGAGGAGCGCTATTTAAATATGCTAAAAACAAGGCCCTATTTGCTCCAAAGAGCATCTCAACATCAAGTAGCCAGCTACTTGGGAATTAGACCGGAGTCATTAAGCCGAATTAGGAAAAGAATAATAAACAAGTAATGTTAATTCTTAACTTAAGTCAATGAATTAAAAATAACACCATCATATTTTTGGGCAAATATTAATAAAGAAAAATATTTATGGATGTTATCAGAAAAAAGTCAATTTCTGTTGGTACATTATTAATTCTTAGCATTGTTGCAGGTATTCTGAGTATAGACCCAGTTATTGATGGGATGGATAATCTTGGAAGTGTTTCTATCAATTCAAATGCAATATTAATTAGGGCTTTTATGCAATTTGTCTTAGGTCTGATTTATGCAAGTATTCCTATTATTCTGTACACTCTATTAAAAAAAATCAACAGTAGTTTAACGATTGGTTTTCTTGTATTCAGAATTATTTCTGTGGGATTCATTTTTATAGGCTGGCTGAGCATACTGTTGTTATTGGCATTAAGTCAAGAATTTGCATCATCAGGAAGCCCCGAATTATTGTATTTTAAAACATTGGATAATTTATTACGGTCGGGTAGAGATTTAATAAACCATGTGGCAATGCCTTTAATTCTGAGTGTGGGCAACCTAATGTTTTATTCAATTTTGTATCAATCAAAAATTATCCCTAAGTGGCTATCTTTATGGGGGCTTATTGCAACTATTTTGAGCAGTGTTTTAGCAAGCATATTGCTTATGTTCAGTGTAATAAACATTATTACACCTGCCTATATTACTTTAGCCTTCCCTACGGCTTTGTTGGAAATTGTTTTAGCAACTTGGTTGATAGTTAAGGGGTTCGATTCGAATGTTGTAAATTCTATTTCTGAAAAAAGGTGAAAAACAGATTTAGCTTAATAATATTACTCTTGTTTCCACTTTCCTTTTTTGGACAAAATGATCTATCACAAAAGCAGGTTCTGGAAGACTATACCATTTTCAAAGAAATCTTACTAAATGGCCATCCAAGTTTGTTTGAGTATACGTCAAAGACAGAGTGGGATAGTATTTTTAGTTTATTTGAACAAAAGGACATTAAGAAAACAAGGACTTCCAATGACCTATTTAGGTCCATTTCCTCTATTGCCGACAATGTTAAGGATGGACATTTGATAATACACCATCCAAAAATGGACACGGTACCTCCAATATTCCCTTTACTTTTAAAAATAATCGATGATAAACTTTATACTGATACTGATGATTTTGGTATACCTGTAGGAGCAGAAATAACTTTTATAGATGGCAAAAAAAGTAATATACTTATTCAAGAATTTTTGAAATATGCCCCATCTGATGGATACAATCTAAGCAAAAAGTATAGACAGATAGAGAAGGAGTTTGGTATACTCTATTATTATGAATATGGAGAAAAAGAATGTTATAATGTCAAGTATACCGTCAACAGCAGCGAATTAAGAACAATTGAAATTGTTCCCAAATCATTTGAAAGTATAGGATTTAGATACCCTAATAGAAACTCACATTTTGCAATGTATCACGGAAATAGTGATCGAATTGAACATTTCAAAAGTACATTAGCAGAAAAGTGGCCCTTCGTATATTACATAGACTCCATTAAATCTGGTGTACTAACTGTAAATTCTTTCGGTTTAGACCCCAAAGAGTTCAAATCAAGATTGGTTGAGCTATTTAAAGAAATTAAGAAGAAAAAGGTGACCAATCTCATTTTGGACATAAGACAAAACATAGGAGGATACAGAATCAATGCAATTAATTTATTCTCTTTTTTAACAGAGAAACCTTTTAAGCAAAGAATAGCCGAAAGTACGGTTACAGATACTCTTCCCAAAGAGAGGTATGTTATTCACAGTATGTCCGATTACAACGAGTTTTTTAAAACATATTTTGCTTCGACCGAGCAGGAAGGTGGACGGTGGATACTAACCAAAGACCATGCCCAGGCAGAAATGATGCCTTATAAAAGTCCATTTAAGGGCAAGGTGTATGTGTTAATAGGCGGAAATACCTTTTCTGCCGCTTCTGCTTTTGCACTGAACGCAAAAAACTCTCAGGAAATTACACTTATTGGTAATGAAACAGGTGGAGGGTATTATTTTCATAGGGCACAATATTCTGCACTTTATGAATTACCTAATTCCAAGATTTTGGTTCGTATGCCATTTGTACATATAGATAAATATGTTCGTGACAAATCGGTCCCGAAGGGGAGTGGAATATTGCCCGACATAGAAGTTGAACAAACTGTAGAGGACTTAATCGATGGAATAGATAGCCAATTGGATTATATCGTAAAACATTTAAATGAAAAACAAAAATAGCATGGTAACACTTTACATAACAGATAGGGCGTCCGTTGGTTCAAATAAGTTCAATGCCATTTATAAACACCGTCAAATCCTTGATTTGGTCCTTTGGCAAAAAGCATAGGAACCTAATTTAAAAAATCCTTACATGGGCGCTGGTCATTAGAATCTTTCATAACCGGCAATTTATCAAATTAAGATGACACTTAATATACTGCACCAATGAATAGAATAACTATAATTTTAACTTTCACCATTTTGGTTTCGCTTCAAGGATGTGGACAGAAACAAGTAACGGATATTCAAACCAAAAAAAATGACATATCGGATTATACCCAAAGTTTTATTTCCATCGACTCTCCAAACATTGCGTTATCAAATGTAAAAATAATTGATGGGACTGGGAATCCTTCCAGAAATTCACAGACTGTTCTAATCGAAAATGGAATAATAGTAGATATCGGAGATTCTAAGAATATTGAAATTACCAATGGCTTTCATGAAATGGATCTGTCCGGTAGGACTATCATCCCGGGAATTATTGGTATGCACAACCATATGAGAATACCCGAATCCGCAATGCTATCTTCATCACCTAAACTATATTTAGCATGTGGTGTGACTACAATTCAAACTTGTGGAACAGGAAATCCCTACGAAGAGATAGCTATAGCAAAATCTATTGATAGGGGGGAGCAGCCTGGGCCGGAAATCATTAATTCGGGGCCATACTTGACAGGATCGAAGGGCAAATCAAATTTCATAAGATTTACAGATGAAAAAATGGTCCGGGACACCATTAAATATTGGGCCGGACAAGGCGTAAAATGGCTTAAGGTCTATAGAAATACCAGGCCACAGGACTTAAAAGTAATAGTTGATGAAGCACATAGGAATAATCTAAAAGTAACAGGTCACCTGTGTGCTACAACTTATTCCGAAGCTGCAGAAATCAGTATAGATGCTATAGAACACGGTTTCATTCACAATTACGACCATGCTACAGATAAAGAAGCCGGTGTTTGTTCGGGTAATACCGATTTCAGAACAAATCTTGACATTAACAGTAATGAGGTAAAAAAAGTACAACAAAAACTTATAAGCAATGAAGTAGCCTTAGGATCAACATTGGCCATATTTGAAGCCCAAGCCAACGTTAAAGCGGATGCAAGAGATCTTGAAGTAATGGCTCCCTTTCACAAGGAAGCTTATCAGAAACGAAAGTTACGTAAGCAAGAACAAGGTGAAGACTGGTATTTTAAACCAGAATGGTTGGCAAAATCAATGGCATATGAGCTACAATTTTTCAGACAAGGTGGATTACTGGTAGCAGGTCCGGACCCTGGACTTCACAATATGCCCGGATTTGGAGATCAAAAAAATTACGAACTTTTTATAGAGGCTGGATTCGAGCCGGAAGAAGCCATACAGGTAATGACCTCTAATGGTGCTAAGTTACTGTCAAGAACCGATATAGGGACAATTGAGGAAGGAAAGTTGGCCAATATTGTAGTTCTCAATGGAGATCTGGAAAGTAACCCTAAAATTATTCGAGAAGTGGAAATTGTATTAAAAAATGGTATCGGCTTCGATCCAAAAAAACTAATTGAATCTGCAAAAGGAAATGTTGGTTCGGAAACAGACAATACCATGGTATATTTTGGTCAAAAACCGCCTTTAAACGAACCAGAATTATTTGCGCCGGATATAATTTCAAAACCCAATAGACATGAGTTTGGCTGTACCATATCCGGTGATGGGAATGAATTCTATTTTGGGGTGGACAATAATGGCGTAATGGAAATACATTATACCAAATTAAAAGATGGTGTTTGGACACCACAGGGCAAGCTATTCGATTCGGATACTATAAGCTACAATGATCCAATGTTATCCCCGGATGAAAAAAGATTGTATTTTATTTCCAATCGTTCACTAAATGAAAACAGTACTAAAGATGATATAGATATTTGGTACATAGAGAGAGAAAATAAACAATCAAACTGGTCAGAGCCTATCAATTTAGGGTTACCAGTCAACAGCCATTTAAACGAGTACTACGCTTCTTTTACAAATGATGGTACACTTTATTTTGCATCAAAGGATAAATCGGTAAATGCCCCGAGCTATGCCTTTGATATATGGCGGTCAGAATACAAAAAAGGAGAATTCTTAAAACCGGAACAAATGCCCAAAGCCATAAATACAAATAGGTATGAAGCGGATGTGTTCATATCGCCAGATGAGTCGTATATGATATTTTGCTCAATTCGAAAAAATGGGAATGGCCAAGGTGATCTATACATCAGCTTTAGAGATAAGGATGGTAAATGGGGCGATGCAGTGAATATGGGAAATACAATTAATACGGCAAAGCACGAACTTTGTCCGTTTGTAACCAAGGACGGAAAGTATCTCTTTTACACAAGCAATAATGATATTTATTGGGTAAGTACGAAAATCCTGGATAATTATAGAGAACAATAAGCGGATGCAAAAAACTTAAGCAATAACGGTTTAAAGGGAAAAATAAGATAATTTATGTTTGTATTGTATACAATGAAAAATTTCTACAGTAACATTTTTGAGGGGCCACAATTGCTAAAAATCAAGACATTTTTTTATATACTCAATAGGTTATTTTGGAGCATTTACGATAAAAAAAATGCTTACCAACCACATGGATGTTTTCCTTAATCACAAAATTTTCGCTGTATGATAAGACTAACCCAATATTCTTCATTTTGATTATTTCTATAAAAATAAATAAAAAGAAAGATTCCTTTTTTGAAAAAATATATAACTACCCCAATGTTTAGATCATATCTTATTGACTATAAGGGAAATGAAATAACTACAGAGTTTTTTGCTCCCAACGATATTCTAATAGAGGTTGCCTCTTTATTTCCTAACATTCTGTCTAAAGAATCAAAACATGCATTAATTAATGGTGAAGTTTATAAAATTGATTTTAATACTTTTCAAAACTTATATAGTAATCTAGATGGTTTAACGGATTGTGGTCAAACTTGGATGTGCCACCAACTTTTTAAAGTAAAACATCGTGCCGTTAAAATTCATACACTCAATGCTTCCCAAAGGTATTTACACTTAATATTATAAAAACCTCAAATAATAAAATAAATACCACTAAAATACATTGCTTCATTCCTGGGGATTACCGATACCCTTATAAGTATGATAAGGAAAGAAATCACTCTTCAAGATTAGAACTTGCCATGGGACAAGTTTTTATTGATTTCCTTTTTTCACTTTTGTAATAATAATGATTAAATTATTCAAAAAATGAAAACATTTAATCCCCCGAGATAGTCTAGTTTATTTTGGTTGTGATGATGTAAATGACCTGAATTACGTGTAGAGGAAAGTGGCGATAAAATTATTCAACCAAAAATCTCCATTGGCAAGCACGGGTATGTTTACATAATGAAGGATACAGAAGAGAATTCCTTTGGCTTTATTTAGTTAAAATATGTATAGATTATATTATGGCAAGCATTAAACAAGTCGGTTCTATCAAATCACTAATATGAGAACAAAACAAATTTGGGCAAACCTAGGCGTAGTAAACATAGAGCGAACTATAACTTTTTATCAATCATTAGGCTTTCAACTCAATGGCAGTCCATCAGATGATTTGGTAAGCTTCTTTTTTGGTGTCGACAATTTTGTCATTCATTTCTTCAAAAAAGAAAAGTTAGAATCAAGTATGGAGGGTAGCTATGCTGATTTAACCAAAGGTAATGAGGTGATGTTTTCTATGGCGGTAGATAGTAAAGATGAATACGACTACTGGATAAATATAATAAATAAGGCAGGAGGTAAAATATTATTCGACTCCAATAAAGATAGGAAAGCTTTTTATGATGATAATGGCTATTATGTTTGTGTTTTTAAAGACCCGGATAGTCATAAGTTTAACTTATTGTATAATGAGAATATGTAAAGTTAAAACGTTAAAAAATGATCAAAATAATATCAAGTCCAAATTGTGGGAACTCGCCCAAAATGGAGTTTCTAAAGCAATACAATATCGCCTTTGCTGAAGGAAACCTAACATTTTTAATCGATAGTGTATCCGATGATATTGTCTGGAATATCATTGGGGATCAACAAATTGAAGGCAAGGTAAATTTTGCAAAAGCATTGGAGGAAATGAAATCAATAAAAGCATCCGAATTGATTATTGACCAAATCTTATCGCACGGAAAAGAAGGCGCTGCAAATGGGATGATGAAAATGCAGAACGGGGAAAAGTATGCGTTTTCTGATTTTTACATGTTTCAAGGTGCAAAAGGAGTTAAAATAAAAGCGATTACTTCATACTGTATAAAAATGTAAAAATGAAAACCATATTCGACAAAAATACAAGAGATCAATTAGTAAAACGAATTGAACAAATACGTAAAGAACAAAAAGCTGAATGGGGCAAAATGAATGTGGTCCAAATGCTAAGACACAATACCTATTGGAATGGATGGATACTAGGGACACAAGACCAAACCTACAAACAAGCTTTTATTGGAAAACTATTTGGAAAAATGGCACTGAAAAGAATGATAAAAGATGATAGACCATTGGACAGAAACATTCCTACTTCAGACCAGTTTAAAGTACAGGCAATAGATGGAGATTTGGAATTGGAAAAGTTAAAATGGATTGATTTGATTTATAAATATGAAAACTACAACAACCCTAGATTCATTCACGATTTCTTCGGTAAAATGACCAAAGAGCAAATCGGTATTTTGGTTTATAAACATACGGACCATCATCTAAGGCAATTTGGATTATAGGAGTCTTACTTTGCCTGTGAAGTTCTTCTTGTTGTCTGTCTAAACTTTCAACAAAATTCAAATGAAATCTGATATTTATTTGTGTAGTTAAATGGCTTCATACATATTTGTAGTCAAATAACTTCATAATGAAATTAAGACGAGATATTTTTCAAGCAATTTCTGACCCGACAAGGAGAGCTATTTTAGTTTTACTTACTTCCCAAACTATGACAGCTGGTGCCATAGCAGAAAACTTTGATGCTGCTAGACCTACTATTTCTAAACACATTCAAATTTTAAATGAATGCGACTTGGTCGAAGCCAACCAACAAGGGCGTGAAATTCACTATCAACTAAAAATTGATAAAATGAAAGAAATCGATAAATGGTTAGAACAATTTAGAGCCATTTGGGAAAATCGCTTCGATAATTTAGACAATATTTTAAATCAATTAAAAAACAAACAATAATGAACAAAGCAATTTTATTCGACTTTAAAGTCGACAGGAACAATAAACAAATAAAAGTCCAACGATCTTTTAACGCTCCAAAAGATTTGGTTTGGACCGCCTGGACCACTCCTGAAATTTTGGATCAATGGTGGGCTCCAAAGCCTTACAAAAACAAAACTAAATCAATGAATTTTATTGAGGGCGGACAATGGCATTATTACATGGTAAGTCCAGAAGGAGAAAAACATTGGTGCTTATTTGATTTTGAAAACATTAAACCCTTAAAAAGCTTTTCAGGAATGGATGCGTTTTGTGATGAAAATGCAATTACAAACAACACCAAACCACGAGTGAAGTGGTACAATGAATTTATGGATCAAGGAGATGAATCCATTGTAAATATTAATCTACAGTTTGATAAATTGGAAGACTTGGAAACGATTATAAAAATGGGCTTTAAAGAAGGGTTTACTGCAGGGCTTGAAAATCTTGACCAATACATTGCATCACAATTTTTACTACGTAAACAAAATAAACCAGACAATAAGGCTCGAGTAACAACCTACTTAAACTTTGCAGGTAATACAGAAGAAGCTTTTAATTTTTATAAATCAGTTTTCAAAACTGAATTTAGCGGAAAAGGAATCCAAAAATTTCGTGACATTCCTGCCGAACAAGGTCATCCTCCAATATCCGATGAAGTCAAAAATATGATTCTTCATGTTGAACTTCCTATTTTGGGAGGACATATTTTAATGGGTACTGACGCTCCAAAAGAAATGGGATTTAATTTATCCAAAGGAAATAATATGCATATCTGTCTTGAACCTGAAACAAGAGAAGAAGCTGATAGATTATTTAATGAACTTTCTTCTGGGGGTAAGATTACCATGCCAATGGCTGATATGTTTTTTGGAGCCTACTTTGGTGAATTCTCAGATAAATATGGAATTAATTGGATGATTAATTATCAAAATAAATAACAGCTATAAAAAAGAATAAAATCATATTCTGGATATCCACTTCCGTCATTTTTGTAATGGAGGCATTAATGCCATTGGTAACGCTTTTATTTGCACACGAATATTTTAACGCTGGAACCAAACCCTTAGGCTATCCGGATTATTTCGCATATGCTTTAATAGTTTGTAAAATACTAGGCGCAACCACAATAATGTTCACAAAACTTCCTGCCAAGATAAGGGAATGGGCGTATGCAGGTTTAACATTCAATTTAATTTTTGCGGCCATAAGCCATATAGCGGTTGATCAAGTTATAGCAAATATCTTAATGCCAATCATAGTGGGTGTTGTATTAGGAGTTTCTTATGTATATAGCCACAAAATAATTTCAAATTCTAAAAATCAATAATTATGTCATTTAAAACATACATCAAAAACATCGAAGAAAAAACAGGTAAAACCGCTCAAGATTTTCAAAATTTAGCTGAAGACAAAGGGTTTACCAAAAATGGAGAATTAGTTGTAAAAGCTACCGAGGTAACCAACTGGTTAAAAGAAGAATTTGAGTTAGGTCATGGGCACGCCATGGCTATGTATGCTTACATTAAAGGTAAAAGGGAATAAATTATCATCCTTAGATTTAAATTTTATGAATAGGTTAACGATCACCAAAATAGGTGCTATTGGATTTATTATCCTGCTAGTACTCTTACATATCATCAACACTAAGGTAAATCCAATATGGCAGCCCATTAGCGAATATGCATTAGGAAATGCAGGCTGGTTAATGAAAATTGCATTCTTTTCACTTGGAATAAGCTTTCTGTTTTTAGGTTTATACCTAATTAGAAAATTACCGAATACGGGTTCAAAAATCGGAGGTGTACTATTAATAATAGCATCCCTTGGTAATTTCTTAGCGGGTGTTTTCAATACAGATCCAGTAAGTACACTTCCCGAGAAGATGACTATAAGCGGTCAAATTCATAATTCTGCAGCAGGCTTATTAGGGTTTATGGTTTTGGCTACGGTGTTTATTACTTTTCAATTCAGAAAACAGGAACCGCTTAAACCTTATAAAAAAAACATACTTCTGTTAACCATCATACTCTGGGTTTTAGAGTTTATTTTAATAGCTGCAATGAGTGTTTATTTGAGTGAAACAAATGGTGTGATTACACCAGAAACTTCAATTGGCTGGCTTGGTAGAATTGTTATCGTTTTTTGTGCTATTTGGGTTTGGTCCTGTGCTAATTATCTACAAAAAATACAATGTTAAAAATTAATCTCACATGAGTACCATCAATCAATTTATAAAAGATAAAATCAAGGAAGAACATCAACCCATTTTTACAAAATTTCGGAGCTTGATCAAAACTAAATTTCCAACGCTAAAAGAAGAAATGCGAGGAGGAACTGAAAAATATTATGGAGTTCCTGTGTATAGACATAATAGAATTATCATTTCCGTGAGTCCTACGTAAAAAGGGATAACATTTTCATTTACAGATGGTAAACAGTTTAAAGATAAGTATAACCTTATGGAAGGTGTAGGGAACAAATCTTTAAATTTAAGAATAAGCGATCCTAAGGATTGTAACGATGTAATACTTGAATATTATATTTTGCAAGCGATCGAATTAGATACCAAATAAAGATTTATAATGAAGACATCTATTCTAAGAATAGTTCCTAATATTTATTCCAATAATATAGAAGCAAGCAAAAAGTTTTATACTAAGTTTTTAGATATGAAATTGGTGATGGATATGGAATGGGTTTTAACTTTTGCATCCAAAGAATACTCAAAGGCACAAATCTCAATTTTTCAAAATGATAAAAATAAGCCTCTGGATAATAAAGCGATTTTCTTATCTATTGAAGTATCGGATATTGACAAATGGTATGAACGTGCCAATGCACAAACTATTGAAATAGTTTATCCCTTAACAGTTGAACCTTGGGGCGTAAAAAGATTTTTTATAAAAGATCCGAATGGAGCCACAATTAATTTATTGTCGCATTGTATTTAGTTTTCCTTTTCAAAAAATAGTTAAGACTCTGAGAAAGTGAGTGTAAACAATAAAGAGTTATTGTTTAAAAATGTGGAATCTATCACTGAATTTCAGTTGATTTAGAGGTGTCCTAAATGGGGAAGCCTACAAAAAGATTTAAGCTACAATTTGAAGTACTTATCTAAACTATTTAATTATAAGCCAAAGACGTTCTCTACAAGGAGTAAAATAAATAGTACAAAATACTTGCGTAACTTTAAAGTTACATATATATTCGTGTAACCTATAAGTTACATAAAAATGAAGACAGAAATTAAACACAAATGGTTTTATCACCAATCATCCAAAGAAATTTGGGAATTCCTTACAAAAGCTGAGTTAATCGAAAAGTGGTTGATGCCCAATAATTTTGAACTCAAATTGGGACACGAGTTTAAGTTTACAACAAATCCGATTCCCAGTTTAAATCTTGACGGAAACTTTTATTGCAAGGTTTTGGAAATTATACCTTTAAAAAAACTTGTATATAGTTGGAACGGTGGTTTGAGCAAAAACAATCCAACACTAGAAACCATTGTGGAGTGGACTCTAGAAACTAAAGATAAGGGAACTGAATTAACCCTTGTTCACAGTGGATTTAAAGAAGGAAATAGTTCCATTCTTACTGCTATGTTTGATGGTTGGGACAAAAACATTCAAAAAATGTTTACGAATTTAACCCCCCACTAACATGTCAATACCAACCCTTGATGCCTTTCAGGTAATTGCAGATCCAAGCCGTAGGCAAATATTGGGTATGCTTACCAAAAACACCTATAATATAAATGCGTTAGCAGAAAATTTTGAGATGAGCAGACCTGCGGTTTCAAAACATATTAAAATATTGCAATCAGCAGGCTTTATATCAATTCAAGAAATAGGCAGGGAAAGACATTGTATTTTAAATCAGGAAGGATTTAATGAGCTAAAAGCTTGGATTAACCATTTTGATGAATTTTGGAATAATAAACTTAAAAATTTGGAAACTGTTTTAAAGAATAAAAAGAACTAAAATATTTTAAAAATGCAAAACGAAATCTTATTACAATTACTTGAACAAAACCGAAAAGACTGTTCCCATTTCTGTAAAAACATAAACACTGAAAATTCAACGTATCGCTTAAAAGAGCAAACAGCGTCTGTAGGATTTATTTATAGACATATCGGTGAGACAACAAATTTAATTGGACAATTCTTTGGCTACGAAACCGATGTAGAAGGAACAACCATGGGGAAAAACGATACAGGTATTAAGTTTGATCTTGAAACTAGTCGTATGTATTTTGAAAAAGGCTACAATACGCTTGAGAAATTAGTTGCCAATACCTCAGACCAAGAATGGCTTGAAGAAATTGAGACAACTTGGTTTGGTAAAATAGCACGAATAAAACTATTATCGGTTTTACTTAATCATAATGCGCATCATTGCGGACAAATATCTTCTGCAATTGTAAAAGGAAAAAAGTTCTAGGAAAACAACGAATAAGACATTATAAACTGTAATTACACGAAAATAAAATCAATAAATGGAACAAAGGATAAGTGTACTAACCATTGGAGCAGATGACCTAAACGCAATGAAAAACTTCTACGGAGACGTTTTAGGTTGGACAACAGTTGCAGAGAACAAAGACAGAGCTTTTTATAAACTCAATGGTTTTTTATTGAGCATTTGCGACAAGAAAATGCTTGCTGATTTTATAGGTGTTGACCATAAAGGACAAGGGTTTCGTTCTGTGACAATTGGCTATAATGTAAATAGTAAAGAAGAAGTATTAAAGTTGTACGACCAACTAAAAGACAAAGTTAAAATCTTGAAAGAACCCACAGAACCACCTTTCGGCGGACTCTTTTTTTACTTTACAGACATTGAAGGAAACATTATTGAGATTGCACAGAATTCATTTGTAACGCTTGATGAAAACAACCATGTAATAGGTCATAAACCTATTGACCATTTGTAGCCTTCCCTAAAAATAGGACAGTATAAAATTCAAATTTATTAATTTTAAATTTTAACTGTCACATGAAGAAAAGCAAGTTTAGCGAAAGCCAGATCATTAAGACCCTCAAAGAGATCG
>NZ_JASWIM010000022.1:0-108504 GCF_030291335.1 Arenibacter flavimaris
ACTTCATCACAAATATGGTTTCCGGACTCATTGCATATGCCTTTTACCCAACAAAACCAAACATCAATATAGACAACCTTCAAAGAATTGGATAGTCCTTATATCGAACTCACGTTAAATTATGTTGAAAGCCAGAACTTTATTATATTAGTACAATCGATTGCATAAATCTTAATGTTATGAATGTCAGCCTTCGCTTTTTTCTAAATACATCACTCATTATTCTGTTTTTAGGTTCTGTTGCCACTGCCTGTAAGGAGGCACCAAAAGAGCAAAAGGAGGTTGTGGATGCATTTGCCGCTGCCGATAGGATAATTAAGGATATAGTAGTGCCTCAATTTCCGGATAGGGATTTTAATATAGTCGATTTTGGCGCCGTAGCAGATGGCGGTACAGATAATACCCAGGCCTTTAAATTGGCCATTGAGAGTTGTAATAAAGAAGGCGGAGGTAAGGTGATTGTACCGGAAGGAAGTTTTTTAACCGGGCCTATTCACCTAAAAAGCAATGTGAACCTACATTTGGAGGAAGGCGCTGTGGTTTTGTTTACAAAGGATTCCAGTGCCTATCTGCCCGTTGTCCATACCTCTTATGAAGGCGTGGAACTCATGAATTATTCGCCCTTGATTTACGCCTATAAACAAAAGAATATTGCCGTTACGGGAAAGGGAGTTTTTGATGGACAGGCAAGTAAAACAAATTGGTGGCCTTGGAGCGGAGCGGAAGAATATGGGCATATTGATGGGCAACCGGAGCAAAAAGATGATCACAACTTGCCTAGGTTGCGTAAAATGAATGAAGAAGCAACGCCGGCTTTAGACCGTTTGTTTGGGGAAGGTTACCAATTGCGGCCGAGCTTTTTTCAACCTTTTGATTGTGAAAATATACTTGTGAAGGGAGTAACATTCACCAATGCCCCATTTTGGGTTATGCACCCCATAAAATGCAACAACATTACAATTGATGGGGTAACGGTAACAAGCCATGGCCCCAACAATGATGGTTGTGATCCAGAGTATTCCAAAAATGTGCACATTACTAATTGCGTATTCGACACAGGCGATGATTGTATTGCCATCAAATCCGGTAGAAACGAAGAAGGAAGAAGAGTGAATATTCCAAGTGAGAATATTGTTGTAGAGAATTGTAAAATGAAGGATGGCCATGGAGGTGTGGTTATGGGAAGTGAAATTTCTGCAGGGGTAAGGAATGTGTATGTTAGAAACTGTAATATGGATAGCCCCAACTTGGAAAGGGCAATTCGCATAAAGACCAATACGCTAAGGGGAGGCTTTGTTGAGAATGTATTTGTAAAAAATATTCAGGTAGGGCAGGTAAAAGAGGCGGTATTAAAAATTAACACCTACTATGCAATCTATGGCAATCAGGACGGGAATTTTATTCCTACCATCAAGAATATCCATTTAGAGGATATAGAGGTGGAAAACGGTGGTGAATATGGCATTCTTATCAAAGGTAGGGCCGAAAGCCCGGTTGAAAACGTAAGCTTGACAAATGTTCATATCAAAGGAGCAAAAACTCCTTTATCTATTGAAAATTCACAACCTATTATATTTAAGAATACTACTATAAATGGAGTTGAGTATTAAACTATAAATAACTACAATGCATAAATTATGAAAAAAATCGCTGTACTATGTCTTGCCTTATTGGGGATCATGGCCTGTAAAGATAAATCGGTCAAAAACGAAACCATACCCGATGTTGGGGAAAGTGTTGGGGTCGCGGTCCATACACCCCTTAAAACTTACGCAGAAATCTCCATTAAGGAGGGCGGGGAATGGGTTGGAAGAAAGTATGTTGGGGGAGATGGCTTTAAAAATGTACAAGAATTGGAGGTTCCTAAAAATCACACGGACCATTCTTTTTTTATTCGTTACGAGGGCCCGGGATGGGAAAACAATCAAATTGGTTATAGGCTATATTTGGACTGGAGGAACGCCATAGACATTTATGGCAAGAAGGTAGATTCTTTGGTCTTGCCCTATGTAGGGCAAGATGGTTTCGATTCCTATCACGAGCCCGCAGATTGGGGACAGGATATTTTGAAGGCCGGAAAATCCATGGGTATAGGCGGTTATGGTAGATTGGTAAATGACACGGTGGCCCATTTTAGAAATGTGGACAATACTTTTGTACAAATTGAAAATACGGAGAGTAACTCTACGGTGTATATTGACTACAAGGGTTGGGAAACGGGTAATGAAAGTATTGATTTGGATGCCACATTGTCCATTTTTAAGGAAGACAGGTACACACTTGCAACATTGACCCCGTCCAAAGCCATTTCAGGTATTTGTACTGGGATAGTGAAATTCCAGGATATTGCCCTAAAGAAAAAAGAAGGGATAAAGTGGGGGTATATAGCAACATATGGTGCCCAGACATTAGTGAATGACACCGATAAATTGGGGATGGCTATTTTTTATAGGATCGATCAAGTTGCCGAACAGAAAGAGGGAATCAATGATCATCTTGTTGTATTTAAACCAACCACAGATAAAATCGCCTACTATTTGCTTGGGGCATGGGAACAAGAACCCAATGGCATTAAAGATGAGGCATCTTTTATTTTGGATTTGGACAAAAAATTGGAAAGGCTAAACACTACTAATTCACTAAACTTATAAAGCATGAAAAATTTAAGAACTTACATTTCTATTTGTGTATTGACTATTGGTTTATCTGTTACTTCGTGTAAGGAGACCAAAGGGGAATCCAAACAAGTAACAGAGGACACTACTACCTCGATAATTGTTCCTGAAAACCTTAAGTGGTCCGAAAGAATGCTGATGTCAGAAATTGAGCGTTTTCCGGATGCCACCAAGCTCGACTTTGTGGACAAACCTAGATGGAGCTATACTAATGGACTGGTGCTATCTGCCGCCATAAGAGTGTATGAGGAAGCCAAGAAGCAAAAATACTATGACTATATCTACGCTTATGCCGATGATTTAATTGACAGTACGGGAACCATAAAAACATATTCTTTGGAAGACCAGAACCTTGACATGATCAAGTCTGGTGATGTTTTATTGTACCTACATGATAAAACCAAGGAAGAAAGGTTTTTAAAGGCCATGCAGACCTTAAGCAGCCAAATGGATTCCCAGCCAAGAACTTCGGATGGAGGTTTTTGGCACAAGAAGCGATATCCCTATCAAATGTGGTTGGACGGATTGTATATGGCAGAGCCCTTTCATGCGCAATACACCAAAATTTTTGAAAAGGACGAGGCTGAGGTGACCAAGGTGTACGATGATATAGTGCATCAATTTGATTTGATCCAAAAGCATAGTCTTGATAAAAATACAGGTCTTTTGTACCACGGATGGGATGAAAGCAGGGAACAAAAGTGGGCCGATAAGAAAACCGGGACCTCACCTCATTTCTGGTCCAGGGCCATGGGCTGGTACGGTATGGCTATAGTAGATGTTTTGGATTTTTTACCTGAGGACCACCCTGGCCATGAAAGAATTATTACCTACCTGAATCAATTTGCAGAAGCGGTTACTAAATATCAGGATAAAACTGGCCTCTGGTACCAAGTGTTGGATCAGGGTGATCGTGAAGGCAACTATTTGGAGGCTTCCGGTAGCTCCATGTTTACCTATGCCTTTGCCAAAGGTGTCCATAAGGGATATTTACCGGAAAAATACTTGGATATTGCAGAAAAGGCATACTCGGGAATATTGGATAATTTAATATCTATTGAGGAAAACGGTGTTGTAAACCTCAATAAAGTATGCGGAGTGGCCGGTTTGGGAGGCGACCCATATAGGGATGGATCCTATGAATATTATGTAAATGAAATTATTCGCCCCAATGACCCAAAAGGAACAGGTCCGTTTATATTGGCTAGTATAGAACTGAATAAGTAGCCTTTAAGGGAAAGCATGTGTATCCCGATTTGATTTTCGGATTCCATTTAAAATTGAAGCAATAATCAACTCACTTATGGTGACTAACACTTGGCATTCATGACCATAAATTGTATTAAATTTGTGATGGGCATGAGAATTCACTAGCCGATAGTAATGAAGTATTTTCATTTTAGATAAACGGTGAAATAAGATTTTCTAAAATTAATTACTCCATAAAGAATACTTCTTTTAGTGTACTTGATTGTGGGGAATTGTCGGGGTTGGTTTCCATAATATCGGCCATATAGGCCCACCACTTTTTTACTATGGGTTGATTTGGAATAACCTCCCCATTAAAATTATCCGCCAACTTATGAAAAGCAAAAAGGGTAAGGGTTTCTTCGTCCAAAAAAATGGAATATTCAGAGATACCTTTCTTTGAAAGTAAAGCGGAAAGTTCTGGCCAAATTTCATCATGGCGCTTTTTATATTCGGCCTCAAAACCTGGCTTTAATTTCATCTTAAATGCATTTCTAGACATAGTTATTTTTTTACTTTCAATTGCAGCGAACTATCGTTTATCTCAAATTCATTGTTTTTCAGCAATAGGATTATTTCAGCTCCTGCAAGCATTACTGGACCATAACCGTGTGCTGCGAACACATTGATGGGCCTGTAATAATAAAATGCAGGATCAAACCCCATTCCTGTTCCTACACAAGTCCCTTCAACCTGTCCTTTGGCGTTTACCTTGGTGGCAACAGCATTCCATCCTAACAAGGCCATGGGTGCATAGGCCAATTTATCTATGTACTCCCTATTGATGGCCCTTGCTATGGCATAGGTGTAGATTGCTGTTGCAGAAGTTTCCAAATACGTATCGCTGCGGTCTATAAGTTGGTGCCAGAATCCTGTTCCATTTTGATAGCTGGCCAATCCTTTGATATGATCCTGTAATTGTGTTAACACCATTATATAACCGGGATGGTTCTTCGGTAATACTTCCAGTAATTCAACCATGGTCATTACAGCCCAACCGTTGGCTCTTGCCCAATGATATTGTGGGTGATCTTCCATAGCCTTCACCCAGCCGTGCATGTACAGTCCATTCCCTTTATTGAACATTCTTTCGGAAAATTGGGCCAGCTGTTTTACGGCGTCATCAAAATATTTAATCTCTCCCGTCAATTTCCCCATTTGGGCCAATGCCGGGACACTCATAAAAAGATCATCTAGCCATAAAGTGTTGGGTTGAGGTCTGTTTCTGGCAAGTGTTCCGTCTGAAAACCTAAATTCCTTATTGCTTATATAATCTATAAAATTATCGATCAATGGTCTTAGGTCGGCTTTGAGACCTGCTCTTTCCACTTTTATCATCGCGGCACAAACCGCACCGGCATCATCCAATGCATGGGGTTTAAGGACCGTGGATATAGGAGAAGGGAAATCTTTATTTTTTTTAATCTGTTCTTTGTAAAAGGGGGCAATATCCGCTATGAGTTTAATTCTTTCATTGGTATAGTTGGCATATTTTGGGTTGCCAGTTGCTTCAGTAGCCAGAAGCATTCCAGCATAGGTAACGCCCCATTCGTAACTGGTAAGTCGGAACGCACCAGGGGCAAATAAGGTATTTTCGTCCAGCCTTTTTAGATTGGTTACTTCTTGATTGGATTTGCTATCCACCAATTTTGCAGGGGTTGAAGCATCCAGAAAATTATAGACCCTATCTAAGGTGGCTGTGATTTGCGCTACGGATTTGGTGCCGTAGGGAGTAGGATAGTCCGGTTGCAGCAAATGTAAGGGAGTGGTTACATCATTGGTGGGCTCCTGTGCAATTATTGGTGTTTGAATGGAAATCGCAACTATTAGAAATGATAAATTTTTGATGATTATGTATTTAGTTAGATCCATTTTTATAGGGCTTTTTAGTTAATTTTTTACTTCGATAACTATTTCTGCAGAAAGTTGACGGGTTAGCATTTTTAAATAATCCATAAAATAGGTTTCGTTTGTAAATTTTTCGTCACTGAGCTCCCATCCAGCAATGGCAAAGTAACTTATTGGCTCGTTGTTGCCTATTTTAAGTTTTGCTAAATAACTGTTGGAAAGATTTCCAGTTTTGGGAGCTTCCAAATACCCTAAATATTTATCCTTGGGTACAATTAGTGCCATTCCCAGCCACCATTCCTTATCATAGGTCTGCTTATCATGAGTATACAAGGCTACATATTTGCTGTTATCATCCAATATTTTCAAGGCCTTATCCGTATGAATGTTGACAAGGCCAACGCCTAAATATTCATCGCCCTTTAAACCAGATACCGCAACCGTATTTTTATAGCCATAGATCCCTGGCCAAATAGAAGTGGTTTCTTTGACCGAATAAGTCCTGTCATTGGGCATCCAATGGTCATATGTATAAGATAATATAGATTTTACAGGTCCTTCTGCAACAATTTGAAAAGACGTTTTTTCTACATTGTTTATAGAATCTTCTACGGTTACCCCCAATCTCATAAATTCATTCTCGGTAATAAGGGCATAGCCCCCCAAGCCAACGGAATTGCCAACGGCAAGAATATCCCTGCCCCAGTCTTCCATTACATGATAGTTGTCCTCTACGGCACCATTTGCGTTAAGACCAACATCCTCAGGAGAGATGCCAGAAGTCTTTTTTCCGAAAAGGTCTTTTGCATTTCTACCGTCCAAATAATGTCTAAACCCCACCTTGTCATTTTCCCAGGAAGGCCCATCGGTCTGGTATTGTTGGTAGCCCAGACTTTTGGGAAGTTCTTTGGCCATCATGGTTTCGCTGGTGGTTGGCTGTACCGGGGTATCCGCTGAGCTTCGTTTACCAAACCTAACACTGGTTCTTGCCGTATAAATTGGTTTTTGGTATGTCCAATTCAGCTTAATAGCCTTTGATTCTTTTGGGTTAAAATCAGCAACAAAAAAAAGCTCGTCCCACTGCCCATCATTATCCGTATCATTTAGTTGTGACGGAAGCGTATCCAGATTAAAAACTACAAGAGGATATTTGGCAAGGCCATCTTTCAGTCTCAGTAATTTTTTTTCAATAGAAATGGGCTTGTCCAATAAGTCTAATTCTGACGTATTTATCAATTGAATTAGCTGGCCATTTTCTTTTACCTTTTCACAGGAAGCAAAGACGAATAGCATACTAAAAGAGAGCGAATAAATGCATGTTTTCATAGGGTTGTTATTAGTTATTTAAATATAGATTCTCTGCTGCAGTATTGGCACAATCTATTATTTATTACCTATAGTTGGCTATAATCAATACTGGGAACGGGTTATCACCTTATCTGAAAGTTAACGAATTATCGTTGGAATGCAATCATTTTGGTTTCCCGTATTTTTCCGTTTATAGTCAATTTTTAGCTACTTCAAAAAAAAGAGTCCCAATTTTTGGTCGGGACTCTTAAAAAACTAAATTAACTCAACCAATTATTTTTAATGATCAATACCCTGGATTCTGCATTGCCGACTTTTCATCAGCGGTCAATGTACGACCTTCTGTATATACGCCGTCTAGGAATGTTTGCGGTATAGGTCTTAAGTTGTGGAAATCTTGAATATTAGGGGCTGCTTCAGGGTTATAGGCCCTAACTCTGGCCACTAGTGTTTTGGTGCGACTTAAATCTTCCCAGCGGTGCCATTCTCCGCATAGTTCCCTAGTGCGCTCATTTAAAACTAAACATAGCATACGGTCATATTCGCTGCCATAGCCCAATTTGGCAATGATAGCCTCATCTTCAGCGGGTAAACTCCCGGGGCCACTAATAGTTAGATCGGTTGCAGAGGTAGTATACGGAATGTTATTTGATTCGTAATAAGAATTCTCGTTCATAAATGAATTATCTGAAAACGGTTGCGAAAAATCGGAGGTAGGATAAGCAGCCGCACCATCAGTGTAATAGGAACGGTCTTCTCCACCCTTGTAGGAAGCGCGATTACGAATGGTATTAATGTACGACAAGGCAGCGCCAAATGCATTTTGACGAATTTTTGCTTCTGCTGCCATAAGATAAGTTTCTGCGGAACGTGCCAGAATTTCATCACGTAGTCCCCTATTATCATTTATTGAGGTTCTTGCAGCATCAAAATGCTTTGTCAATGAAGGAAATCTTGGGTCCTTCAACAATCCAATCCCATCAGCAGCATAGGCCGCATAAACATGGGGGATGGTTTTACCATTATAAAGGATATTGGGATTATTATTGTTTTTTGTGAAATCGAAGCGATCGTCATCAGGGGAATTAATGACATACATAATGCCCAAATCAACACCTGGAATATAATCGATACCATCAAAATTGCCGCCTCTGTTTACGCGGTGCTTGGTTCTAAACGTTTTCCAAAAACGAGAATCGTTGACATGATCAAAAACATCGTATGTGAAGTAGGTTGCCGCTAAACGGCTATAGGGACGCATCCCCGTTAGGTCACGTTTCATCATGGACAGGTCATCATAACGAGCTGTAAAAGGGACCGTGCTAAAATTAGAAGTTGCTAAAGCTTGATCACGACTAAATTGTGCCGATAAAATTAATTCAGGAATAAATTCATTGGCACCATCGGGCTCCGTATAATCCCAAAGTTCTTGGTAATTAACCGCTAAAGGGTGATTTGCGATTACCTCATCCGAAAGCTTTACAACCTGGGCAAGATCAGCTTCTTTAGTTGAAGCATTCCAATCATCATTTATTTCACTTGTTCGCGTTAAGTAAGCTTTTGCCAAATAATGGGCTGCGGCATCTTTGGTAATTTTTGCAGGCGCACCGGCATTATCCAATAAATTATAGGCTTGCGTAAAGTCGTCGATGACCTGGGTAAGTACTTCCTCCGCGGTTGCACGTGTAAATTCCAATTCAACGGTTGTACTTACGGTTAGTTTTAAAGGGACACCCCCATATTGTCTTACTAATTTCAAATAGTTGTATGCACGGAGGAAATAACCCTCCCCTAATGCAATCTTCTTTATGTCAGGGTTGGTAGATTCAATGTTTGTTGCAGCTTCTATTAATTGATTGGTTAGACCAATCCCTAGGTAAAAATTATCCCATGGTTCCTCTGCTTGTGTTCTTGTCGTATTTACAATGGAATTAAATCTACTATCGTAATTGTTCCAAGGGCTATTGGTATCGTCACCTCCAACATGAAATTCATCGGTACCATAATTTGTAGTCGCAAATTGTTGTTCCGAAGGAAATGGGGAAGCTAAAACTTTATAATATGCTCCTATAGCTAATGATCGTATCCCCTCTTCTGTAGTGAAATACTCAGAATTTCTTTTGGTAGTTAGTTCTTCGTCAAGAAAATCTTCATTACAAGAACTAACAATACATACTAGCAGGATGCCCGTAAATAAGTTGGTAAAAAGGTTTTTATAATTTTTCATGATTATTGTTCTTTTATGATTATTTGAATTTTTCATTGATTAGAATTCTACATTCATTCCAATTGCAAAACCTCTATTGGAAGTTGATGTTCTTACATCTAAATCAATCCAATCTACATTGGAGAAAACCATGCCCGGGTTGATTGCCTGTACGTAGAAATTTAACTTACTAAGCCCAATATTATTGGTTATTTTATCCGGGATATTATATCCTAATGATATATTTCTGATTTTCATAAAGGACCCATCCTTATACCCCAAGGTTTGGAAATATGGATCACCATTCCCTGCGGAATATATGGGCTTTTGATATTCGGAATTTTTATCAATCTCAGTATAATAATCTACTTTTCGAGAATTATATCTTCCTACAAGACCTTCACCTCCAGTGTTATAAGTATATTTCAATCGGCCGTATAGGAATAAAGAAAGTTCTATTCCTTTATACGTAAAGGTATTGGTTAAGCCCACAATAAATTTAGGAATTTCATTTCCTATAACAACGCGATCATTATTTGCATCAATAACATAATCGCCATTTTGATCTACAGGACGTGCGTTTCCGGGCGAAAAGGTATGTCCATTGGCATTGAACAATGCAATTTCTGCTGCATCTGATTCTTGCCAAATACCATTTGATTCATACCCGTAAATAATATTTTGGGATTCTCCAATAAACCACTCATTGTTGATATCATCTTCTTTTCCATTGGCTAGCTCTACAATCTCATTATATTGCCAGGATCCATTAAAGTTTGTATCCCATTGAAAAGCATCGGTTTGAACATTAACAGTATTCAAAGTTAAATCCATTCCCTTGGTTTTTGTTTCCCCAATATTGGCAAAGGTTGCATTATAAGCTGTAACAGTAGGGATTGCTTTAAGCAATAATAAATCGGTCGTATGTGCAGTATAATAATCTAAACTTCCAGAAATTCTCCCTGTAAATAAAGAAAAATCAAGTCCGTAATTGTATTGGGTGGTTTTTTCCCAACCTAACTCCTCATTTGCCAACAAGGTATAATCGTTATCATTAACCTCTGTCAAAGCATTTTGTACTCCGGATACAGACGTAGAACCAATGGGGTAAAACAATGGGGATAATGCATTTTTAGTAGAATAGGCATTAATTGCAGAGTTACCAGTTACTCCTACCCCTACGCGTAACTTTAATTGGTCTATCCAATTGACATTTGTTAAAAAGTTTTCCTTATCTAATCGCCATCCCAAAGCTGCACTAGGAAAAAACGCCCATTTATTGCCTTCTGCCAATTGCGAAGCGCCATCATATCGGCCTGATACCGTAATTAAATACTTGTCATCAAAACCATAATTTATACGCGCCATATAAGATAATATTTGTCTGTCGATAATATCCCCATTCCATCCAGATAATGACACATTATCTGAAGTTAAGGCATTCCATTTTTGACTAGAAAAGGGAATATTGTCTGCTGAAATCGAATTCCATTCTTCGTTAAATTGTGTTTGACTTTGTAATAAAGTAGCCCCTACATTATGCATACCGAATGTTCTATTATATAATAATAAGTTGTCCAGGGTATATGATAATCGTTGTCTTTTTTCTAACGATGCATAACTCGAACCCGATCTAACTACCGACTTTCCGTCAACATAAATTCCTCTGCGATAAGTTTCTATATCCGGACCAAAGTTGGTTCTAAATTTTAGCCCATCCAAAGCATCGGAAAAAGCGCCAAAATCCAATTGTGCGAAAAAACTACCAAAGGCTCGTAAGGTCACCCGTTGGTCTTGAGAATATTCATGCTCATCAATAATTGTCTTTACGGCAATATCTCCCCCAGGAAAGTCGATTCTATTTCCATCGCTATCATAAGGTAATGTATATTGAAATATAGATCTAGCACTTTCATATAAGCCTCCTTGTACGGATACTCCATTGTTGCCAGCTGTAGATTGCCCGTATTCTTGGGTGCTAAAAGATGTATTTAAAGTGCCTCCGAAGGAAAACCAATCGACTGGTTTGATATCAACACTAACATTTCCGTTATAACGTTTATAGCTTTGCCCGAGTACAGTTCCTGTATTACTGGTATAACCAAAAGAGCCGTAAGCTTTCATTTTTTCGGTACCTCCACTTGCACTTAAGGTATGCAGGGTAGTATACCCTGTCTTGGTCACAAAATCTGTCCAATCGGTACTTGTTAATTTTGATCCGTCCCAAGTACCGCTCTCCCATCCTTGTAAAATATTGTCAAAAGCAGTAACATCACCTGTAAAGATTGCATTATCATTTGCTATGGTGGGTTGATCTCCTCTAGGATATGTTACCGAGTTTTCATAATGTTTTGCCCATCGACGGTATTCTACATATTCTCCGGCATTAAATAGTGGGGCAAATTCTCGAATATTTTGTGCAGTTACAGAAGTACTATAATTTAAGGTAAATCTACCTGTTTTACCTTTTTTTGTCGTTACAATAACTACTCCGTTAGCACCACGAGAACCGTAAATTGCTGTAGCAGAGGCATCTTTAAGAATATCTATTGATTCTATATCGGAAGGATTAACATTTTCGATGCCTCCAGAAATTAATGGGATACCATCTAATACATAAAGCGGTGAGTTTGAAGCGGACAGTGATCGAACACCACGAATGGTTATGCTACCGACCTGTCCGGGTCTTTCGTTGGTACTAATGTCGACCCCAGCTGCCTTGCCTTGCATTGCCTCAATCGCGTTATTTACAGGTCTAGAAGTAATATCTTCTGCGCTTACACTGACTAGGGAACCAGTAACATCCGATTTCCTTTGGGTTCCGTAACCCACAACTACCACTTCCTCCAATTGCGTATTGTCCTCTTCCATAATAATATTATAGACATTGGCCAATCCAATAATCAATTCTTGGGGTTTTAATCCGATAGAACGAAATACTAGGGTACTTCCTTGGGAAACGGAAATTGAGTAATTACCATCAAAATCGGCCACAACCCCATTGGTCGTGCCTTTTTCAATAACGTTAACTCCAGGTAGGGGCTCTCCATTTGCCATGGATATAAACCCTGTTACCTCCTTCTCTTGGGCATAAATTCCAATGGATAACATGAAAAGGCATGAGCTAAGTAGCACCTTTAGTGTTTTGTTCATTTTAATTTTTCTGTTTTTCATATTTGTTGAGTTTAAGTTTTGAATTGTGTAATTGATTGAGTCATTTGGTGAAGAATATTTTTATTGAGTCATATACTGTATATTTTAGTAATGCAATCGATTGTATAAATTTGATGATTTAATCTGTATTTTATGCAATTGTTATTTGTAATCGATTGCATGGTTTGTCAATATTAATTTTTTCATTTTATATAACTATCCTGTACTATCCTGTACTATCCTGTTCAATGTTTAAATTTTGGCGCTTATCTATCAATTTAACAGTTTTACTATCAATTAATTGGCAATATAATTGTTGAATTTTTTGCTAACTAAGATTATTGGTTCGTGAAATATTTAATCCTGCCATTGGTCTTAAATTTTAGGCCTTGCAGGGTTTTTATTGTAGAGAAACTAGGGTAACGTTAACTACTTTTTTAGAACAACAGAATACTCTTTGTTTTTAGGCGATATGGTGAATAAAAGAACATTTTTTTTATGGATTAGAATGGGTTTTCCCTCGGTATTACTATCCTCTGGACCTACTTTCTTATTATTAAAGTATACTTCTTTTGGTGGGTCCTGTAAGTGCACTTTAAAGGAAAATGAGCGACCTTCCATATTATATAATCCTTTTGGAGCGTTCACTTTTATTTCTGTCCTTAAGTTACTGTCCTCTACCTCAATTAGGGTTTCTGCATACTTTCCTTTCAAATATTCTAAACTTTTCCCGTCATCATCATACAGAAGGAAATTACTACTATTCAAAGGATAAATATCAAGATGAATAGTGTCTATTTTCTTTTCTCCAATATAGTTAACTACTTGTTGGCTAGGGATTATGGCACCAGACTTAATGAAAATGGGTATTTGATCTAATGGACAAAGAACACTTATATATTGTTTGCCATCATAAGGCTCGTTAGTCCAATAATTGATCCATTTACCTTCTGGAAGATATACTACTCTGGTCTTAGCTCCTTTTGTGGTAATAGGGCATACCATAAGGTTTTTACCCAGCATATATTGATCTGTAATTTCATATACATTTTTATCATTTTGATAATCGAGAACCAATGCCCTCATGATTGGTTTTCCTGATGTGTACATTTCATAAGCTGTACTGTACAAATAGGGAATAAGACTATATCTTAACTCGTCATATTGCTTAAATATCCGGAGGGCCTCCTCTCCATAATTCCATGGTTCTTTGTAGTTCGGATGTTCCATTCCAAACAAATGGGCAATGGGACTTAAGAGTCCAAATTGGCACCAACGAATGTATAGTTCTGGGTCTGCAACATGTTCAAATCCCCCCATACAGTGTGCCCAATTGCCAACTCCTGAAAGACCAATGTTTAATCCGGCCTTTATAACGGGTTCAAAATATTGCCATTCACTGGGCCAATCTCCGGCAAAAATAAAAGGATAACGCTGAATACCAGCATAGCCTTCACGCGTATGGTTCATTCCTCGAATCTTATTGAACTCTTGAAACTTCTCGTAAGGAGCCTTGGCATATGCCAATGGAAATAAATTATGAAGTGATTTAATTTCTTCCCCCAGGGGTCCAGTTTTGTCACTTTCGTTTGCCTGATGTCCAAAAGCACTACCTTCATCCGTTTTTAGAAATCTGGCCCCTTGTTCCGCTATACGTTTTACTCCATTCTCCCACCACCAATCAACGGCTTTTTGATTGAAAAAATTTACGAATTCTCCAGGATTGTCTTGTTCGGGATATACTAAGCCCTTCTCCCGGGCCACATCCAACAGACGCAATGTTTTTCCATTGTCAAACCTTGGTCTTAAATGAACGCCTACCATATTGAGGTTTAAATCATAGAGATCGGAAAACATTTTTTCAGGCTTGTCAAAAGTTTCGCGCCATTCAAAAGTGGTAGCTCCCTTTCCTCCGTTTTCACCAAATATTCTCCATGTAGAATCTAAATGAAGGACATCTAGGGGAATTTCCAATTCCCTAAACTTTTTGACAAGATCAACGACGTATTCCGTTGATGTTTCTGATTCGTGTCCCCATGTTCCGCCACTATAGGTGCCCACTTGTAGACCCAATGCAAATTTTGGCAATAAAGGGGATTTCCCAGTTATGGAGGTATAACCGTCCAAAATTGTGTTAAAAGTGGGGCCGTATATAAAATAGTAATCCAGCTCACCGCCCTCGGCTTCAAATGTATAGGTGTCCGAATTGCTTAAACCCATATCCCAGGTTGTGGGGTGGGCATTATGAAAAAAGATTCCATACCCTTTGGTACTCATAAAGAAGGGTATTGGGCTATAGTTGGCCTCCAATACATTATATGCACCAACAATATGTGGCAATCCAACTCCCCTGCCCACATTCAAGCTTACCTTTTTGCCCCTTCTGTCCAAAAAGTCCATTCGTTCTCCAAAGCCAAAAAAATGCTCATCGGGCATCAATTTTTTTACAGAGCCAATAGTTTCATTATTGCTAAAAGCGCCGGATTGAGCACTGGAATTTAAATTTGCTTCCGAAGACAGTAAGTTCCCTTGCTTATCCAAAATTTGAATGGCAAAAGGTTGCTTTTGAATTTGTAATTGTAAAATGTGAGTTGAAATCTCAATGTTATTTTTCGTTTCAATTAATTGATAGGGAACCGGGCCCCAATCATATTTATTAACCATCCAAGGTTCATTGGCTTCAAATTGTTTGTTCCAACTTGTTCTAAACCTAACAATTTGGGGGGTACAAAATTCGATTGCTACGGTCGCATTATTGGTAGACAGCCTTAGTTCGTTCCCATTTGTGGAAAGTACTTTTTGGAAGTTGCCAAGTGTATTTTGAGCCATTACACTGTTTAGGTACCAAAAAAGGAAACATGGGAAAATGATTGTTTTATATTTCATTGTAATAGAATTATAGTGAAAAGTTATATGTTTTCAAATGATATTGTATCCTGTGCTTTCCTGCATTTGTTTTTTTAGAATCGATTTCTTGGCGTTTAACCAGTGTAATTCGGTAAAATATTATTCATAAACACATTGTTAATAGATAGTTATAGAATATTTCACTTTATATCACAATAGGTAAAAAATTAGGCATTCGATAGTTGCTTTAATATTCTTCGATCGCGGGACTTTAATTTTGGTTGGATTTTGAGTATTTTTTTGGACAGTCCGGGTAGGTAAGTTTAGATATGGTATACTTTTTCTAAGTTTATTACCAAACCCTAGGCCAAAATGGTTCCTCGCAACTCCGTAAAAAGTCACTTTTCTATTTACTTTTTAGTTGAAAACAGGATGCCACAGGATACCATATCTTTATATAGTTATTATTTTTAGTGTTTGAATTCAATTCAGTTTGTCCATTTCCATTTTTAGGTAATCGATTATGATGTTGAATTTTGACTTATAATACGCTTGCGTCAAATAATGGTATTACCTAAGGTTTAAAGTGGGAATTAAAAAATAATACTCCAATGAATAATGTATTGGCAAAAAAAATTGGATTGGTGCTACTACTATTTTATATCCCTATGCACTTTGTTAGTGCGCAGGATAACAACGGTTTTTCTCCCGAGAAAACCAATACGGCCCAACCATGGACCCGTTGGTGGTGGATGGGTAGTGCTGTGGATACTTTTAATTTAAAACAGAATTTAATCAACTTGCACAAGGTGGGGATTGGAGGCGTGGAAATTGCACCTATTTATGGGGTAAAAGGGGAAGAAAATAATTTTTTGGATTACTTGTCCCCCAAATGGATGCAAATGCTGGACTACACTATTAAGACAGCGGATAGTTTGGGAATGCAGGTAGACTTAACACTGGGAACTGGATGGCCCTATGGTGGTCCACAGGTAACTCAGGAATTTGCAGCCACAAAATTAATTACACAAACTTATCAGGTAAGGAAGGGGGAGAAATTTTCGCAGCATATCCTTGTGAAGGATGACAAAGAAAAACAACCTGCCCATTTACAATATTTGTTGGCCTATGGAAATAAGGGCGCATATATAGACTTAACACCACAACTTAGCGGGGACTGGATAAATTGGAGGGCAAAAAAGGAAGATTTCACCATTTATGCGGTATTTGTTGGTAAAACCGGACAAAAAGTAAAGCGGGCCGCCCCAGGTGGCAGTGGTTTTACCCTTGATCATTATTCCGCCAACGCACTAAAGGCTTATGTAAAACCTTTTAATGAAGTATTATCTGGGTTTGAAGGTAGAATTCGCTCCGTTTTTAATGATAGCTATGAGGTTTATGGAACCGATTTCACAGCTGATTTTTTTAAGGCATTTGAAAAGTATCGTGCTTATGATCTTAAACCGTTTCTGCCATTATTATTAAGTGAGGATAATAATGAGGAAGGCAATAGGGTTAAAAGTGATTATAGGGAAACCTTGTCCGATCTATTATTGCTGGATTTTGATAATCCTTGGACGGATTGGGCCCATGGCAAAGGTTTTAAGTCACGACTTCAAGCACATGGTTCACCAGGAAATTTGATCGATCTATATGCCTCTGCGGATATTCCCGAGTGTGAGACTTTTGGTTCTATGCCTTATGATATTCCTGGGTTGCGCAGGGAAAGGGAAGATATTCGGGAAGGTGATACTGATCCGGTCATGCTAAAATTTTCATCTTCCGCGGCTCATATTACGGGAAAGCCGTTAACCTCCTCAGAGACTTTTACTTGGTTGCGGGATCATTTTAAAACGGCCCTTTCCCAATGTAAACCTGAAGTTGAAGATTTATTTTTAAACGGGGTGAATCATGTCTTTTTACATGGTACCACCTATTCCCCAGATCGAGCCCCATGGCCAGGGTGGAAATTTTATGCCTCGGTAAACTTCAACCCCAATCTTTCTTTGGGAGAGGACGAAGCACAATTATTTTCCTATATCGCTAACTGTCAATCTTTTTTACAAGCTGGCAAACCGGATAACGAAACCTTACTTTATTGGCCGGTATACGATGTATGGAACAGCTATTTGGAAGGTGCATTCTTTTTTCAATTTAAAATACATTCCTTGGAGGAATGGCTTCACAATCAGCCGTTTTATGAAACTACTAGAAGTCTTATGCAAAAAGGGTACGGCGTAGACTTTGTTTCGGATAATTTTATAGAAAAGGCGACTATTGAAAATGGTGAAATAAAATTGCCCGGAGGAAGTTATAAAAGTTTGATCGTTCCTACCAGCAAGTATATGCCATTGGGCACTTTAAAAAAATTGATAGCGCTTAAAAAACAGGGAGCCAATATTATCTTTCAAAATCTTCCAGAAACTATTCCAGGGTTTAAGGACTATAAATTGCAGCAGAGTGAAATGCAGCAATTGTTATTGGATAATAAATCGCTTATTAATTCTTCAAAAAATATATTTTCAGATTTGGAAATGGCCCAAGTTGAGCCCGAGCAGTTGGTTGAAACCGGTTTAAAATTTATTAGAAGGGATCATAAGGGCAATAAAATTTATTATCTGGTAAATCATACTTCAAAAACGGTTGACCAATACATTCCAATAAATGGCAGTTACAGGGAGGTGAATATATTTGACCCCAATACCGATATAACTGGGAAGGCCAAAATTGAAAATGAAGGTAATAATACTCTGGTTAAAGTCCAGATTAAACCAGGAGGGACCCTCTTTATAATAACGGGTGAATATTCAATCAATAAGGACTGGGAATATTTTGAAACTACAGGTGAATCGTACGAGATCAAAGGGGATTGGAAAATATCTTTTTTAAGGGGCGGGCCAAGTTTACCTGAAAATGCTACTATTTCAAAATTGAAATCTTGGACAAAATTGAGCAAAACAGCTGAGGAATTTTCGGGTACAGCCAAGTATGAACTGGAATTTCAAAATTCAGATACTAAAACGGAGGCCTGGTTGTTAAGATTGGGAGATGTAAGGGAAAGTGCAAAAGTGTGGGTAAACGATGTCTTTGTGGGAACATTATGGTCCAACCCTTTTGAAATTAAAATTGGACCCTTAAAAAAAGGGAATAACAAAATAACCCTCGAGGTTACAAACCTGTCCGCAAACAGGATCAGGGCAAAAGAACTAAGAGGGGAGGAATGGAAAATTTTCCACGAAATAAACATGGTGGACAAAGACTATAAAAAGTTTGATGCAACATTATGGGATCCCATGCCCTCCGGCATTTTAGGGCCTGTTACCTTAACTCCATTAGAATTGAATTAAAAATTAAAATATGAAACAGCAACTTTTGTTTTTATGCATTACGGCCATATCAATACAATCAATATTTGCCCAAATTACCGATAAGGCCAAAGTAATGGAGCATATGCAACTGGCCAATGAATACTTTATGAACAAATGGCCCGATGTTGGGAAAACGATCATTACCAACAAGGAGCGCCCTAGCAATATTTGGACCCGCGGGGTATATTATGAAGGACTTATGGCATTACATGATATTTATCCCAAAGAAGCGTATTATGATTACGCCTATGATTGGGCAGAGTTTCACGGATGGGGCTTTAGAAATGGCAACGCCAATCGCAACGCCGATGATTATTGTGCTGCCCAAACCTATATAGATTTGTACAATTTGGAGCCAGACCCCAAGAAATTGAAGAACACCAAGGCATGTATCAATATGTTGTTGAACACTCCACAAATGGACGATTGGTCCTGGATAGATGCTATACAGATGGGAATGCCGGTGTTTGCAAAATTGGGTGTTTTGGAGAAGGACCATCGCTATTATGAAAAAATGTATGGGATGTATATGTTTACAAGGGACAAACATGGCGATAAGGGCCTTTTTAACCCTATAGATGGCCTGTGGTGGCGGGATGCCGATTTTGATCCGCCATATAAAGAACCCAATGGTGAGGATTGCTACTGGAGCCGCGGTAACGGATGGGTAATTGCAGCACTTGCTAAGGTTTTAAGTATAATCCCCAAGGATGCCCCCCATAGGGATCAGTATATTAAGGACTTGAAATCTATGGCGGAAGCCTTGGTCCCCATTCAGAGAAAAGACGGATTTTGGAACGTAAGTTTGCACGACCCTAAACATTTTGGGGGAAAAGAGTTTTCTGGAACCGCACTTTTTATCTATGGGATGGCTTATGGCGTTAACAGCGGAATTTTGGATAAGGAAACCTATCTTCCCATAATAGAAAAAGGTTGGAAAGCTATGACCGAAGAAGGCTTGCATACGAACGGATTTTTGGGATATTTGCAGTCTACCGGAAAAGAGCCAAAAGACGGTCAGCCCCTATCCTATGACAAGGTCCCCGATTTTGAGGACTATGGACTGGGCTGTTTTTTGTTGGCGGGAAGTGAAATATATAAAATGAAATTATGATTCGGAAAAGAGGAGTAAAATTATGTTTTTATGTAATAATTGCATTTTTTTCTTTGGCAGGGGAAGTAAGTATATATGCCCAGGAAGTGCTACCAGTTTGGCCTAATGGAGTGCCAAATTCGTTACTGAATAAGGAATATAACGAGGTATTGACTTATGATGAAGCCAATGAAATTAGAGGGGTAAGTAAGGTGACCAACCCTAGCTTGACCGTTTATTTGGCAGAGGGCAACAAATCCAATGGTGCTGCCGTAGTTATTTGTCCCGGAGGGGGATATTCGCATTTAGCTATCAATAAGGAGGGGTATAAGGTTGCCAAATGGTTCAATAGTATTGGAGTTTCAGCCTTCGTTTTAAAATACAGACTGCCCAATGATTTGATTATGAACGACAAATCCGTAGGACCTTTACAAGATGCACAGGAAGCTATAAGATTGGTAAGGCGTAATGCGGTTCAGTGGAAGATAAATCCGAATAAAATTGGGATTATGGGCTTTTCGGCAGGCGGTCATCTTGCCTCCACGCTTTCCACCCATTACAATGAAAAAGTGTATGATTCTGGACCCCTTAGTGCCCGACCGGATTTTTCCATTTTGATCTATCCGGTTATTTCCATGGAAGATGGGGTTACCCACCATGGTTCCAAAAGAAATTTGCTGGGAGAGAAGGTCAGAGCTGACTTAGTTGATAAATTCTCCAATGAAAAGCAAATAGATGCCAACACCCCTCCTACTTTTCTGATCCATGCTGTGGATGATAAGGCTGTTCCCGTTGAAAATAGTATTAATTACTTGCTAAGGCTAAAAGAGAATAATGTACCTGCCGAATTACATATTTATGAAAAAGGGGGGCATGGTTTCGGATTGGGCAGGGAAGGTACCAGTACTTATTGGCCCGAGTCCCTCAAAATCTGGTTGAGTGCCAATGATTTTATATTGGATGAATCGGTGCTTTTATTTTCATATTTTAAGGGAAACGGAGAGGATGGTTTACACTTGGCTTACAGTAATGACGGTTATAAGTGGAGAGCTCTAAAAAATGACACCTCATTCTTGACTCCAGAAGTTGGGAAAGATTCCTTAATGAGGGATCCATGTATTATTAAAGGTGGAGACGGCAATTATCATATGGTCTGGACAGTAAGTTGGACCGATAAAGGAATTGGATATGCTTCTTCCAAAGACTTGATCAATTGGTCCAAACAGAAATTTATTCCGGTAATGAAACACGAAAAAGGAACCCGAAATACCTGGGCTCCAGAGATAACCTATGATGAAGATACGAAGGTGTATATGATTTATTGGGCGTCCACCATTAGTGGGCATTATCCGGAAACCCAATCCAAAGAGGAAAATGGGTATAATCATAGAATGTATTACACCACTACCCAGGATTTTAAATCCTTTGGTAAAACACAATTATTGTATGAACCTGGTTTTAATGTAATTGATGCGCATATTTTAAAACACGACAATAAATATGTAATGTTCTTAAAAGATGAAACGAAGGAACCGGCTGAAAAAAATATTAAAATAGCCTATAGTGATAATTTAACAGGACCTTATTCCAAAGCCAGTGAGCCCATTACCGGGGACTATTGGGCCGAGGGTCCAACGGCCATTCAAGTGGATGGCCAATGGATGGTATATTTTGATAAGTACATGGATGGAATGTACGGTGCGGTACGTTCCAAAGATTTAAAAAATTGGAACGATGTATCGGACAAAATTGATTTTCCTAAGGGATCAAGACATGGAAGTGTTTTTAGAATTTCCTTAGATGAGTTTAAAGTAATTCAGAAGAAGTTAGGGGAGTAGTTCCATTCTACTATATATGCATTTAGAATTTTATATGTTGCTTTTCCAATTCGTCAAGGGCTAACTGGGCAACCAAGGTTGCTCCAATTACCGATAGGTGGGTATTGTCCACAATGCCATTTGGCCTGTGGGGATTTTCTCCTGGGGCAAAATGAAGATGGAGTTTTTTGGACCCTTCAACACCATATGATATTTCCATTTGTTCTGTCAATAATTGTAAGTCAATAAATGGCACTTTTAAATCCTTGGCCACCATTCGTGTAACTAAGGGGTAGGCACCATGAGTGTCTATCAACACCCCATTTTCGTTAAAATTTCGTCTTGTTATAGAGCTAAAAAGAATGGGAAATGCCTCTTTACTCCTAGCTTCTTTTACAAAACGTTCAAGGTTATAACGGTATTGGGTATAAGGGTTGGTATATCGCGATGAATCTTGGTGCTTTTGGTCATTATGCCCAAATTGAATAAAAATATAGTCTTTGGGTTTCACCGAATCCAATACTTTTTGCCAGCGTCCCTCAGCTATAAAGCTACGACTGCTCCTGCCGTTAACAGCGTGGTTGTGTACATGCACAGATTCTCCCAATAATTCGGGAAGCATTTGTCCCCACCCACGTTCCGGATTATTTGTTGGATCGGGTTTGTTGGCCATGGTAGAATCACCGATTAGGTAAAGGCATGTTTTCTCTTGGGAGTGATCCGTTGTTTCATGCTTCTGGGCACTGACCACAACTGAAAAAACAAATAGGATCCATTGAAATATATTTTTCATATTCACGTGTTTTAGGATTTAAAATTTAAATACCACTCCAACGGTTTATCTTGGACCTTTTCACCCAGTATATTTTTTGTGGTGTATTCTTTTGCCTGTGATTTTGTTAATTGGCGGCTCCATGAAACCCTTTGGGAGGGTTTGTATCCCGGTCCAAAACAACCGTACTCGCCATAAAAAGATTGTTTTTCAGCCTCTGTGTTGGACCAATTGTCCCATCCTATGGGGAGAATATGTTGACCCATGTAGCAATTAATGAAAACTGTTTTGGCATGGGTTCTCCATGGTCTTCCCAAATACACTTGGTCGGTCTGTGGATCTGCGGTTAGCCTACAGTCTATGAACACATATCCGAAGTCCATTCCTCTTGGGGTGGATGCAGCGGTAATAAAGGAATTGGATTTACTATGTATGGTACATTTTTCAAAAACTACAGTAGCGTTGCCAAAAATAAAATCCGTTGTTCCTTCTATAAAACAATTTTTGTAAAACTGTTTAAATCCCTCGCCAGAAGTATAAAGTGTATCTTGATTTCCTATTATCTTACAGTTTTCCACACGGGCTCTGTTCGCATTCACAGCAAGGGCTACTGCTTGTCCTACTGCTCCTGCCGTATTTTGAATGGTTAGGTTGCTGGCGTAGAAATCGTTGCCCTCAACAAGAAGGGTAGGGGTATGAAAAGTGCTGTTCCTGCCCAAATTAATCTTGTCAAAATAATCATCGTAGGTAATAATGGTATTTTCCCGGTCCTGACCTATTAATGATATTTTGGGATTCCAGGAATATACGTTTACCTTCTCATAGTAAACGCCATTCTTTATATGGATCAAGACTCTTTGGTCTGGATAGGCTTTGGCAGAATTAATGGCCTCTTGAATGGAAGTATAATCTCCACTACCATCTTTGGCCACGCTAATGTTATATCCTTTAAGGGATGCTGAAGTGCCTACAGGGTTGTTTTGAGCTAAAACGGATAGGTCTGCAAAGAATGTCAGAAGTAATAAAGTAAGGATAAACGAATTATTCATAATGACTCTTATGGTCCGGTCCACGGTATCTGAAACCAAGGGATCACATTTTTCAAATCTTTAATGTAATCGATTACACGAATATAGATAAAATATTATATCTTGTCAAGGTCGTATTTAATGATGGGGTTTTTTAGGATGGTTATGGTAAAGTATATGGAATATTTGGTCCATATAATCTACATGTATTGGCTATATCCTTTAATTTTGCCCCAATTTAAATAGTAAACTAAGTTATCAATTTTCAGTGAACATTAGTGGTATTGTTATAAAAACCAAGTTAAATAATTCATGAAAAAGAAAACGACCATATATGACATAGCGGCAAAACTTGGTCTCACTGCTGCTACAGTCTCTAGGGCCCTGAACAACAATACCAAAATTAGTTTAAATACACGGAAGCTGGTTCTGGAGACTGCCTTGGAAATGAATTATGAGCAGAACAAGTTGGCTTTGGCTTTAAAAAGCGGTAAGAGCTATAATGTTGGTGTCATTGTTCCTAGAATAGATAGTAATTTCTTTTCGTCGGTTATACGGGGTATTGAAGAAGAATTGTACCCCAAGGGTTACCATGTTATAATCTGCCAGACCCATAATCAGGAAAATATAGAAGTCGAAAAAATAAATTCCCTTGTAAATGTACAGGTGGATGGTATTTTAATGTCTATTTCCAATGCCAATCTGGAAGAAAATAAGGGTTTTAATAAACTTCTAAAAAATAAAAATACCCCTTTGGTTTTTTTTGATAGGAAGAAAGATATTAAGGGTGTCAGTTCCGTAACCATAGATGATTTTAAAGGTGGTTATGATGCTACCCAACATTTGTTGGACCAAGGTTGTAGGCGTATAGCGCACTTATCCAACGACCGTAAGTTTGAAATTTTTAGGAATAGGTATTTGGGATATAGGCAGGCTTTATTGGACAATGGTATTGAATTTGATGAAAGCCTGGTCATTGAGACACATAGTAGTGTTCTTGAGGGTAGAAGGGCGGCACGCCTTCTTTTGGATATGGAAACCCCACCGGACGCTATTTTTTCTTCCAGTGATTTCGCTGCTTTGGGTGTTATTCAGGAAATTAAGGAAAGTGGACTACATATTCCAGAAGATATTTGTGTTGTTGGCTTTTCCAATGAGCCATTTACCAGGTTTATGGAACTTACGACCATTACGACTGTTGATCAATATCCGTTGGAAATGGGAAGAAAGGCCGCTCAGGTTTTTTTGGAAGAGGTTAACAATACGGAGGACACTAAAATAACCCAAACGGTGGTACTCACCCCCCAACTCATTATTAGAAAGTCTTCTTTAAAACACAAAGAAGGTTGAAGAAATACGATAATTTCTTCAACCTTTTAATTATTGCACATTTAAGGTAATGGACTAACGGAATATTATAAAGACACGCCTCTACGCCAAGGAATAAAATCATTTTGATTTAACAATTTTGCCTTGGTCTGAATTTTTCCACTGGCCACTTCGATTATAAAGTCCAACATTTCCCCCGCCATTTCCTCGATGGTTTTTTCACCTCGTATTACCGCACCGGTTTCAATATCAATTATATCGGGCATTCTTTCCATTAGTTCGGTATTGGAGGAGACTTTTATAATTGGGGCAATAGGATTGCCTGTTGGTGTTCCCAGACCTGTTGTAAACAAGACAACATTGGCTCCTGAACCTACCATGGCCGTAGTGCTTTCCACATCATTTCCTGGAGTACACAAGAGGTTAAGCCCCGGCTTGGTAATGTATTCGCCATAATCCAAAACATCTTGAATGGGGGAGGTGCCTCCTTTCTTAGCGGCACCTGCAGATTTCATGGCATCGGTAATTAATCCGTCCTTAATATTTCCTGGTGAAGGGTTCATATCAAAACCAGATCCGGCATCCACCACCGACTTTTCGTAGGCCTTCATTAACTTTAGAAACTTTTGGCCCTTATCGTCCTCAACACATCGGTTTACCAATTCCTGTTCCACACCACATAGTTCCGGAAATTCGGATAGTATGGCAGTACCATTCAAGGCAGCCAATAAATCTGAAACGGCCCCTAAAGTGGGATTAGCCGATATCCCTGAAAATCCATCCGATCCCCCACATTCCAAGCCAACTCGTAATTTGGACAGTGGTGCCGGTTTACGTTCGGTATTATTGGCTTTTTTAATGGCTTCAAAGGACTCTTTGACAATGGTGGACAACATTTCATCCACTGTGCCCATTTGTTGTTGTTCAAAAATGAGTACAGGTTTATTTAGGTTGGGATTAATGGATTTTAAGGCATCTTTAAATACACTTATTTGGAGGTTTTGGCAGCCTAAACTCAATACTGTGGCTCCTGCAACATTAGGGTTGTTTACGTAACCTGCCAGGAGTTTTGCCAAACTTTCGGAATCCTGTCTTATACCGCCACAACCTCCTGGGTGTGTAATGAACTTTACATCAATATTGTTGAACACATTGCTGGAATTAAGATCTGCCGCAGTTTCTTCTGTAGTATTGTTCACCAAAGATCGCAGTAACATTTGATGTGGGTTTACTTTCTGTTGCAACAACTCCTTTTCAAAAACTTCCTTCAAAACTTCTATGTTCCTATTTTCGCAGAAAACCAAGGGGAAAAAAAGCCATACGTTTTCTGTACCAACCTGTCCGTCTTCCCGATGGTACCCTAAAAATGTTCTGACTTTCCACTTCTCCACATTAGGGGCGGTCCAACCAATGGTGCCCGTTTTTTCAAATACTTTTTCACTTTGGTGTTTAACATTTTCGGTAGTAAGTACATCTCCTTTTTCTATAACACCATTGGCGCTCCCTACGAGAACACTATACATAATAATACGATCCCCGGATTCAAATTTTTGAAGGGCAATTTTATGCTTTGATTTTGTATCCGATACCACGGTGATTTCTTCGCCTTCAAATGAAATTACTTCCCCAGCTTTTAAATCGACCAAAGCAACTGCTACGTTGTCCGTTGAATTTACCTTTATAATTTTACTTTTCATTTTATCAACCTCTAATTAGTTTTAGTTTAATGGCTTAAAACCTTTTACTGTAATTGGCATACCCTACTTCAATTCCATTTGTTTCAATTTCCTCCAGGGCTAGGGCAACTGCTTCGGAGAGATTTTTAACTTGCGTTAAATCCTCCCCCCAATAGGATTTGTTGCCCAAGGTTTTATTGGCGATTTCCAAATAATTATTGGATTCCCATATTTTGGCAAAGGCCTCCACTATTTCATCACTGTCATTTACGGGTAAATTTTCACCCTTCCAAGTTCCTTTGTAAAAACGTATTAGCGCAGCAAAGGAAAATGTTAAGTTGGTAGGTATTTTTTTATGAATGTCTATATACTCCAATAAACTTGGCAGTACCCTTACCTTAAATTTTGAAATTGAATTTAAGGCAATACTGGATAAGTTATGAATAATAAAGGGATTTCTAAATCGGTCCAAAACCTCTTCCGCAAAGCTGTCGAGTTCTTCCTTGGCCATTGGTAGGGTGTGGTTTATTTCATTAAATATGGCATTGTTTACGAATTGGCCGGTAAAGTGGTTGTCTACCGTTTGTTTAACCGTAGTATTCCCATATAAAAGGGAAAATGGTACCATGGCGGTATGCGCACCGTTTAAGATCCTTACCTTCCTAGTTCTATAGGGCTGCATATCGTTTACAATCTTAACGTCCAGATCTGTTTTGTGAAAGGGTAATTTTTCTTTTAGAGCTTCATCCCCTTCAATGACCCACAGCAGAAATGTTTCGGCAGCGACTATTAAATTGTCCTTATAGGATAGTTGGGCATTGTACTCTTCAATTTCATCCTTTGGGTACCCCGGTACTATGCGGTCTACCAAGGTGTTATGAAACGAGGAATGTGTAGTAAGCCAATTCTTAAAGTCTTCACCAAGATTCCAGTCATCGGAGTATTTTAAAATTATTTCCTTTAAGGTGTCCGAATTATGATTTATCAGCTCACAGGGAATTATAGTTAAACCTTTACCGGGATCGCCCTTGAAATGTTTGAAACGTTCATACAATAGTACCGTTAATTTGGCCGGAAATGAATTCGGCGGCTGCATTTCCATTGTGTCCGTGTCAACATAGGCAATACCGGCCTCCGTAGTATTGGAAATAATAAACTGAAGGGCCTCTTCCTTGGCTAAATTTAAGTATTCCGTGAAATTGCAGTAAGGGTCAACTCCCTTTACAATATTGGTGATAAGCTCTTTATGCTGAATTTCCTTGCCTTTCTGAATTCCCTTTAAAAACAAGGTATAAAGTCCTTCCTGCCCATTAAGCATATTTACCAAACCGCGTTCAATAGGTTGTACCACCGCTATGCCGGCATCAAAATTTGCTTCTTGGTTTAATTTTTGGAATGCATAATCCACAAATGCCCTTAGAAAATTTCCTTCTCCAAATTGTACTACCTTAATGGGCGATGTCGATTTTAAATGGGTAACTGTTCTGTTTAATGGTTGCATATTATTTTTTTATTATGTTACTATGGCTTTAACGGATTACCAGGGGAAGCTCCTAAAAGCATTTTAGTTCATCCCATCATAAAAATGTAATCGATTGCACAAATGTAGTATAATTTATGTTATCTACAATTTATTTCATCTTGGTTCTGATAGATTTTTTTTGATTGAAGGTATTATGAGTCCAGTAAATAAAAGGTGTTCAGCTTCAGGCTTTTCCCAAACGCCGATTGTGTGCATGCCTTGTTGGACGCTGTTGAATTTATTCAACACCAATCTATTTGTCAGAGGCAGGCAATACCCGTTTCAAAATTAGTTCCTATCTATAATTCCACGACCCTCTTTTCCTTGTTGCTTTGCAGGGCCGCCTCGATTATTTTTATAACGTTCATACCATCTGTGGCGGATACCGGGACCGACTTATTATTTCTTAAAGCTTGGTAAATACCTTCGTAATACTCCATATAGTCTCCATTTAAAGTTGGGACGTATTCCCTGATAATTTTACCGTTCTTCTCTGTATGCAACAATCCTTTTTCTTTTTCCGGTTCGGCTCCCCAGTCCTTTGTATCCGGTGTTTTCCCGGCCTGTAGGGCAGCCTCCTGTACATCGGCTTTGGATTTAATAAAGGACCCCTTGGTTCCGTGCAGTATATTTCCCGGTAAAATTTCACGAACGTAATAGCTGGATTTTAATGTTACCCGGTGTGTACCATAAATTAATTTTACATCAAAATAATCTTCTACCTTGGAATTTGGGCGAAAAGTATCCAAATCGGCATATATGGCATTTGGCATGCCAAACAGTACCAATGCCTGATCAATTAAATGGGAGCCAAGATCGTATAAACTCCCAACAGCTGCCGTTGGGGTTTCTTTATGTACTTTGTAACTCAGCCCTGGGTCATAACGATCATAATGGATCTCCGCCTCAACAATGGCTCCTAACCAGCCTTCGTCCAATATTTTTTTCACCGTTCTAAAATCACTATCATATCTTCTATTGTGATACACAGAAAGTGTTACATTTTTTTCCTTGGCCAATTGGATCAATTCTTCCGCTTGTGCAACTGTGGCTGTAAAAGGTTTTTCCACGATTACGTTTTTCCCTGAAATTAAAGCCTGTTTGGTAAAATCATAATGTGTTACACTTGGGGTATTCACCACTACCAATTCTATGTTTTCATCTTCCAGCATAACTTCCAGGTGTCGGAAGGTTTTTATATGGGGATATTTGGCCTGGGCATTATTTTTTGTTCTTTCCCAAACTCCATATAAACTGAATGCTGGATGTACCTCGATGAAGGGAGCGTGAAAAACGTATCCACTCATTCCAAATGAGCATAAGGCTGTGTTTATAGGTTTCATAAGCTTAAATTTTAAGTATACTAATTTATAGGTTTTAGATAATGACCAATTGAATAGTGGTCATTTGTACATATTTTTAAGTTTCATTTTAGCGCCTGAAATATTAATTCTTCCATAATTTCACAATAAGGATGAAACCTCAACCAAACTAGTTACAAATTAATCGATAACCAGGTTTGGCAACGCCAAGGAGAGCCACGGAAATAAAGTGACCAAAATTAGCACCAAAAAGCTTACCAACAGAAAAGGTAGTCCGGCCTTACTAACTTCCCCAATGGAAATCTTCCCAATGCTCGATGCCACAAAAAGACAGACCCCTACAGGGGGGGTGGTTAACCCAATAATTAAATTCAATACGGCGATTACTGCAAAGTGAATAGGGTCTACATCCACGGCAAGGGCTACCTTTAACAAGATTGGAAAAAGTATGAGCAAGGCTGCAATGGTTTCCATAAAGGTGCCCACCACTATCAATAAAAGATTGATCAATAGTAAAACCAGATATTTATTGTCGGAAAAGCCCAGGATTTCATTGGATATGCTTTGTGGAATTTGCTCCGTAATCAAGATATAGCCAAAAAGGTTGGCAAAACCTACCAAGACCATCAAGGAGGCCGAAGTCTTCATGCTATCCAAAATAATGACCTGTGTATTTTTTAAATTCAATTTTTTATAAACGAATTTGCCTATGATCAGCGCATAGACCACTGCAATAATTGAGGCTTCCGTTGGTGTAAAGATACCCCCAACAATACCATAAAGGATAATAAAGGTCATCAACAACGACCAGAAGGTATCCACAAAACTATTTGCAACATCCCTAAGACTGCTGCGCTTATGCTTGGGGTATTTTTTTCGTTTGGATATGAAATATGCCGTAAACAAAAGTCCAACCCCCAATAACAAACCAGGAAGCGCTCCCGCCAAAAATAATTTCCCTACGGACAGGCCACTCAAGGTGGCGGCTATGATCATGGGCACGCTGGGGGGGATTATAGGTCCTATAGTTGAGGAAGCTGCGGTAACGGCACAGGAAAAGTCCGTATCGTAACCTTCTTTTTTCATCGCAGGTATCATTATAGACCCCATACTGGCCGTATCCGAGATGGCCGTACCGGAAATTCCAGCAAAAAGCATGGAAGCGCCAATATTCACTAGGGAGAGTCCGCCCCGAATATGACCCAAAAGATGGTTGCAGAACTTAATTATTTTTTCGGTGAGCCCGCCCTGGTTCATCAAATTTCCTGCAAGGATGAATCCAGGAACACTAAGTAGGACAAAAACGTCTATGCCCGAGTACATTTTCATGGGTACTATGATCAAAGGGACCCCTTTGACCACCAAATAGCTTAAACAGGCCAGTCCTAGGGCGAAGGCAATAGGAAAGCGAAGTATCAGACCAAGAATAAAAACGATAACCAATATCCAAATCATGGTCTTGTATTTTTTATAATTTTCATAACTTTTCTTAGGAGGTAATAACTTATAGACGCGGACATAATAAACATGCCAAAGAAGGCTATGCCCATATTGAAGCCCATGCTAGGGGATTTTTCCGGGATTCCCAAAATCACGAATTTAATGGCATAAATGGCCATAACAACAAAAAGAATCAGACTCATTGTGGGCACCGTTATATTTAATATTTTTTTTATCCTTTCCGGGAGTCGATTGTAGAACATATCCAAGTGCACATAAAATTCATTTTTCATAGCCAGACCTGAAGCGAAAGACATGGCATAGATAAAGAAAATGCGTGAAGCTTCCTCCGTCCAATGCGGAGTGTTGAAGGGTGTAAAGCGGCAAATAATCTGAAGTAATACAGTGAATATAAGTCCCCATGTACTAAGTAAAGTACCAATTTTCAAGATACGGCCTATCATTTTATTGAACAACATCTTCCACCTTTTTAAATTCGCGATATATTTTCTGCATGTTAGGAGACAGACTTTCAAAAATGGCCCTTTCGCTTTTTTTAGCAAAGGCTTCTTGGTCCACCTCAATAAATTGCATGCCCTCGGCCTTCAATTGTTCTTGTACGTTCTTTTCGTTTTCTAGGTAGAGGTGGTGCTCATAGGCCTGCATTTCTTTGCCCGCCTTTAGCAATATTTCCTGTAGGTCCGGAGGAAGTTTTTGAAATTGTTTTTCGCCCACAACAGGATATACCCAACTTATGACATGACCGGTTAAGTTGAGGTATTTCTGTACTTCCGAGAAACCAGCATTATGGATCATGGCGAATGGATTTTCCTGTGCTTCGATGGTGCCCTGTTGTAGGGAGGTAAACACTTCGGAAAAGGCCATAGGTGTTGGTTTGGCGCCGAGCGCACTCCATGTGGTTACAAATGCGGGCACATTGGGTACCCTAATGATGAGTCCTTTTAGGTCGTCTGGATGTCTTATTGGTCGGTTGGAAGTTAAGTGCCGAGGCCCCCTTTCAAAATGGCCGAGGGAGCGTAACCCGGCCTTTTTGATCATTTCCTCTTCCATTAACTGTCCTATCGGGCCATTAATATAGCGATTCATATCCGTTGAGTCGCGCATTAGAAAGGGTAGCTCACAAAATGTAGCAACCTCGAACCAATTCGTTAAAGTGGATCCAGTAGCGGTCATGTCGATGACTTCGGCCTGGATCAGGCGAATGGCCTCGATCTCTTTGGCCAATTGTTCCGAGGGGTAAATCTCTATTTGGATACGACCTTTTGAGCGTTCCTCCACAATTTCTGCAAAATAAGCGAAGGCCTTGTACCAGGTATGGTCTTCATTGACCAAAAGTGCCGCCCGCATTAAAAACTCAGGGCCTTTTTTTTGAGGTTCGCAACTGCCAAATAGGAATATGGAGAATAAAGAAAGTACAAATGTAGCACAGAAACAGGCCATCCGAAGAGGGTTATTCATGGTTTTGGTCCTAAAGTGATTATTCCATATAAATATAACTATTTAGTTTTAACGGCCATAAAAGTTATATGGTTACAATATGGGGCGTATATTTTCAGGAATTCAGGGATAACCTTGTTGCAAGCCGATTTATTAGAGGAATTAGTATAAGCACTTGGGATTACTGCTATGGTATAGGGCAAAAGTCCTTGGATCAAAGCTTATAATTATGCAATAAATTCATTCATTATTGTTATGGCTTCCTCATCGGAAACCTGATCGAAATCCATATAAAATTGTCCCACGGCCTGAAAATTAAAGGGTGTTTCCAAACATACCACCTCATCAATATAGGGGGCTGCCTGTAATTTTTGTACCGTTAATTTGGGGGCTACTGGTATGGCGACCACTATTTTTTTTGGCTTTTGGTCATAGGCCAACTGTGCGGTGACCCGTATAGTGTTACCTGTGGCGATACCGTCATCGACAATGATTACCATCTTATCATTTAAGGGAATGGGAGACTTATTTTTAAAGTATTTGGTTTGATTTTTTTTTAGCTTTTCGCGAAGACGTTTTTTTTCTTTCTCGATATATTCGATCGAAATTTCAATGTTGTCGTCCAGGACAATATTGTGGAGGCTAAGAGCCCCAATGGCAAATTCCTTGTTGAACGGATGCCCTATTTTTTTGGAAAGGGCAACATCCAATTTTGCGTTTAATGATCTGGCCACAATAGCGCCCAAGGGCAATCCGCCCCTAGGGATTGCCAAAATTACTACATTTCCCTTATCCCTGTATGGATGTAACTTGTTGGCTAGTTGCTTCCCGGCATCGATTCTATCCTTGAACATTTTTTATGGGATTTTAGTTAACAACCATTCTCCTAGGCTAGAATACGGAGAGTTCGGCTATTTTTCCAGCTTTCCCACCTTGTCAAAAAGTCGGCCTGCATCCGAAATGGTTTCAATTTTACCTTCGCATTCCATTTTAACAAAGACCAGGATAGTCCTAGTATTGCCCAATCCTTTTCTCCAATTACAAATATTGATGCAGTAACCTTGGGTATTTGCTCAATGACAAGGTAGGGTCTTTCGTTTTCTATAACATGACATTTAATAAAATAAAGTAATTATAAGTGTAAAACAATGATAAGGGTCATGTACCAAAATCAACCATAAAAAAACCCTTGGGATCAAGGGCTTTTAATTGGAATGTCTTTTGCCGTGCTGCACGATTTATTAGCACAGGTGCTATATTGACCTACTAAAGTCTGACCAGCTCCTCTGTGTCAATAGCTTCCTTAAGCCTGGCTTTTATATAGCTATGGCTATTAAAAAAGCGTTTTCCGTTTTGTCTCTTAAGGTGCACTACTTTGCTACCATCGGGCATCACTATCATTTTGGAAACGATTACTTTGCTTTGGATAAGGGTTTTGTAGTTTGGGATGCCCCCTTTCTTAATGACAAAATTCATCCTTGGAACTTCTATATGTTCATATAGATTTGCCGAAGGACTTCCAATCATTAATACCGAGCCAACTTCCAAATCATCAATTTCGTTTGTTGTTGTCGATGCTTGTAGTAATGTAATTCCCAAAAAGAAATAAATTGCTGTTAATACTGTTTTCATAGTTTTACAGTTGTTTTTTAATTGTTTTAATCATTTTTACCGCTTAAAAATACTTATAATGGAATATTTTATTTCTTAAGATTTTCATAAATCGGTTGAAACAAAATCCAAAGGGAGGGTCAGTGATTTTACAATGCTTTTTGGCGGACTCCGCTTATAACTATAACACTGTGGGGTCGAGAACGGGTAAATCGTTTTCATCCGGGAGTGCCATGGTAGTATATGGCAAAAGGATAAAGGGGTATTGGATAATTGGGAAAAAATAGGCCTTTGGACCAAAGGCCATGACGATTAAATTTACCATAAATACCACTGGGCGAATTGAAATGGATCAATATCGCCCAGTAAGCTTATAGCGCCATCATCCTTTGGAGGATTATTTATAAAGGATAGATTTGGCCTCTCCGCCAAGATTAATACGTTATTTTGTATATGGAGCCGTTTAGATCATCGCTTACATACAATTCACCGTCCGGTCCTTGCGCCAATCCACAGGGTCTGTGCTCAATTGGGCCACTGGGATTTGCGAGATCTATACCGGAAAAGTTATCTGCAAATACTTCCCAATTTCCATTGGGTTCGCCATCTTTAAAAGGTACAAAGGCCACGAAATATCCTTTTTTTAACTCAGGGGACTGTCCATGGAAGGCAACAAAAGCACCGTGTTTATATTTTTCAGGGAACATATTCCCGGTATAGAAAAGAAGATCGTTTGGGGCCAAATGTGCAGGGAAGGCCATTATAGGGTCTATAGCGTTTTCGCCGGCTGTTATTGCCCCGTCCCCACCATATTCCGGAGCTAGCATTTTCTTCTTCTTAAATTGATCGTAGTAGATATAGGGCCAACCCGCATCGTCACCATCATGAAGTTCATATAATGTTTCTGCAGGCAGCTCTGCACTGTGCTTGGCGGTATAGTGGTCAGGATAAAAATCATGGAAAGCCCCCCGTCCATGAACAGCAGCAAACAGGGAGTTGGTTTTGTAATTCCAAGCTATGGCCACGGCGTTTTTTACTCCGGTGGCATAGCGTTTGCCATCGGCAAAGGTCTGGTTTAATTTGTCGGCCTTGAATTGCCATATACCACCTGCAGAATCCAGAATAGCACAGGGCATAATCCCATTTCCGGTACCCTCCTCACGACAGGAATCGTTCCATGAGCCTATGGTAACATAAAGGTTGGCATCATCATCCATTGTAAACGATTTGGCATTGTCACGTCCTTTATCAGCCAATCCGTCTACGATGTTCTCTGGATTTTCAATATCGATGATTTCTTCCTTTTCATTTAATTTGTAACGATAGACCCCAGAATTGGAGGAGGTATATAAATAATCATTTTTGATCAATATTCCTGTTCCAGGGAGATTGCCAAATGATTGTTCCATATCAATTTTTCCATCATTGTCAGTGTCCTTTAAGTGTATGATTCCTTTTTCATCTTTCAACTTGGATCTATTAACATAGATCTCCCCATTTTTTGAGACGGTCATATGTCTTAGGTTTCCCAAATCCTTGGCCATAAGTTCAACGGAAAATCCATCAGGAACCTCTATATTGGTATCATTGATAGGTTCTGCTTTTTTTGGGGATTTTTGCTTGCATTGGGTTGTAAGTGCCCCCAGCAAAACAATCATGGACAATGACTTAATGAGAGGGAAGGAGATTGCGTTCTTCATGAATATTTTTTAGTATGGTTTGATCAAGAGCTAAAGATAGTATATCAATCTTATTTTTTGGAAAAAAACCCCAAATTTGGCTTGGGAAGTTTTAATATTTTAAATTAATTCTCCCCATGGGCCAGTGTAAATAATATGCTTATTTTGGTTGTTGGATTATTTGTTCAAAGGAGCGCTCAGCAAAAACGAACCATGCCAATGGAGTATAACAAAATTCTAATTACAGCCGATGAGGCCATCAATATTGTCCTTGAAAATTTTAACATTCTAGGAAGCGCTAAACCCTTGCCCGGGGAAATCGATTTTAATTTTAAGATCGATGCAGCTGATGGTCGGGAGTATATTTTAAAAATCTCCAGGCCCAATGAGAATGAGGATTATTTGGATTTTCAACAGGAATTGTTGCTTTACGCCAGGGAACATGACGGAGATTTAAACACTCCCAAGGTCATTGAGGATATAAATGGAAATCCAATATCAGAATTTAAGGATAATTTTGGACGGATACGAAAGGTGCGACTCTTGTCTTGGGTAGCTGGCAGGGTCTGGAGTGGGGTGAATCCCCAATTGGAGGAGCTGCGCTATAGCTTGGGGAAACAATGTGGGAGACTAACACAAGCCTTGCAAGGTTTTGACCATCCGGAGGCCCATCGGGAATTTGTTTGGGATGTGGCCCAGGGCAATTGGACCACTGCCCACCTAAACCTCTTTGAAGGGGAGAAAAGAGGGATTGTTTCCTATTTTCAAAATTTGTTTAAGCTATCCCAGTCTGGTTATTCCCAGTTGCGCAAGGCCGTGGTACACAATGATGCCAACGACAATAACGTTATTGTTTCCCAAGACCTTATCGATCCCAAAGTGGTCTAGGCCATAGATTTTGGGGATTCGGTCTATACCCAGATTATTAACGATTTGGCCATCGCCTGTGCCTATGCCATTATGGGGCACAAGGATCCGTTGGAGGCGGCATTGCCCATTGTACGCGGCTATCACCATACATTTCCTTTGGATGAGAATGAACTGGAGCATTTGTATATGGCCATCGCCATGCGTTTGGTGATTTCGGTAACCAAATCGGCCATTAATAAGTTAGAGGAACCGGACAATGGGTATCTGTTGATCAGTGAAGAACCGGCCTGGGAGCTACTTCGAAAATGGAGGGATATCAATGCGGATTTTGCCCATTTTAGCTTTAGGGGGGCCTGTGGTTATACCGCTCATCCCAAAGAAGTAAAATTCTTGGCTTGGACCAGAAAGCATATTTTTTCCCTGGAAAATCTTTTCCCCACAGTTGGTTCCAATACAGTGTTTCCTCTAGACTTAAGTGTGTCCAGCACATGGATAGGGCATGAAGAGGACTTTAACGATCTGGACTACTTTCAATACAAACTCAATAAACTACAGGGAGAACATCCTTCCAAAATATTGGCGGGCGGCTATCTGGAGCCACGCCCTATCTACACCACTTCGTCCTATGATAAAATAGGGAACATGGGCAGGGAGAATAGGAGTATCCACTTGGGGGTCGATTTTTGGTTGCCGGCTGCAACGCAGGTACATGCTCTTTTTGACGGGGAAGTGGTTACCGCTGTAAATGATGCAGGGGATAAGCAATACGGCGGACTGGTAATTTTGAGGCATAAAGAGGAAGGCCTGGAGTTTTATACCTTATACGGACACCTATCAGTGGATAGTGCTACCAGCCATGTGGTGGGTGCTGGGCTAAAGGCTGGCGATACAATTGGGGTTCTGGGCAATCGTGCAGAGAATGGTAATTGGGCCCCTCATCTTCATTTTCAGATCATGCTTTCCATGCTCCATTTTAAAATCGATTTTCCGGGAGTAGGTTATTACAGTCAGGTGGACCTATGGAGAAGCCTTTGTCCCGACCCCAATATGTTGTTTAAGGAAAAGGCCTTGGCCCAAAGCGAGTCGGTTTCCAATTCGGACATCTTGGCCTATAGAAAACAGCATTTGGGAAAAAGTTTGAGCCTTCAGTACAAGCTGCCCATTAAAATGGTTCGGGGTGCAGGGCAGTACCTATTGGATGAATGCGGTAGAAAATATTTGGATACCGTAAATAATGTGGCCCATGTTGGTCATGAACATCCGGCCGTAGTAAGGGCAGGGCAGGAACAAATGGCCTTGATCAATACCAATAGCCGGTATTTGCACGAAAATATAAATGAGCTGGCCAAGGAGTTGTTGGAGACCCTGCCGCCAGCATTGAGTGTGCTCCATTTTGTAAATTCCGGTAGTGAGGCCAACGAATTGGCAATCCGAATGGTAAAGGCCGCTACGGGGCAGCGCGACATTATTGCTTCTGAGGTGGGCTATCATGGCAATACCAATATGTGTATCGATATCAGTTCGTATAAGTTTGACGGTAAAGGTGGCCAGGGCGCTCCGGAACACACCTATATTTTTCCGCTTCCAGATGCCTTTAGGGGCAAATACCGTGGGGAAAATACCGGAAGATTATATGCAAAAGAGGTAAAGGGGCAAATAGATAATATACATGCCAAGGGAAGGGGAGTAGGGGCCTTTATCATAGAGCCGATTATTAGCTGCGGGGGCCAGGTGGAATTGCCAGAAGGATTTTTGGCCCTGGCCTATCAATACGTTAGGGAAGCGGGCGGACTCTGTATTTCGGATGAGGTGCAAGTGGGTTGTGGCCGTATGGGCACTACCTTTTGGGGTTTCCAATTGCACGGGGTGGTCCCCGATATCATTACCATAGGGAAACCCCTTGGCAACGGACATCCCTTGGCTGCCGTGGCCTGTACCCAAGAAGTAGCGGAAAGATTTGCCAACGGCATGGAGTATTTTAACACCTTTGGGGGCAATCCCGTATCCTGTGCCATAGGCGCCGAGGTCTTGAGGGTAGTGAAACGGGAGAGGCTACAGGCACATGCATTGAAGGTTGGAACTTATTTGAAAAAGGAGCTAAGAACTCTGGCAAAGGAGTTTCCTATTATAGCTGATGTAAGAGGTCAGGGGCTTTTCTTGGGAATAGAGCTGGTAAATGGCCACATGGAACCTTTGGCGGAACAAACCGATTATTTGGCCAACCGTATGAAAGATCACGGTATCCTTATGAGTACGGACGGCCCAGACCATAATGTTCTAAAAATAAAACCCCCTATGGTCTTTACCCAAGCAAACGCCGAAGAACTAATTTTTTATCTAAGAAAAATTTTGGCCGAGGATTTTATGAAATTGTAACTCATTGTCTGCAATTATCCCAATAAACATGATGATTGTACGGTCGAGTCTGTTTGCGGACAAGCGAGGCTCGAGGAGACGGCCCAATAGAATCAATCGCGGATATTCAATATTGTAAGCCTCAATGCCTGTATAAACTAATCCATAATAAATTTGGCGCCCAATTCGAATATACTGGCACTTAGGCCGGTGGTTCTTTCATATTGGTTAAACCTAAAACTAATGCTCTTTAATCCAAATTTCCACACTTTGCTCTGGGTAAAAATGTCCTTGTAGGTTATGCCAAAACCGTATTGATTGCTATTAAATTCGGACAAGTCATAATCAGAGGTATAGTATTCATAGGTCGATAATGCCGTTTCTTTGGGATAAAAGTAATCGGAGGCTGTTTGGGTATAATAGCGGTACATGGGAAACACGGTAAACTTTTCCGATATTTTTATGGGGATTTCCAAACTTGCCGTATAGGCGCTAACCCCCCAATCGTCATAATAATATCTAAAATAAGCGCGTAGGCTCATTAGATCGTTAAGGTAGTACGAAAGCCTTCCACCAATGGGCAATTTAAATCTGGAAGTTGGCAATAGTTCCACATTGTCCGCCAACTGAAAATTCTCAATAAAAAAATTGTTCCTATCCTGTAAGTATACTCTTTGGTGGGGAGTAGAAAGTAATCCATCCTGTAGAACAAAATCCAACGACAGCGACGCTTGAAAACGTTTAGTGATAATCTGTGAAAAATTAAGGGAAAGTGAATAGGAATTTCGGTTCAAGTGGTTAAACTCATTAAATAATGGAGAATAGGTACCTGTTCCACTAATTCGGTCATCAAAAAAACCTTCCCGTAGTTCTATGGGATATTGTGGCTTATAAGTGTCCAAATATACTTGTGCACTAATTCCCAATTCTGTATTTTTTTCGTTCATGAGATGGGTATAACCGCCTCCGAACCCCACGGAAAAGTAATCGTACTCTGCAGAAATGGCTATGTTTCCGCTAAGGATGTTGTTTCTATTCTTGGAACTATGGGTAAAGGTAGGGTGGAAATAGGTAAGGGCATCGCTTTTGGAGGCGCCTGAGGACTCCACCCATGGGCTGGCGGTCTTGTTGCCGTCAAAAGGATTGATATTGCTGGAGGAAGCGGAAGTATAGGCGGATATTCCCGCATCCAAAGTAAGAACATTATCCTCTCCCAATGGGATACTGACAATAATGGTCGGGGTCATATCCGTTAATTTTTCTGTTCCCTCCCCACCGGTAACAGCGGCATTGTTCCCATCTTGACTATAATAACTATATAGTAGCTCCACTTCAGGAGTTTCCAAGACTTTCTTAACGTATTCCTGATTATTTCCTTGGGAAAATCCAGCCCATGAAATCAACCCCAAAAACAATATAGATCCTAATTTCTTCATTTCTTTTTAATTACATCCACATCCACCACCTGTTTTGCCCCCATTGGCTCCTGCAGCAGCTTCCCTATATATTTGAAAATTGGTTTCGAAGCGTTCCAGGCTTTTGGTGGCCAAAATCATCTCTTCGTCATTGAGGTAGACTTTGTCGTACTCCCTGACTGCAACGCAGGAGGATAGTGATAACATGCCCATAATAAGTATAATCAATTGTCGCATAATGCTATTGGGTTTTGTTAAGTTCAATATTTTTGGAAGTGTGGATGTTGTTCTCGTCGTCTATAATAATACATTCTACCCCTTTTATTTGATTAATTATATATAGGCCCGTTTCCACCCCGGTAATAAAAACGGAGGTAGCCAAGGCATCACATAATTCCGCACTTGGCGCAAAAATAGTAACACTTAGGATGCCAGTGGAAGGGTATCCTGTTCTTGGGTCAATAATATGGCTATATTTTACACCATTGAAGGTAACATATTTCTCGTAATTGCCCGATGTGGCAACGGCGGCATTGACTACCGGGAACCAGGAGAATATGTTGTCCTTGTTAAGGGGGTTGGTAATGCCCACCATCCAGTCCGTACCATCGGGTTGTTTTCCCCAGGTAGTTAAATCCCCAGAGGCATTTATTATTCCAGACTTTACGCCTTCCGTTTTTAGCATGGTTCTTACCTTATCAGCTGCATATCCTTTGCCAATGGCCCCAAAACCTATTTTCATACCTTCCAATTTTAGGAATACGGTTTGCGCATTCTTATCCAGTACAATGTTTTGATAACCAATTTTGGAAACCGAATTGGTTATGGCTTCCTTAGATGGCATTTGGGTCATGCTGCCATCATATCTCCATACCTTATCGATGGAGGCATAACTAATATCAAAAGCGCCATCGGTAATTTTCGAGATAGTAATACACCGTTCTATAAGGTCTATTAGTTCCGGATCAACTTTTACAGCTGATATGCCAGCATTTTTATTTATTTCAGAGGTTTGGGAGGAAGGATTCCATGAAGAAATCAACTTTTCAATTCTGGTGATTTCTGCAATGGCGGCGTCTATATAATGGTCAGCAGCAACCTCATCCTTTGCAACCACAGTTATATCGAACCTACTTCCCATTAATTTAGTGGTTCGCCTATGTGCTATGTCCTGAGCAAAGACGAAACATGGGATTAAAACTGCAAATGCAATTAATAATTGGTTTTTCAACCTTCAAATGATTTTAAAAGTGCTATGTATTCTTGCACGGATATGTTTTTAAATCCGGTTTGTCCCAGAATATTACCATTCGGGTCCAGGAGAAGTACCAAAGGGAAATATCCATTTTTATTGTATTTTTCAGCGAGTTGGGCGTTTTTAATCTTTTGATCCTCCGGGAGTTGATTCGCTTTTTTTCTGGGAAAATCTGCCCTTAGCATAGTCCAATGGTCCTTGGCATAATCCTGAAATTCGGAGGATTGCCAAATACTTTTATCCAGTCTAATACAAGGGGCACACCAATCGGAACCAGAAAAGACCAAGAGCACATTTTGGTGGTTTTGTTTGGCCAGGGCGGCAGCGGCTGTCCAATCGCTTTCCCATTTTTGAGCGGATAGGAAACTAGACAAAAGTAGGGTCATTATTAAAATCCGCTTCTCCATTCTATGAGGTTTTAATGATAAAAGTAAAGTTTTTGGGTCTATCAAAACATGACAACTATCATTAGATTTTGTCGGGCTTATATCAATACCTTACATCTATTGGTCCAAAACCATTGTTAAAAGAAAGTTCATTTCCAATAGAGTGGAGGATTATCATTTTAAATTGTTTAACCATCCTACCCATTGATTGGTCCATGTGGCCAAATGGGTGTCTTGTAGCCCCAGGGCAAAACCGTGACCTCCTGTTGGGTAGATATGCATTTCTGTGGGAACCTTATTTTTTATTAGGGCCGTATAGAACAAAAGACTGTTCTCCACGGGGACAGCGGTGTCGTCCGAGGCATGCAGCAAAAATGTGGGAGGGGTATCGGCAGTAACCTGTAATTCGTTGGAGAAATGTTCAACCATCTGTTGTGAAGGATTTTCCCCCAATAAGTTTCTTCTAGAGCCACCATGGGTATTTGGTTCTCCCATGGTAATAACTGGATAGGCCAAGGTCATGAAGTCAGGTCGTGCACTAAGGTTATCAATGGCATCTTTTTTGGGATATACCTCGTCATTATAGTGGGTACCCAAAGTAGAGGCCAAATGACCACCTGCAGAGAAACCTATTATTCCAATATTGGTAGGATCAATATTCCATTCCGAGGCTTTGGACCGCACTGTCCTTATGGCCCGTTGTGCATCCTGTAAGGGTACTTTGTGTATTTCTGTTTGTGATTTTAGACTGGGCAAACGATATTTTACTACTATTCCCGCTATGCCTTTGGCGTTAAGGAATTTTGCAAAATCAGTGCCTTCCCAGTCATATGCCAGTATACCATAACCACCGCCCGGGAAAATCAATACCGCCTGTCCGGTGGCTATTTTTTTCGCAGGAAGATATACTTCTATTTGTGGTACCTGTACTTTGGCTATCCTAACAATATCCGCGCTTACTACTTCCTCTTTTTCATCGGTCTTAATGGAGTTGGGTATGTTGTTGGGCCAAAGAGGCAGTACAGTGTTTTGGGCGTAAGTGGTCATGCTTAGTAAAGTGGAGAAAAGGAAAATAAATGGTTTCATTTTAATTTTTGAATAGTTTGATACGGATAAAGATAGAAAATATCGTTGAACAAGAAGGTTTAAAATTTTTCAGGCACATCCTGGCCCATAAGAAGGTTCGTATAATCAATTTTTGAAGCTGTACGGCCAATATTTTTGATGCCCTGTGGTTATTACAAGTAACATATTGATAATTATATGATATTATGTATTTTATAAAACACTGATTAAGAATTGTTTATATATTTGCTAGACTGCTTAATTCTCTTTTGGAAACATGCCTACAGCATAAGACTCCTTCCCTTGGTTAAGGGAAGGTGGATCCTGCATCCAAGCGCAGGAGACGGAAGGGATTGAAAGTCCAAGACAAGTGAAATAAGCTTATAGCCAATACAATTCCTTAGGCAAAACCACCGAGCGTTATATTATACATTAAGTTCCAGCCAAGGATGTGCGATTCCTCGTCGTCCCAAAAAGGGGATGCTGTCGAAGTAACTACTGCAGTCATTTCATACGAATAGAAGACCAAGGCGTAGTTGTGAATTTTATAATACACTTATTTAATATTTCCATTCCAATAGGTTGCACCCCTTCCGTCCCTTCAGCCGATTGCTGAAGATCCACCTTCCCCTGTCTAGGGGAAGGAGCCTTTTCTTAGGTTATATGTAAAGAATTTTAGATGCTACAAGTTCACGGATACTCCTAGAATAGAAATGACATGTACTAAATTACACAAGTAGCTCCGCTCAATGCTGAGGGAGCTAAATCTAATTTGTGAGCCAAGGATGTGCGATTCCTCGTCGTCCCGAAAAGGGGATGCTGTCGAAGTAACTATTGCAGTCATTTCGATCGATAGAGAGAAATCACACAAGTAGCTAATATGCAGTTTAATGAATACCCTTAAGATAAATAATCCCTTATCAAAATCACACAACTGGCTACCTTCAAATCTAAGGCTTATTCAAATCCAACAGAAAAGTCAAATATGTACAACTTCTCTCCCTAAGGTACCTATCTGGAGTTGCAAAAGGGCAACTCATTTCGAAGTGACTTTGGAGGTTCTTTTTGAGCTTTAATTTATTCTACTCTTTCTTTGTTGCAATCTCTATAACCCCGTGTTTACCTAATTTTCCATACTTATTGGAGGTGGATTCACCTGGTGCAAAACTGCCAATGCTTTCAATTTCCGAATACTTCATAGTAGGTACATAATCTTTTCCCTGGTTTACACCGTTGACAAATACCACGGCTTTTTCCATCCCTTGCTTTCTATATGAACTTAAATCCAATATATCATCTGGGTCGTTCGTGTTGATACCGTAACCTACTTTCCATTTACTATTTGGAGTTTTGCCATCTTCCCCTTTTATGACCTCATTACTTTCATTGTAGCTCGTTACATTGGTAGTCCAGTTGGCGTTGGGTTGTACGGCATTGTTGTTAGTGGATTGCACCTTCCATCCACTTTTTTTGGTAGTAATCTCTACTACGCCACTTTTTTTTCCTTTGATGCCATATTTTTTAAAGGCTGCTTCCCCTTTTAAAACGTTAATGCTTTCAATAGAACTTGGTAGGATATTACCCATGTCAAAATCTTCATCCTTTATAACTCCATCTATAACAAATAATGGTTCTTTATCGGATTTAATGTAGAGGTATGGATTATTTTGGGAAGTGTCTGAGGTTGTTTCTGAGACAATGGCATTTTGATAATTTTTAGTCGTGATCTCAATTGCCCCATTTTTTGCTTTTTCCCCATATATATTTGTGGCAGTGACTCCTTTTACGACATTAATACTGTGAATGTTCTTGGGATCTACTTCACTGACCTTGTAATCCTTGGAAACTTCCATGGCATCTATAATAATCAAAGGGTCTGCTGCTGCTGAATTATTCGTCGTAGCGGACGCCTTGATACGGATCGTTTCGGAATCATGGTTGGTTTTTTTAATTTGTTGATAGGCCTTAAGTCCATTCATGTTGTCATTTCCCTCCGACTCATGCCCCATAGAAATAATTTTATTATCCTTATCGGTTTCAATATATATTGAAAATGGTTTTATACCATTTAGATCCTTAAATGTATTGGTGCCTGTCATGGTCGTCTCATCAAGTTTGGAAACTGTAAACGATGATGATATGTTTGTGATTGCCCCATTTTGATTTCGCTCTATGTCTGCGAAAGTTTGGGAAACGCTATAATTTTTTTTGAGAGTGTTGGAGATTTTCTCCAGGTCTTCTGGCGTACTGATCTTGTAAATGGTAAATTCAACTTTGGTAGTGTCTGTATTGTTGTTCTCCAATGTTGATACCGGTAGGTTGGTCGGGGTACTTACCTGTGTTACCGTTTTGGTATTAAAGGCAACTAAAAAATAGGCAAGGAAAGGTACTACAAGCGTAAATTTCCAAGCTCTGAGATTGTTTGATCTGCTTTTGTTTAACATGACGATTCGTTTTTTGATTGATGAAGTAAAAAATGGATTGATGATTGATGAATATTGTTGGGCTGCCGAGGCGTTTTTCAGCAATAAGTATTGATATTCCTTAGAACTTCCCAAGTTATTTGAAACACATTGGTCTGCAATGTACTCCAGATTCTGTGAGACCGATTTTTTGTATAACCAGACAAAGGGATTTACCCATTGAAACGCAGAAAATAGATGGACCAACAAAATATCCAAGGAATGCAATTGAAGCGCGTGTATTTTTTCATGGGCAAGTATTTTTTCCAATTCATCGGGCTGGTGTAGGGCCGGATTGTAAACTATGAGATTGAAAAAGGAAAAGGGGGAGGTATCCGCCTTGGATTCTATTAACTTAAAAGCATTGACTTCCATAATTGTTCCCTGTTTTATCAATCGTCTTAAGGATAATAGTTGCATCCCAAGTCGGCCCAGGAAAAAGAGAACTCCACCGGCGTAAAGGATGGCAATTATGTTCCACCAATCAAATCCAGGAGTATTTATAGGAATGGATTCCACAGTCGCGGATTCCTCCAAAGTAAAGGGCAGGGGGTCTACCAGTACAATTTCGGTGAGTGTCCAAAGTGGAAATAGTAAGGCTATTAAAATCCCAGAAGCCAGGAACACTCTATGTAAGGCAAATAGGGTTTCCTTTTCCAGGAAAAGTTTATGGCAACACCAAAAAATGGCAAGAACACCACTGCTTTTTATCAGGTAAATAAGGAAGTCTTCCATTAATTCTTTTTTTCTATGAGCTTTATAATTTCTTTCAATTCTTCCACGCTGATCTTGTCCTCGGAGGCAAAATGAGAAACCAGATTCTTATAGGAATTATTAAAATAATCCTCAATGGCCCCGCTAATAAATTGTTTTCTGTACTCCTCCTTGGCTACCACTGGGTAATATTGGTGTGTGTTTCCATAGGCTTCATGGGACACATATCCCTTTTCTTCCAAGTTGCGGATAATGGTGGAAAGCGTATTGTAATGGGGCCTTTCTTCGGTAAACTCGGCTAGAACGTCCTTTACAAAAGCTTTCTCCAATTCCCATAGAATTTTCATTACCTCTTCCTCCTTATTGGTCAATTTTTTCATGGATCCTTATTTTTTTGTGCGTTACGGCTTAGGCCGTCAGGCTTTACGCTACAAGTCCTCGTTCTGGTAGAACTGCGGGCTTTTCACTCCAATCCTTAACGCTATCCAAACATATAACTATTTTTTTAGTTATGCAACTATAAAAATAGTTAAACAACTAAATATGTAGTTTTTGTTGGGTAAAGTCAGAATTTTAGAGACTAAATGATCACGAATAATGTAAAATAGAAATGCCATGGGCTAAATCACAAGTGGCTAATCTGAAGGCTCCCTGATACCCGTAAAAAAAAATCAACGGGTCATGTTAATGTTATGTCTGGGGATAAGCCATAGATAAGCCGTATATAGGCCGTATATAGGCCGTATATGAAAATAGGGAAAAACAAGCTAAATCCACCCCTTTTTGGTGCGCTAAAATAGCTCCGTTTCAAGACACTTTTTACCTTTCATGGACGGCAAAATACGATCCAGGATCCCTTGCGGAAAACAAAGCCAAAATGCAGTGTCTATATGAAGCTATTTTTTCCATAAGAATATTTGCATAAACACAACAATTGCTCCTGATCCAATTCTTCCTGTATAGATTGACCACAATTTTTGTATAGTCCCCAACAATTAGACTTGATCCGTGACTATCCCAATCCAATTCCAGCAAAGTAACATTAATTCTAAAGGCTTCAAGCATCATCTTTAAAAGTAAACCTAAAATATTATTTGTTTGGACCCCTTGTTAATTGAAACCGGTGAAAATGTTTCTAGGGAGATTTTTTTAAGTTCGAAGTGGAGTCCCGGTAATTTGATACGGCTTCTATTAATAAATCTTTATAATCCTGGTTATCCGTGCTTATTTCAAAGTTTCCCTCCTGAGATATATTTTCGGCCAAGGTATTGTTATAGGCTATACTAGGCGTGCTTCCTTTGGAAAATAGATAGTTGTTTCTCACAACATTGGTCTGGGCTTTATGAAAGCGTAAGGGAGATTTTGCTATATTATAGATAAGGTTGTTTTCCACTAGCACGTCTTTGGTTCCTTCATCCAAAAACATCCCGTTGCTTTCAGCCCTCCCCGCATTTACCGAAATATCATGAATATGATTGCCAATCAATTTACTTCCTGGTTGTAGGCCCAACATATAAATTCCCCCACCGTCACTAAGTTTTTGCATTACATGATGAATATGGTTTTCCGCTATGGTATTGTCCCTACAAGGGGTGGGTTCCGGGCTCCACATCCAACCTATAGAAATACCGGTGTAAGGCAGATTATATATTTCATTGTTCTTCAGTATGGTTTCAGCAGTTAATCCGCACCATATACCAACGGCACCGTAAAACTGTGTCCCACAATCTGAAATATCAGAGTCTACAACTTTGTTTCCAAGAGCTGCTTGGTGCGGGGCAATTTTCCACCAAGGCTCGCCAGAAACCCGTCGGTCTTGTCCTTCGCCTATCATAACTCCATTTCCTGAAATATCCCGGATCCTACAACTTGTGATAGTGCTATTTATCGTTCCAGTTCCTAACCAAATGCCACTTCCTCCCAAGGAAGAGAATTCACAATCTTCAAACCGAATATTGTGGGCCCATGTTGTCCGGATAGCGGTTGGCACCACTGCCCATTCTTTATTGCCCTGTTGCGTATCAAAATTACAGGCCTGTATTCCTGCATAGGTATGGTTAGGGATATTCCATCTGCAGTGTTTGAAGCTAATCCCTTCAAAGCTAATATTGGATATAGGATTCTGTTCACTGCCCTCCACGATCAATAGGGATTCTGCCAGTGGCACCTCTATGGATAGTTGGGAAGGTTCCAAGTCCATTGGTAATTTTAAATATATTTTGGAGGCAAAGGAATCCAAATACCATTCATATTCCTCATCCAAAAATTCAATATCATTTTCTAAGTAATAACGAGGGTTGGGTTCCCAATTATCCAGATTAAAGAAATTCAAACCTTTTGCCCCGATCGAATCCGAAGCGGTAATAGTGTGGGCGTCCAATGATATATCTTTAATCGGAATTCGCGTTATGGACCAATCGTGAAATACCACCAGTTCCACTTCCCCAGGTTTTTTTGGTTGTGGAAAGTCGCCTATGTGATAAGTGAAGTTGGTTCGTCTATCAGCCCCGACTTCCTTCACCCTAAGATATTCTTTGTTGGGATGTCTGGCCCGTATAGCGCGTTTGCCTTTTACGAACAATTCCCGAAAAATCCCAAGATTTTCGGGTACCTCGGAAACCCATATGCCATTATCTAAATTAGTCCAATCCTTGAGTTCCACGGCCCCGGATATTGTAGGACTTGAACCTTCAACCGCCTTAAATTTGAAGGTAGTTCCCTTTCTCTTTACGGTTGAATCTAATACAATGGCATTACTTATGCGGTATACCCCATCATTAAGCCAAACTACAATTTTCTCAAGTTGATGGGAATCCATGGCTCCCAATACAGCAGTTGCCCTACCTAGAGATTTAAAAGGTCTTTCAAAGGTTCCCGAATTGTTGTCGTCTCCGGAAGGCGATACATGGATTTCTCTAATTTCTTGTGCCAAGGAAAAGTTGGCCATCAAAATAAAGACAGCAAAAAAAAGTATTTTAAGAGGCGATTCTCTTTTCATATTACCGGCCATTTTGGATCTCTCTTTCAGATATGATTGCAGGCATCAAATTATTTTGCATATTTGTGGAGAGGTTATTATTCACTAAGGTTTAAGCCATATTTCTTGCCCTGGATCGGTTTGTATGATCAGTGTATCGCCATCCCAGGTATGGGTTATATTTTCGCCAATGGAAATTTCTTTTTTCTGAAAGGGGTTCTTAAGCTTAATTTCCCCACCTCTTTCAGAAACGATCTTTACCCATTTTAGTTTTCCATCTTGTTTTTGGGCAGATATCAAAAAGGCCCCTTCTGTCCGTAATTTGCTAAATCCAACGTTTTTCCAGTCTGAGGGTATAGCGGGGAAAAGGCGTACGGTTCCTGTATGACTCTGTATCAGCATTTCCTGTAAGCCAGCGGCAAAGGCGAAGTTGCCTTCCAAAGTAAATGGTCTGTACGTAAAATTTGATTTTCCGGTACCCGATTGGTCACCGTTAACGTGAAAACTATTGGGCAGTACAAAGGAGGTGGCAAAATCCTTTAATGCTTTTGCTGCCCCTTCCCCATCAAAAGCCCTCGCTTTCAGATTTCCCAGCCAACTAAAGGAATAACCAACCCATTGGCTAGAACCAGTTGCGTCCAAGTTGGCAATGGTCTTTTCTATGATCTCCATATCTCTTGCGCCATTTGCCGGGTCTATCAATCCAAGAGGATGAATGGCCATTAAATGGGAGAAGTGGCGATGGGATTCATTAAAGGGTAGGCTGGGGGAGAACATTAGGCCTGATTCATCAACGGCATAATCCGGCCATTCCTTAAGTGATGCTTTCCATTGTTCCGCTTCCTCCTTTAGCCCCAGTTCCAAGGCCAGTTCTTCCGCATGGGAATAGGTCCATTTAATCAGGGCAAGGTCAAAATTGGTCATATCGCCAAACCAAGCTTCACGGGAATTATTATGTATTTCAGGGCTGGAACTCAAAGGCAGTTTTCTTTTTCCATCCTCATCCAAAATAGATAATTCATTAAAGTGTATGGCCACCTCCTTGATCCAAGGATAGGCCTCGTTTTTAAGAAAATCCCTGTCCATGGAATACCGCCAATGAAGATAGAAATGATGCCCCAACCAAGCCCCCACGGTAGGTCCAAAAGAATATTGGATCCAACCGCCCATGGGGTCTCCCGTTAGAGTGGTCACTCCCGGAACGTTAAGTCCGTTAGTACCATAAAAATCTTTGGTATACTTCTTAAAAGTAGGCTTGTAATGGGAAAGCCAGTCAATAAACCCCTGTTCCAAATCCAAATGATTTCCCGAATAAGTAGGCCAATAACTTAGTTGTGTATTTAGATCGTGGTGGAAATCACCTTTCCAAGGCGGCAATTTTCCATTATCTGCCGTCCATACACTTTGAAGTGATATTGGTGGTGCCCCTTGTCTGGCCGCCGACCCCAATTTGTACATTTCCATATACCATTGGTGCTGCAGAACAGGATCTGGAACCTTAATGGTAGACTTGTTCCAAAAGGAATTCCACCAACCCATATGGCTCTCCATAGCAGATTCAATTCCCTGTTGGAGCGATTTTGTTACCACCTGTTCCGCGGTTTCTTCTGGATCTTTTTCCGAGCCTTGGGAGCTGATGCTCCAACTACCTTGTAATCCTTTTGGTATAGGTTTCCACTGGGTGTGCACTTGAAATTTAAAGTCGGACCAACCCTTTTGGTCATAGGTAATAACATGGTCTTTTTGGGTAACCCTACCCCCATCATAATTTAGTCTTCTAAGGTCTTGCCCTGTTACCGGATTATCTGCGCCGGCCTCCTTTACTGAGACATAGGCAGGTGGAATTATGGTGGGGTTCAGTTCTCCGCTAATGTTTTCAAAGATATACCAGCCCAAAGGTTCAGTGGCATGGACAAAAGTTTTTAAAATGGCGCCATTCTTCCATTTTACTTCGCATATTGCTGAATCCAAATTTAGCGTTACCGATGCTACCTCTCCCAATCCTTTTACATCAAATTCCAGGGCTCCCCCAGGAATTTTTGAGGGTGCCGGTAATTGGTCGTAGGGAGCATCATATCTATTCTGTACATTTTTATAGGTATCCTTTTCCCATTGCTCCTTTACCCAATCAAATCCATAGTTCGCGAAATCTAGATTTTCCATGGGCCGTAGGTCCCAGAGATCGGCCCGGTCCAGGGAAAGTCGAAGTTTTCCGTCTTTTTCCCAAACCAAGGCTCCTACAGTGCCATTCCCCAAAGGAATGGCTTCGTCCCAAGTCGTGGCCAGTTGATTGAACTTAAGTTTGTATTTGGGAATTCGGTCGATCTCCACTTTTTTTGGCGTGGAATCGCAACTTGCCATGAAGAGAATTATGGCCAAGATGTAAATTGTTTTAGTCGTCATATGTTTTGTTTTATCGCTTAATAAATTATAAACCAAGTGCTGCCGTTGGCGGGGATTTCCACTTTTAAATTTATCGAATAATCCCTAGCCAATTTATAGCTTATTATTTCTCCGTCCTTCTCCTGAATGTTTACTACCTCCGAATGCCCAGTATAATACATGGGGAGTTTTATGGTTTGCGACAAGGTTTTGTTGGTTGGGTTAAAGAACAATGCCAACCCTTTTTCGTTCAATTCCGGGTTAACGTGCATTATTCCATCAATGTCCCTTCCATTCGCTCTTTTAATATGTACTATGGGAGAATTAAGGATGTTACGGTATTTCTTGTACCAATCAACTACCTCTTCGACGGTGTTCTTGGTTTTCTCGGTGTCGTACAAACGAGGCCCCCTATAACAGGCCTGAACTCCCATGCCATAGTTTTGCACCATATGGGCCTTATAGGCTTCTAAATGGGTGTCCAATGGCTCTATAGTGGCTTCTGCTCCGCCACCGTGGTATTCTGTAAGGGGAACAAAGGTCCAACTCATGCTTGGAAGCCTGTCGTAAGTTCCGTCATACATATTTTGCCTACCCAGTACCAATTGACGTTCTCGGGGTAGAGACCAATTGACTTCCCTATATCCAATTCCATTTTTAGTGCTGCCACTTAGATAGTACCAATCTGGGATATTAAGGGAAATTCCTTTTTCATTGCACCACTTGTAGAAATCGGTAATTCGTTTCCAAGATTTCCATTGGGAATCCTCCAACCCCTTATGTCCCACATGACTGGTTGAAGCACATAATTGACCAGGGTAGGAACCATCGTGTTCCAAAAGATCAAAACCGGTCTTATTGAAGAAGACCGTTAATTTTTCAAAATAATCAATGCCCCACTGGCTATTTAAACACGGGGAACTTCCGTGAATTACACCACCTCTTTTGCCCGTTTCCGGATTAATTACATCTACTTCCTCACTGATCCATCTGCTGGATAAAAGGGAATATCCACCGAGTTCTATACCCTTGGAATGGGCATAGTCTGCCAAGGCTTTAAATTTATTTATATTGCTATCGGACAGATCTTCCATATTTAAACCACTGCCAAAACTTAAAATGACCATTTCATAACCCGTTTCCGCACATTGTTCAATGGCTGCCCTTACTTTGGCATCGTCCGTAGTGGTCAAATGTAAAAATAGGGGATTTTCCGTAGTCCAAGGGGCTATTAATTTGTACATGGCATTGGTATAAAGGCCCTTGCGCTGTTTGTCATAACTATCAAAGGGCATTTCCCAGACTCTAAAAGATTCAAAATTGGTTCCTGGGGTTATGGTTTCATTGGGTCCGAGGGGCAATTTACACTCCAACAAACATGGAGTGGACAATAAATAGCTGGCTTGTGAAGTATAACGTGGGTCTTTTTCCCAATGAACTACTTTGTTGGCATTTTTCATGGACATGGAATGAAATGCAAAATCGCTTTCCACATGAATATTGGGGGTCTCCCAGCCTTTTTGTTTTTCTACCGCACTTTCGGCCTCCACCATCGCCAGGATTTCACTTTTAAAATTGTTTAAGACAACAGGTTTTGATCCCCTGTTTTCAAGGGTGAACCATTTGCTGATCAAAGGAATGCCATCATAGATTTCATAATGCACTTTTACCAAGAGGTCTTGAAAATCTGGATGCGCATAGAAAAAACTTATTTGTTTTCCTTGGGTTGGACTTTTAGGTTGGGAAGACCATCTTTTGTTTGGCCACTTAATGCGCTCTTGAATTTCATCAACCTTAAAATCGGTAAGTTGAAATGAACCGGCCGGACTCCACATTTGGTCCAACCATTCTTCTTTTAAATAACCGTATTCAATCTGTCCATCCAGACCGCCCACTGTATATTCCTGCCCGTTTATGGTAAGCATGGCTTCCGGACTTACACCGCGAAGTAGCGATTCTCCAGAAACAAGATTGTCAAAACCTACCGTGGCACAGTTTGGGGTGAGTCGGAATGTTCTACTGATCAAGCCGTTGGAGATTACAATTTCCTTTCCGTTGGCCTGTTGATATACCTGGGAAGGGAGACTTACTTTTTTAACCAACCAATCCGTTTTTATCCCTTCTTTAAATATGTCTTGACCCAGGGGTAATTTTTGTATTAGGGGTTTAATACGGTTATTAAAAATGGCATCGACGGTCTTTAATTTATTAAAATAGTTCGCATCTACCAGTTGTGGTTTAAAATTGGAATAGTTGATGGTTGCATTCGCCCAAACGGCATGGTCACCGGAGACACCATCACCACCATCCTCAACGCTGAGTTCCAAAACCTGGACACCTTGGAGGTTTAGTTCAACTGTTGTAGTTTTGTCCCCACCATTTATTTTTTTACTTTTCCACAATAATTTTCCGTCCCCTTTTATTAGGAATCTAACACTGCCTTTGCCCATGTTGTCTTTAGAGTTGGCAATGCCTACAAAGGTTTTATCCCCTTCGTGTTCGGAATAGAATAATTTATTGCCATCGCTTAGGGTGTTATATTCAACATCCTGCGGAAAGTCCTGCATATCCTGAATGCCTACTTGGGCCTTAAATTTTTTACTCTTACCATCCAGGAAAAAGAAGAGTTTACTTCCAGACAAGGTCCCAATACCATTTTTAAAAGATACCCTCCCAATTTGAATCATTGCTCCGGTGATAGCCTTGTTTTTCTGGGCAGACCACCAAGGTTGTTCAGGTTTTTCAATATCCAATTCGGAAAGGCTTACCAGCTTTTTTTCCGTATGTTGCGAATGGGTGGATATGGAAAAAATGAGTAATAACGGTAAATATAGTTTTAGGAATTGCATTGTGATTTAAATCTGGAAATTTGGTGTTCTTTAGGTTATTAGGGTTTAAGAAAAATATAAATCTCAATAATAGTGGTCGTGTAAAAGTTGTTTCGCTATTGCTGACTTATGGCTCTTCTCATTCGAATCTATTTGTTTAAGGTGAAAAAACCTACACTTTACATTATTAAAAATATTGACTCTTTGTTAAGACATTGTGAAAATATCGACCAATAGCGATTTCAGAAAGCTAAGTAACGGAATAAAAGCAATAGCTTTTCACTTTATTTGTACGCAGTAAACTCTTAAATAAAGGAATTTGTAATGTTTTGGGAATATTTGGAAAAATTAAGGACCTATAATTGAAGGAAAATGTTTTATGGATTCGGCAAGGTGATTTTTAATGAACCCATTAATTTCCCATTGATCCCCTAGCGGTATTTTAGTGTTTGCCTTGTATATTGAATAGGGATGTGGGCCATATTCAGGAGTAACAGTGATATAGGGGCGTTTTTTTGTTTGGGCAGACTTTATCATTAAACTCCACCATTCAGTAAACAGGTCCAACTCAGTTTTATAATTCCCGTCCCGGGGGTCTATGACCTGCGGACTCTGGGCCGAACCTACCCTGGCATGGATGTGATAGGTATGTTCAATGGCCCTTTGAACTGCTTTGGGCTGATTTTCCAATAAGGATTCGGCAACGCAACACCAATGGGACAGGTCCGAAGTAAGTTTTAGAAAAGGGTATTCCTCCAAATACGGTAAACAGACATGGGCGGCATATGAAAAACGTGAGCGATGGGTTTCATGGGTAATGATAACCCCGGTTTCCAATTCTACTTTGTGGGCCATTTCAATCAAAGTGGCATTTTGGGAGTGGGAGAAAAAATCCATTCCGGTATGCGAATTCACGAATAGGGGATGGGCTTCCACGAGATTGTACAAATGCCTTTTGTACTGTTCTTGATGTTTGGTAAAATCCACCTCCTTGGTTTCCCAATGCTGTGCTACGAAATCTAGCTCCAAATCCTTCAGTATGGAACAAATTTCGTTCTTTTTAATGCTTTCTAAGGGAAGGTCTATTTCTACTCCCTCATAACCGGCATTTTTTATCTTGTTTAAAAAAACGGACCACCTTAAATCCGAACTTCCCCAACGTGGATATATAAATTTAATTTGCATGCATTGTATTATTTTAATTTCTCTGTTTTCTTTCCCCAGTATGATCTACCCCTTGTTCCCGTTCAAATTCGATCATTTTTTTGGGTCTAAAGTTTAAAATTAATGCTCTTCTTTGGGTTTCGGTAGTGTTGCCTTGGCTAAAGTGAAGCGTAAAACCATCATGAAAAGTACATCCGCCCGGATTTAAAGGTATGCTTAAGGCCTGTGAGCTGTCGGTTTCGCAATATAGGGCGCCCCCATTGGGTAGATTTTTGTGGGGAAGAATAGGTATGCCGGTTGTTTTTGGAATAAACCACATACAACCATTTTTTTCGTATACCTCGTCCAATGCAATCCAACAACTGGCCGATCTTTTATCTGGCATAGCTATCCAATAGGCAGCGTCCTGATGCCATGGCGTAGGGGTATTGGTGTAAGGCGCTTTATTGATCATCATATCGAAATCCAGTTCCATATCATCACCTAAAAGATCTTTGGCCCATTGTTCCGCCTTCTTATAGGAACTTTTCTCCAGCAATTCAGGAATTAAGGTGCTGGGTCTCATAATTTGGGTTATACGCTCCACCTTCTTGTCGGCATTATTGTCTGCGCCAGCAAGATCACTTCTGAGGTGGGCTGTTTTAACTTTGTCCTGTAACAATTCATCGTATATCATTCCAAGGCTGTCCACTTCCTCTGGTGTGATTAATTGGTCTATTTTAATAAATCCATCCTTGATGAATTTTATTCTTTTTGTTTCCATGTTGCTAATTTAAGTGGATCAAAGATGTAGTTAAATTACATTAATATCTATCAATTTTATACTATATTACTTTTTTATACATTTTGTGGATATGTCAACTCAGGGTAGAAAGGTGTTTAATCTTCAGGATTTGGGAATAAAAAGGGGCTTATCCTTTGGTTATTACCGGTACAAAGAGGTGAAGCCTGGTCTGGTGGGCCATCAACACCCAGGGGCTTTGGAAATATGTTTTTGTATGAAGGGCCGACAATATTACAGGATAGGGGAGGAATTATTTGAACTAAATGGAAATGACATTTTTGTGGTACCGCCGGATACTGAGCACAGTACCGGTGAGTTTCCCGAGGATAAAGGGGAATTGTTTTGGCTACAAGTACTTGTAGACAGTTCATATGGGAAACTTTGTAACATGCCCAAAAAGCATTCCGACTTTTTGATGGCCGCACTTCTGGATAAATCCAAATATATATTTAAGGGTTCGTTTCAACTAAAATTTATTTTGGAGAAATTGTTGGATCAATTGGGCAAAGGGGATACCATGCTCTCCAACATAATGATAGATCAATTAATTGCCCAACTCTTATTGAATACGGTTGTCCTATCCCAAAAGCAGCAAAAAAGTCCACCATCCATTAAGTTAAACACCTTGGAAATATTTATCAGAAAAAATCTGTTTAGGATTATTTATGTGGATGAAATGGCCAGTTTGGTGGAAATGTCCACAGGTTACTTTAAGGCTTGGTTTAAAAAAGAAACAGGAATGCCCCCAAAGGAATATGTGAACCGGCTAAAGATGGAACAGGCCAAAATGGAATTACATACCGCCAAAACGATTACGGAAGTGGCATTTGGCCTAGGCTTTGGTTCCTCCCAGTATTTTGCCACCACTTTTAAGAAGTTTACTGGGGTTACGCCCAAATCCTATAGAAGACAGCACAGGGAATAACGAATCATTGATTTAAGCTTTATCATACCAAAAAAAAATCCGGAACCTAAAAGGTATCCGGATTTTTCAAAACTAACTCAACTCAAACTCTTATCAAGTTCATTCAGAAGAACTTGTAATTTTTAAAACTCAATTTTTCAACAATTTAATTACACTTATTAAATCGTATGCAAGATAAGCAGTTAGTATCTATTTGGCTACCTAATTACTGACAAACACTGATAGTTTTTTTGCACTTTTATGTTTACTTGATAGTTTGGGGTATATAATTTGAATGAATATATGAAGAAACAAGGTGTAAGCTTTAATGAGATTTGAGCTGGCCCCTGCCAGAAGTATGGTTTTGGTCATAGTATTTGGAGGGGTAAAATTTAATTACTGATCCAAAGTTTTGATCAACTACGGATGTACATAGCATAATAAACAAAGACACGGGTGGAAATTTCCTGCCCGTGTCTTGATTAGCCATCTTTGTTCTGTAACCTATTTAGGCTACAAAAAGAGAATGTTAAGTACTAAAATGTTGTTTTGCCCTTGTGGAATAGCTATTTCCACTTTTCTGGGGGCAGTATTTATTAGTAACCTGTATTTTGTACTAGATTTGGATTGTTCTGCATTTCTGAGGTTGGTATGGGAAATAGAAGTTCCCTTTCGGTTAGCGATTTATTGGGCAAGTAAGAAAAGTTATGGCCCACAAAATCTTCCAATGCATTGGTTTCAGGGTTATATGCCTTTCTCCACCTAGCCATGTCGAACCAAGTCTTGTTTTCAAAACTCAATTCGTGAATTCTTTCTATTCTCACCGCATCTCTAAAGGCGTCTTGTGAAAGGCCCTCCAATTCATCCAGTTCTGCACGATCCCTAATCTCGTTTATAGCGTTATATGCTTCTGTAGTAGGTCCGCTTTCAGCTTCATTTAAGGCTTCCGCGTACATCAGCAATACATCGGCATATCTATAGATACACCAATTCAAGTCGGATTGGGCGCTCCCTTCGTTCGCTTCAATATCAAAATGTTTAAAGATATAGGGTGCTCCTAGATTAACACTGCTGTTGCGATCGGCCTCTAACGAATAACTGGTAAAATAGAATTGTTTTTCTTCTGCCCGTTTATCACCTAGCTCGTAGGAGTCCACAAAAGCATTTGTTGAAAAGATACCACCGGTTTGGGCCGAATAGGCCGATATTCCTAAGTTATAGGGTAAAATTCCTGGTTGCCAGTTACCGGATTGAATTCCCGCTGCAAATTGGGTCATAAAGATATATTCCCCTGTGTTTTTGGTGGCAGGGTCATGTAGTTCGTCATAGGTGTCAAAAAGTGCAAACTCGTCCGAATCCATTACCTGTTTGGCCTTTGCGGCTGCAAGCGCATAATTTTCGATTTTTTGAAGAGGGTAACCTGCCATGGTCAAATACACATCTGCCAGTAAGGTTTTAACAGCTCCCATTGATACCCTTCCAGATCCATCCCTCCATGGTAGGTCGGAGTTCTCTGCATCGGTGAGATCACTGACAATTAAATCATATACCGCTTCAGGGGAAGATTGTTCAGGGTATAATTGTTCCGACCCCAAATCTACCGAATTGGTGATGATAGGAATGTTTCCGAACATGCGTACCAAACCAAAATAATAATAGGCCCTAAAGAATTTGGCAGTGGCCAAGTAATTTTGCCTATCGGTCTCATCCATATTTATTTCAGGGATTTTTTCTATCGCCAAGTTGGCCCTAGAGATACCGGTGTAATATTCCGTCCAGAAACTGTTTCCATATCCATTGTCCGAATTGTTAATTAAATCCTTTACCAAATAAATATCGGTGGCCTGCCCCAGTGAAGTGTTGGCCAAACCAGTGGCGAATTCCAGCATCATCCAAGTACCGCCTCCAAAACCACTGTTCGTTATAGGTACCAAAGGTTCATATATCCCATTAACAGCACTTTCGGCATGTGCGGCCGTGGTAAAATAGGTGTCTGTTGTGAAGTTGGATTCATCTTCTTCATCCAAAAAATTACTACATGCCGTTATGCTCGAAATTGTGGTTAAGACGGCTATAGCTCTTATAAAGTTTCTATAGATTTTCATTTTTTTATCTTTTATATGGTTATAGTCCAACATTTAATCCTAACATAAAGGTTCGGGGCCTCGGATAATCGTAAAGGGAGAATCCTTGGTCGAAAGCTTGACTTCCATTGGAACTTTCAGGGTCATACCCTGGATATTTGGTGGATACAAAAAAGTTCTGTACCGAGGTATATATCCTGAGACGATTCAAGTGTAAGCGCTCTACCAATTCTGGTTTGAATACGTAGGATAACATTAAATTTCTTCCTCTTAAAAATGAGGCATCCTTTAATTTTCCTGAATCGTTATTGGTATCATAACCAGCAGCAATTGGTCTAATCTGGGCAATGTCGGTATCTTGATTGTCCGGAGTCCAGGCATTAAGAACGGTCTTAAAGCTATTGGCAATTGTCTGACGGTCTTCCGCCGAGTGCTCGTCACGGTACATTATACTGTTGCCATATTGAAACTGTAAGTCTACCAGTAGCTCAAAATTGCCATATCTGAAGGTATTTGAAAAGGTTCCGAAACCGTCGGCAATACCTTTTCCTATGATGGCCCGGTCATCGCTATTGATGGCGCCATCGTTGTTTAGGTCACGGTATTTGATATCTCCAGGTAATCTATCGTAGATGGCGGCCTGGGCTGCCTCATCGGTATTCCATGTGCCTTCATCAATATAACCGAAGAAAGTACCTACAGGTTCACCAACACGGATCAACGTAGACCCTAAGAAAATATCGGAACCTCCCGATAGTGCTTTTACTTCATTTTTGTTAATTGAAATATTGAAGTTGCTGCTCCAGCCAAAAATTTCATTGTCTACATTTATCGTGTTCAAATTAATTTCAACACCCTTGTTTTCCAAACTACCAACGTTTCTAAATACATTGCTGAAACCACTGGAAGATGGAATAGGGGCATTGAGGAGCATATCCGTGGTCAACTTTCTATACAGATCGATCTCTAAGCCTATACGGTTGTTTAAAAGGCCCAATTCAATACCCGCATCTACCTGTTCCGTTCTTTCCCATTTTAGATCGGGGTTGGCCATACGGCCCGCTACAGTGTAAGAGGCAAGGGCATCATCAAAGATTACAGTGCCGTTGGATAGGCCTGCCAATGCTCGGTAGGCAGGTAGTTCAGAGTTACCTGTTGCACCGTAACTGGCTCTAATTTTTAGATTGGAAATGGTTCCATTCTCTCTGAGGAAATCTTCTTCAGAAACCCGCCATGCCAATGCTGCCGATGGGAAAAAGGCAAATTGATTTTCCGGTCCAAATTTAGAGGATCCGTCTGCTCTTCCCGTAAGGGTCAACAAATATTTGTTCATGTAATTATAGTTGACACGCCCAAAGTAAGAGTTGAGTCCGTAAGCGATTTTTTCCGAGGTGGGTGTCTGTGGGTTGGAGCCTGCACCCAGGTTGTTGAAGCCGTAAAAGTCATCGGCAAATCCTCTGGTCGATGCTGTTGCACTAAACTGGTCTATATGTTGCCAAGAAAGCCCTACCATGGCCGTTAGCGAATTATTGCTATCAAAATCCTTGTTATAGGTCAAGTAATTTTCAAATTGCCAAGAATTGTACCGTGCGTTTGTGACACTTGCAGCACCATCGGGCATGGCTATATATCTTAAGTCCTTACCTCCGTAATAATCGTTCCTTTGGTTAATGATATTGGTACCTAGGGTAGTCCTTAATTGAAGGTTTTCATTAAACTCGATATTGCCGTAAAAATTACCTAGAACAGTTTGGGTTTTAAGGAAATACCGGCGATCGTGTGCAACCGCCACAGGGCTGCCACCACCTTCCATACCCGGATAATGTATATTGGATCCCCAGCTGCCATCCTCATAACGTACTGGTATTATAGGCAAGGCTTCGTATACTTGGCGCATGGTGGTGATACCACCGCCCCCAAGTTGGTCTACCTGCTTTTCGTTTTGGTCGTTATAGCTCAGGCTACCTCCAACTTTTAGCCAGTCGGTAACCTCGGTATCCAAAGTAAATCTACCTGAATAGCGCTTCAACCATGATTCTACAATTAATCCCTCTTCATCCCTGAAGCCCATAAACAATCCGAAATTGGATTTTTGGTTACCACCGGTAAAGGAAAGTTGGTGATTTTGGGTAATAGCGTCCCTAATAGCTTCATCTTGCCAATCGGTGTCGTAAAGTGGGTTGCCATTGGTGTCAAAAAGTCTAGGATCGGTTCTTTTTAATCTAGGATCGGTATATCTACCACCTGCCCATCCATCCGGATCAAATTTTTCAGCATTGGCATAAGCGATTTCCTCAACGCGAAGAAACTCTTCAGAATTTAAGAGATCAAGTTTTTTAGGTAAAGTTCCTATGCTGAAATCCACATCATAATTAAGACGTGTTTCACCAGAAGTAGTGCCTTTTTTTGTGGATACAAGAATTACGCCATTGGCACCTCTGGCACCATAAATGGCTGTGGCAGAAGCATCTTTTAATACCTCGATGGATTGGATGTCATTGGGGTTCAGGTAATCTATGGGGGTACTCCCATTGGGTAAGCTGGCGGCATTCAGGATTACACCATCTATTACATAGAGTGGTGTATTGGCGATACTTACCGAGGTATTACCACGGATTCGTACAACGGTTCTACCCCCTGGTCGTCCAGAGCCGGAAGTTATGTTCACTCCTGCTACCTTTCCGGCCATGGCCTGGTTTAAAGAAGCCGCCGGTCTTTCTGCCAATTCTTCCGATTTAATAGAACCTACAGCACCGGTAAGGTCACTTTTCTTTTGCGTACCATAACCGATCAATACCACTTCGTCCAATCCTGCGGCACTTTCTTCCAAACTAACGGCAATAGTGGTTTGTCCGTTAAGAGCTACTTCCTTGGAAGCGAATCCAATATAGCTTATAACCAGTGTAGCATTTTCATTGGCTACATCAAGGGTGAAATTACCGTCAAAATCGGCAGTAACCCCATTGGTGGTTCCTTTTTCCACAATGTTCGCTCCAGGTAAGGGGGTGCCTTCGGTATCCGAAATGGTCCCACTTATAGTATTTTGGTCAATGCTATTATTTGCGTCGGGAATGGTTGTTTCCAGCTTGCCCGTTTTTAAGATAATCTGCTTATTCTTAACAGTGAAATAGATATCGGTAGCTTTAAATATCCTGTCCAAAATATTTGAAATGGGTTCCTTTTTTACATTTACGGAAACAATTCTCTTTAAATTAACCTTTTCATGGTTGTACAGAAACCTAAAATCTGAAAGTGATTCTATTTCTTCAAAAACCTGTTGAACGCTTACGTTTTTTAGGTTTAATGTGATTTTTGTGCTCTGTCCGTATGTGTTGGCCTGAATTTTAAAGAGAGAAACTATTAGTAATAAGGTCGTTAGTTTCATCTTTAAATGATGTTTGCTAAGCCAATCCGAACGGAAAGGCCCTACTAAATTTAATTTTTTCATACTTTTGTAAAGGTTTGGTGATTAAACATTTCGTTTGTTTATATCACTTTCTTATGCCGGGGAATGCGCCAACATTTTCCGGTTTTTTTGTAAAAGTGATACGTTTAGTGCTCATGTTTTCAGTTAATTTTCATTGGCATCTTCTTTAGGTTAATATTAGTCGAGTATTGTTATTTTTGAACCTTCCTGTATAAATTCAAAGGGAATGTCTTCCTTGAAGGCTTCCAAGATTTCCATAATGGTCTCATTTCGAAAAGTGGCCGTGTATATTTGATTTTTCAATCGACCGCTTCTATCTTCTATGGTAATGTTGAAATGACGTTCCAGTTTTGATTTAATGTTGGAAAAGGGAGAGGCCTTGAATAAAAGATACCCGTCTTTCCAAGCGGTATAAATGTTGGTATCCACCTCGTTAATGGTCATGGTATTACTAGTCTTATTCCAAGCAGCCCTTTGCCCAGGAACCAGCTGGGATGAAGTGTTTGTATTTATGTCTGCCCCTTCCTTGTAAAGGACTACGGCCCCTTCTACCAATACGGTGCTGATGTCCTCATCTTCAGGATAGTAGGAAAGGTTGAACTGTGTACCCAATACCCTAATGTTCATTTCGTCCGCATTTACAATAAAAGGGCGGGTCTCATCTGTGGTAACGTCAAAGTATGCTTCTCCTTTTAAATAGACTTTTCTATCCTCTCCTTTAAGGAAGCGCACGGGATATTTAATGGAGCTTCCAGAATTCAATTTTACTTTGGTGCCGTCGGAAAGAACAAGATCGAATTGTCTTCCATGCGGTATATTAAGAGTGTTGTAAACCAGTTTGTCATGAGCTTCAGCTCCGGTATATTGCAAAGTGTTCCCCTGCTGCGAAGCAACTAAATTTCCGTTGGTACTGGTAATTTTCCGTTCCCCGTTCTCCGAAATGGTTTCAACCGTACCATTGTCCAATTGTAAAGTAATTGAGTTGGACTTTGGGTTGTTTTCAATAATAAGTGGTGGGATGGGTACTGTAGTTGTGCCTACAGAATTTTGGTTATAAAAGTAGATGCCCATGAGCAATAAGAATGTCGCTGCCATACCAGACCAAAATCCAATATTCGTGTGTGCAAAAAATGGCTTAACTTTTTTTTTCTTTTCAATGTCCTCTATTTTATTTAGAATATTCTGCAATAAAACTTCGGAATCACCTTTTATTCTTTTCCTAATGGGCAGATTACCTTCTTTTGCACTATTCCAATGTCTGGCTAAAAGCCCATTCTTAACTTCATCCGGATCGGAACTATTAATAAGCTCCATTAAACAATCCAATTCCTTTTCGGAAATGGTATTGTCTACCAATTTCTGGAAGAGCTTGTCCATTTTGTTCTCGTTCTGCATCTACATTATTTTAATAGCAATATTATGGGCTATATAAGTAATACACTTCAATAATGCAAAAGTCCCAAATTAAGAACCATTTTTTTACGAAATAGATAAATTAAGACGTAAAAAGTAAGATTGTTGTAAAAAAACAAATGGTATCAGCCAGATACGGTTTTAATTCCGCCCTGATAATTTGTAGTGTTTTCCAGAGATGGTTTTTTACTGTTTTTTGCGTAATTCCCAAAAGTTCCGCTATTTCCTCATTGCTTTTTCCCTGTTGTTTGGACAAAATGAAAATGCTGCGTTTTTGAGTGGGAATATTTTCTAGGATATCGTTTACCAAATCCTCATATTCGGCAAGGAGAATACTATTTTCGGTTTCTTCGTTTAATGAGCTAATGTTTTTCCAGTATTCCTTTTTTAAGGATTCCTGGGAGGCAATACTTCTTAAGTAGTTGTAAGCCGAATTTTTAGCAATAGTAAATAGAAAGGCATCAAAAGAATATCTTACATCAATGGTTTCCTTTTTTGTCCAAATTTTAATAAATACTTCTTGTAGAATTTCCTCGGAGGCATAATCCGACTTTGTAATGGAATGTATGTAATGGTACAACCGTTTTTCATACAGATCAAATATGGTCTTAAATGCTGTCCTGTTACCTTTTATCAAGGAAGCAATCAATTGGTCTAAGGGTTGTCCTGCCATTTTGAAAAAAAGTTAAAGGATTTGGGCTCTAATAAAATACTTTAGGGTTCTATTCCATAAAGATTTAAATGGTACTTAAAGGGTAACGTTCGAAATTAAGTGGAAATTTCTTTCATTTCAACTATAAAATCAACATTTAGCAATACTTTTTTTGCCAATTTTTTGTCCGTATAAAAAAAGATGTATATTTAAAATCTCAATCAAGCCTTTTGTTATTTATCTTTTTATGAAATTACACCTTCTTAATAGGTCCAGTTTACAGAACAGCTCCTTTACAGTTACACATAATAGGTATTCCCATTTTTTAAAAATTTGGCATTACCACCCGGAATTGGAATTGGTATACATTGCACAAAGTACAGGGACCCGTTTTATTGGTGATGGAATTGAGAAATTCTCCCAAGGCGACCTCGTTTTGATAGGTAAAAATTTACCCCATATGTGGCTCAATGACGAGATTTACTTTGAGGCTGATTCGGGCCTGATTTCCGAGGCCATTGCCATACACTTTAAGGAAGATTTTTTAGGGTTGGATTTTCTAAATGCCATAGAAATGAAACCAATACTGCAATTGATCAAAAGGGCTAGCCAAGGAATTAAATTTTCCAATATTGATTCTAAACTTATTGAAAAAATTGAGAAACTTCAAAACCACGAACCTTTTGATAAGACAATAAAGCTAATTGAAATACTGTACAAATTGGCTAATCATGAGGAGTATCAATTATTGTCAAGCCCGGGATTTTTGAATTCCTTTAACAAGACGGATAACAAAGGCTTGGATGAAATTTATGAGTTTGTCTTTAAAAATTTCAATCAGCCCATAGGGTCCAAGGATGTAGCAGAGATAGCCAAAATGAACCCTTCTGCCTTTAGCAGGTTTTTTAAACGTATCCACAGAAAGACGTTTACCCGTTATTTAAATGAGATACGAATTGGGTATGCCTGTAAATTATTGATAGAGAACAAAAATAACATTACGCCGGTGTGCTATGAATCCGGCTTTAACAATATTTCAAATTTTAACCGACATTTTAAGTCCATAACTGGGATGTCTCCCTCCGATTATATTAAACTTCATACTCAAAATTGACAAAAATAGTAATGTTGGCAAAAAAAGTATTGAAATTGGTACTTCTTGTGGTTGCTATGGATGTGGTTTGGAATTAGTTTTGTCTTGATTAATATTTCACATAATGAACAGCAAAATTATTATAACGGATGTTCTGGTTAAAGATGTCCGATTTCCTACCAGCAAATCACTGGACGGATCAGATGCCATGAATCCGGATCCGGACTATTCCGCAGCTTATGTAATACTGAAGACCGATCATCCAGACGGACTGGAGGGCCATGGATTAACCTTTACCATTGGTAGGGGCAATGAATTGTGTGCTGCGGCCATCCATTCATTGGCGCCTTTGGTAAAAGGAAAATCTTTGGAGAGTTTTACTGCAAATATGGGGGCGTTTTGGAAGATGATCACCGGGGACAGTCAATTGCGTTGGCTGGGTCCTGAAAAAGGTGTTATTCATTTGGCAACGGGTGCTGTGGTAAATGCCGTTTGGGATCTTTATGCCAAGGTAGAAAAGAAACCATTGTGGAAATTGCTGGCCGATATGACACCGGAGGAATTGGTTTCCTGCATAGATTTTACTTACATTACGGACGCCATTACACCTGCAGAAGCTCTGGAACTTTTGAAGGCCAAAGCTTCTTCCAAGCAGGAGCGTATTGATAAACTTTTAAAGGATGGATATCCTGCATATACCACCTCTGCCGGTTGGCTTGGTTATTCGGATGACAAAATGAGGAGACTTTGCAAGGAAGCAAAGGCTTCTGGATTTAAGCATATGAAAATAAAGGTAGGATCAGATTTAAAGGATGATATGCGGCGCGCATCCATAATCCGTGAAGAGATCGGTACCGACCTAAAATTGATGATGGACGCCAACCAGAAATGGGATGTGGACGAGGCAATTGCCAATATGGCTGAGCTAAAAAAGTTTGATCCATGGTGGATCGAGGAGCCAACTAGTCCTGACGATATTTTGGGCCATGCGAAAATAGCAAAAGCCGTTTATCCTATAAAAGTGGCAACAGGGGAACACTGTCAGAATAGGGTTGTATTTAAACAATTAATGCAGGCCGATGCCATTGGTATCTGTCAGATAGATAGCTGCAGGGTAGGTGGGGTAAATGAAATTTTGGCCATTCTTTTAATGGCGGCAAAGTTCAATATTCCTGTTTGTCCCCATGCAGGGGGAGTAGGACTCTGCGAATATGTGCAACATCTGTCCATGATAGATTATATTGCTATAAGCGGTTCTTTGGAAAACCGAATAATAGAATATGTGGATCATTTGCACGAACATTTTTATGACCCTGTGGTAATAAATAATGGGGCCTATATGCCCCCGTCAATGTCGGGCTATAGCATCACTATGAAAGAACAATCTTTGGAGGATTATAGTTTTCCGGAAGGTGTAATTTGGAAGGATGGGGCAAAGGCCAAACAATAGGGAACAAAATAGAATAGTAACCGAGATAAATAACCTTAAGAAAATATGTCACTTTTTAGTCTAGAAAATAAAACAGCCATTGTTACCGGTGGTGCCAGTGGTATTGGTGAAGCTATATCCAAAGCCTTTGCCGGCCAGGGAGCGCATGTGCACATCCTGGAATTTAATGTGGAAAACGGAGAACGTGTAGTTGGGGAAATAGAAGCTAAGGGCGGTAAGGCCAAGTTTCACGCTTGCGATGTTTCCAATAATGCCCAGGTAGCCGAAATTATATCCGCTATTGGCGCCCAGAGTTATATTAATATTTTGGTGAACAATGCGGGGATAGCCCATGTGGGAAATTTGGAGGGAACCGCAGTAGAGGATATGGATCGCATATATAATGTAAACATCAAAGGGGTTTATAATTGTATGCATGCCGTTATCTCCAAGATGAAGGAGAAAGGAGGGGTCATTTTAAATATGGCTTCCATTGCCTCCACGGTTGGTATCTCGGATAGATTTGCTTACTCCATGTCCAAAGGAGCAGTGCTAACCATGACCTATTCCGTGGCCAAGGATTATTTGGATCTGGGCATTCGCTGTAATAGCATTTCTCCGGCACGAATCCATACGCCGTTTGTAGACGGATTTATAAAGAAGAACTACCCAGGTAAGGAAGCGGAAATGTTTGAAAAATTATCCAAATCCCAACCTATTGGAAGGATGGGCAAACCTGAAGAGGTGGCTAACTTGGCAGTTTATCTCTGCTCGGACGAGGCTTCCTTTATAACGGGAACCGATTTTCCTATAGATGGAGGGTATATAAAATTAAATGGATAGGTTATTCTGAAAACCTGTTTTTGGACCAATTTAAAAATGGAACTAAATATCAAATGGATGTTTTAGTTCCATTTTATAAAACCAGTAACACCTGCTCCGGGAATATTCGGAAATATATTCAAACATCAATTCTTAATGAATAAAATAGTTCAATACCTAGCCATAATATCTCTTTTGGCCGCTTGTACCCAGAAATCGGAGCCAAATGCCTTGGTGATGCCGGTGTCCAACACCATTGAAGTAAAAGATACGGACAGTAAGGATTCCATTTTGCTCAAGGCGGCCCATGTGGTGCCTACAGCCAATCAGTATGAGGCTCTGCAAAACGAGTTTATCGCTTTCATCCATTTTGGCCCAAATACCTTTACCCGTATGGAGTGGGGTAATGGAAAGGAAGATCCTAAAATATTCGACTTACGGAATTTGGATACGGACCAATGGTGTAAGGCTATGAAGGCTGCCGGGATGAAAATGGTGATTTTTACCGCCAAGCACCACGATGGTTTTGTTTTATGGCAAAGCCGCTATACCGATCACGGGCTAATGTCTTCGCCCTTTAGGGAGGGCAAAGGGGACGTCCTCAAGGAATTGTCCGAATCCTGTAAAAAATACGGTCTTAAACTGGGGGTATATTTATCTCCGGCCGATCTGTTCCAAATAGAAAGCAAGGATGGCCTATATGGAAATTTAAGCGAGTACACGGATAGAACCATTCCGAGACAGGTGGAAGGTAGGCCATTTGAAAACAAGACTACATTCACCTTTAAAGTGGACGACTATAATGAATATTTTTTAAACCAGCTCTTTGAATTGCTTACCGAGTACGGACCCATCCATGAAGTTTGGTTTGATGGTGCCCACCCTAAAAGAAAAGGAGGCCAGACCTACAACTATTTGGCATGGAAAGAATTGATAAGGACCTTGGCCCCTAAGGCGGTTATTTTTGGGAAAGAGGATATTCGTTGGTGCGGCAATGAATCTGGTAAAACCAGGGATACGGAATGGAATGTGATTCCCTATCTGGAAAACCCCCATCAAATGAACAGTTTTGCAGATTTGACAGAGGAATCCTTAGGAAGTAGGGAAGATCTTTATAAGGGGAAATATCTACATTACCAACAGGCGGAAACCAATACCTCTATCCGCGAAGGATGGTTCTATAGGGATGACACGGACCAGAAAGTCCGAAGTACGGATGATGTGTTCGATATATATGAAAGATCGGTGGGTGGTAACTCTACCTTTTTGCTGAACATTCCCCCGAATAGGGAAGGGAAATTCTCTCCAAGGGATGTTGCCGTATTGGAAGAGGTCGGCCAACGGATCAATGAAACCTACAGTGTCAATTTGTTGTCCAGCGCCAACGGACCTAAAGCTATTTTGGATGAAAACTTAAACAGTTTTGAATTGTTGGGCAAAGGACCTCAAGAGATCATAATTGAAAACAATGCACCAATCACTATAAACAGATTGGTTATTCAGGAAGCTGTAGCTTCCCATGGGGAAAGGGTTGAAAAGCATGCCTTGGATGCTTGGGTGGACAATGCCTGGAAAGAAATTGCCACAGCTACCAATATTGGTTATAAACGCATATTGCGATTCCCGGAAGTTGCTACCCAAAAATTGCGAATTAGAATCTTGGATTCGCGCTTTTATCCTGCTATAGCGAGCGTATCCGCCCATTATTACAAGGCAAGGCCACCCCAGCTCAGTATTGTAAGATCTTTGGAGGGAGTGGTAACCATATCGCCCAAAAAGGACACTTTTGGATGGAAACCACACGGGGAAGATATAGCGGGAAACATCAATTCTGGTTATAAAATTCGTTATACTACTAACGGTGGGGAGCCCACGGCCGAATCTACAATTTATAAGGAAGCTTTTGAAATACCGTCGGGAGAGGTGAAGGCAGTAGCCGAGGTCAATGGGCAATTGGGTAGTGTTGCTTCACAGCTTTTCGGAATGGTAAAAAAGGATTGGAAACCTGCAGGAGTGGATAGTGTTAAAGGGGAACATGCCGCCTTGAATGCTTTCGATGGCGATTCTGAAACCTACTGGAGTTCGGTTGAAAAATCTGGATCGCACTACATCAATATAGACCTTGGAAAAGTATATGACATGAGTGGATTTACCTATACCCCACAAACTTCCTCTTCAGAAGGGATGATAGAAAAGGGTGTTGTTAGGATAAGCGAAGATGGAAAAGCTTGGGAAAATGTGGAGGACTTCCAGTTTGGGAACTTAATAAACGATCCCACTGCCAGAACCCATATGTTCAAGGCCAAAATTAAATCAAGATATATCGGCATTGAAACGAAAGTGATTGCAGGAAATGGCAGAACTGCGGCTATTGCAGAATTGGATTTTTTATTGGATTAATATTTAGGATATGATTTCTTACTAAAATATAATGAAACAAAAGGCCTTATATTATTTTGTATTTGCCCTATCCTTAATTGGTTGTTCACCATCGGTCTCTGACATTTATATAACTGCCAATAGGGAGATTTATAAAAATGGAGAGCTGGTATTTGGCACTATCAATGAAGGGATAAATGCTGTGGACAAACTTCGCAAAGAGGGAAACAAAAATACCCTGACCCTTCATCTAATGGAAGGGGAATATAGAATAAGCGCGCCCATTAGAATATCACCAGAAATTGGCCCGTTGAATATTATTGGGGAAGGCGTTGGGAAGTCTGTGGTTAAGGGGTCCAAATTGCTCAACCCTCAATGGGAAAAGTTTAATGACCATATTTGGGTGGCACAATTACAGAAAGAGGATGATTTTGATCAGCTGTTTGTTAACGGGCATAAGCAAATATTGGCGCGTTACCCCAATTACGATGAGAATGGCGGGCATTGGCAAGGACATGCCGAAGATGCTATTTCCCCAGAGAGGATAAAGACTTGGGACAATTACTTCGGGGTTATAGTCCATGCTATGCATAGTGGGGAGTGGGGCGGATTTCACTATGTTTCCACAGGGATTGATGAAAATGGGGACCTTATATTGTCCGGAGGGAATCAGAATAATCGTCCCTCAAAAATGCACGCCAAGTATCGTATGGTAGAAAATGTATTCGAGGAATTGGATGCTCCCGGCGAATGGTTCATGGATAGGGATCATAAATTATATTATTGGCCTACCGAGGGAACGGACATTGGGAATGTCTTGATAGAAGGGGTCCAACAAAAACATTTGCTGGAAATAGTGGGCTCTGAGGAGAATCCAGTTAGGGATATAGAAATAAGCGGAATAAGGTTTGAACATGCCCAGCGTACTTTTATGGAAAAGTATGAGCCATTGTTGAGAAGCGATTGGACCATTTATAGAGGGGCGGCCATTATTCTTGAAGGGACACAAAACGTGAAAATTGGAAATTGCGAACTGACCAATTTGGGGGGGAATGCTATTTTGGTTAATAACTTCAACAGGGACGTGACCATTTCCAACAACCATATACATGACATTGGGGCGTCTGGTATCAGTTTTGTAGGTAGTCCCGAAGCCGTGAGATCACCATCGTTCCAATACGATGAATTTGTTCCTATGGTGGAAATGGATACCGTTCCCGGGCCAAAATCAAACAAATACCCCAGCAAATCCATAGCGGAGAACAATCTAATATATCGAATAGGAAGGGTAGAAAAGCAAACGGCCGGGGTACAGATTGCCATGGCCATGGATATTACGGTTAGTCACAATAGTATATATGACGTTCCCAGAGCGGGAATCAATATTGGCGATGGCACTTGGGGCGGACATATAATTGAATACAATGATGTATTTAATACTGTCTTGGAATCTGGAGATCATGGGGCTTTTAATTCTTGGGGCAGGGACCGGTTTTGGCACCCTAATCGCGAGACTTTGAATGAAATAGTAGCCGCCAACCCAGAAATGCCCAATTGGGATGCCATTCACACTACCGTAATCAGAAATAATAGGTTTCGCTGCGATCATGGCTGGGATATAGATTTGGATGACGGAGCCTCCAATTACCATATATACAACAATCTGTGTTTAAATGGTGGAATTAAATTGAGGGAAGGATTTTATCGCACCGTGGAAAACAACATTACCATTAATAATGGTTTCCACCCACATGTGTGGTTTAAGAGTAGTGGGGATGTTTTTAAACATAATATTGTATTTACGGAACACAAGGATATACGACTACAGGATTGGGGCAAGGAAGTGGATTATAATCTTTTTCCAGATGAGGCAAGCCTGAAACAAACCCAAAAAAAAAGGGGTGGACAAACACAGTATTTTTGGTGATGCATTATTTGTTGATGCAAAATTGGGGAATTATACGGTTAAAGAGGAATCGCCTGCCTTTGAAATAGGGTTTAAAAACATAGATATGGATAGTTTTTGGGTTACCGATATTGAGCTCAAATCCTTGGCCAAAACCCCTACAATACCTACCATGTTTTTTGGTGATAGCGGTGAAGGGGACGCAGTGGTCCAATGGTTGGGTTCACAAATTAAAAGTGTAACTACAATGGCCGAGAGGTCGGCTTCAGGCCTAAACAAGACAGCAGGTGTCCTTGTATTGGCCATAGAACCGCAGACTGTTATAAGCAAATCCCCGCTTCAGGTAGGGGATGTTATTATATCCGCCGAAGGCGATGAAATAAATACGGTGGCAGATTTAATGAAAACTTACCAAAATAATAATTGGAAAGGGAAATTGAATCTAACTATATTTAGGAATCAAAAAGAAAGGCAGATTTCATTGACGACTAAAAAATAATGGATTGGAATTATGAAGGGTTGGTATAAGTATTTTATTGTTGCAGTTTTGATTGGTGGAACCATCTATGGCCTTAATGGCAAAAGATCCACGAATGTTGAAAAACAGCCGAATATTATTTATGTTTTGGCGGATGATCTCGGATATGGTGATATAGCAATCTATAATCCTGACAGTAAGATAAAAACACCCAATCTGGATGCTATGGGATCTGCAGGGATAATATTCACGGATGCCCATACCTCTTCCTCTGTTTGTACCCCTACGCGATATGGAATTATTACCGGAAGGTACAATTGGAGGAGTCCATTAAAAAGTTCGGTCCTTACCGGAAATTCCAAGGCATTGATTCCTAAAAACAGAACTACCGTGGCCTCCTTGCTTAAAAAGGAGGGCTACGAAACTGCATTTATTGGCAAATGGCACCTGGGATGGGACTGGGCTCTTAAAAATCCTAGTTTAGAATCAGGTGAAGGTTGGAATCCAGAGGATTTTGATAATATAGATTTTTCCAAAGAAGTTAAGAATTCACCAAAAGGCCTTGGTTTTAAATATTCTTATGGGCACTGTGGTTCCTTGGATATGGCGCCATATGTGTATGTGGAAAACGGTATGCCGACCATGGTCCCTGATACCGTTACAGAAAGCAAGGATAAGTATGGTTGGTGGCGTAAAGGGCCTACTGCCCGGGATTTTGATTTTGATGATGTTACCCCGAACTTCTTTAGAAAATCCTTTGGCTATATCAAAGAAAAGTCCCAAGAAAAGTCTCCTTTCTTTTTGTATTTGGCATTGCCTTCGCCCCATACCCCCATTTTACCTACCGACGAATGGAAGGGAAAAAGTAATCTAAATCCATACGGGGATTTTATGATGATGATCGATGACTATATGGGACAATTGACAGAGGTGTTAAGGGAAGCAGGGATCGAAGATAATACCATGGTGATCTTTACCAGTGATAATGGTTGTTCCCCTGCCGCCAAGATTAATGAAATGATGGCCAAGGGGCATAGTCCCAATGGAATTTTAAGAGGCCATAAGGCAGATATTTTTGAAGGTGGACACCGTGTGCCCTTTATGGTAAAATGGCCCGCAAAGATTAAGCCGAATACCCAATCGGATAAGACCATATGCACCACGGATTTGTTGGCTACCTGTGCAGATATAGTGAATGTTGAATTGGAGGATGACGAAGGTGAGGATAGCTTTTCCTTTTTACCACTGTTGACCGATCCAGCGTCCAAAGATTATCATAGGGAGGCAACGGTACATCATTCCATCAACGGCAGTTTTGCCATAAGAAAGGAAAATTGGAAAATGATTTTCTGCCCGGGTTCTGGTGGATGGAGTGATCCCAAACCTAATTCGGAAGGTATAGGCGACCTCCCCAAATTTCAGTTGTATGACCTGAGCAAGGACCCCCGGGAAGAAAATAATGTTTACGGTCAGTTTCATGAAGTGGAAAGTGCCCTGACCAGACTATTGGTCTCTTATATTGAAAATGGAAGAAGTAGGATTGGGGAAAAGCAAAAGAACGACCCTGAAGGATATGGTACTAAGGATTGGAAACAATTGAAGGTATTTTATAATTGATTTGAAAATTTGAAATTGCTTAATTTGAATATTTATTCCCAAAACCATAAGCAAAAATTATATTAATAGTAATTCAATAAATAGAGACAAATGAAACTAATAAGATTTGGAGAAGTAGGAAAGGAAAAGCCGGGAGTGCAATTGGAAAATGGTACCCGATTGGACGTATCGGCCTTTGGAAGGGATTATAACGAGGATTTCTTTGGAACGGATGGCTTGGCCCAGCTAGAAGATTGGTTGGCAAAAAATGAAGGTAGTTGTCCTAAAGTGGCTAATGATGTACGTTTGGGTGCACCCCTGGTGAGACCATCAAAAATTGTATGTGTGGGTCTTAATTATGCCAAACACGCAGCAGAAAGCGGAATGGCAGTTCCTAAGGAGCCGGTATTGTTCTTTAAAGCTACCTCCGCAATGGTTGGCCCTAACGATGACGTGATTATTCCAAAAGGAAGTGAAAAAACGGATTGGGAAGTGGAGCTGGCCGTAGTTATTGGCAAAAAGGCGTCCTATGTTTCGGAAGCCAACGCTTTGGATCATGTTGCCGGTTATGTGTTGCACAACGACTACAGTGAAAGGGCCTTTCAAATAGAACGTGAAGGACAATGGGTTAAAGGAAAAAGTTGTGACACTTTTGCTCCTGTAGGACCTTTCATTGCCACCAAAGAGGAAATTAAGGACCCTAACAATTTACATTTGTGGTTAAAACTAAATGGGGAAACCGTACAGGATAGTTCAACTTCCGATTTTATCTTTAATGTGCAAGAGGTGGTGAGTTATATCAGTCAGTTTATGACCCTTTTGCCAGGGGATATTATTTCAACTGGGACTCCTTTTGGAGTAGGATTAGGATTCAACCCCCCTAAATACTTAAAAGCTGGGGACGTGGTAGAATTGGGCATTGAAGGGCTTGGAAGTTCCAAGCAAACTGCAAGGGCCTATAGCGGGAAATAAAACCAAACTTATTTTTAATGTACCCTAATATATGTGGACGGGTCCATCCCGATCACATATTTTAATTTTTGAATTGTTCAGGTCCTGCCTTTGCCTGTCTGCGGATAGGCAGGCCGTACCGGACAATATTTTATCCTTTAGTGTTCCTTCGAGCGGGATCGAAAGGTCATCGGTTTTGTACGCCACACAAAATCTATAGTGGAAACTTAATTTAAAAACGAAACTAACATGAAATCCAAATTCCAGGTAATTATATTGTGTCTATTGGCTACTATTAAGGTTGCCACAACATATGGACAGAAGTTGGAATGGACCGAGATCGAAAATGGAATTTGGAAAGCCAGTATAGGGGATCCGGAGGATATAAGCTTGCTTCGGGCTGCGGATATAGAGCCCATGGTACAGGCTATAAACAGATTGCCCGCCGCCGATTTTCCTTTTCAAAAAGATAGGATCAAAACTAAAATAGTGGACGGGAAGACCTATTTGCAGTTTCCGCTGACCAGGGAAGAGCAAATTTATGGCTTGGGACTCAACTTTAAAACAGTACACCAGAGAGGCCGTATCATGCAATTGCATGTGGATCATTACGGTGGTCGCGATGATGGCCGTACGCACGCCCCGGTTCCTTTTTATGTATCTTCCAAAGGGTATGGAGTGTTGATAGACGCGGCCAGATATATTACGGTGTACGCCGGAACGGGTGTTAGGGTGGAGGCCGATGATAAACCGGTTTTGAGGGACAGGAACACTGATCCCCATTGGCAGGCGCAACCTTATTCCGATGCCGTGGAGATTTTGGTGCCTGCAAAGGGAACCGATGTCTATGTATATGGCGGTTCTACCCCTATGGAGGCCGTACAACGTTATAATTTATATAACGGAGGTGGTTATATTCCCCCGAAATGGGGCCTTGGTTTTACCCAGAGGGTACCTACGCTTTACAGTCAGGCTGATATTGCCCAAGAAGCCCAAGAGTTTAAAGATCACGATTTCCCATTAGATTTTATTGGAGTGGAACCGGGCTGGCACAGTATGGCCTATCCCTGTACATTTGAATGGGACAGTACAAGATTCCCTGACCCAAAGAGGTTCATTAATGAATTGTTGGAGGATGGGATTAGAACAAATTTATGGTTGAACCCCTATGTGTCCCCGGTAGGTTCCCTATATCCGAAATTAAAGGGTCTCTCCGCTTCGCATACGGTGTGGAACGGTATAGTGCCCGATTTGATGCTTCCCGAAACCCGGGATATTTTGAAGGCACACTTTGTTCAAAATCATTTGGACCTAGGGGTTAGCGGTTATAAAATAGATGAGGTGGATGGTTTTGATTTTTGGATTTGGCCAGATGTAGCTACGTTTCCATCAGGCTATAGTGGCGAACAAATGAGACAGGTTTACGGACTGTTGATTCAGGACATGACGGCCAAATGGTTCAAAGAAAGAAATCAGAGAACCTACGGTTTGGTAAGGGCGTCCAACGCCGGGGCAAGTTCCTTGCCCTACGTTATTTACAATGATTATTACAGCCACAGGGATTTTATAACGGCCCTGGTAAATAGCAGTTTTATTGGAGTGTTTTGGACGCCGGAGGTAAGAGCTTCCAAGACGGCCGAGGAGTGGTTAAGGAGAATGCAATCTGTTTGCTTTTCACCTATGGCCATGCTGAATGCCTGGGCAGACGGTACCAAGCCATGGTCATTTCCCGAAGTGGAAGAGGCGGTACGGGATGTGGCCAATTTAAGGATGCAGTTATTGCCTTATATTTATTCTACCTTTTCCCAATATCATTTTGAAGGGTTACCACCTTTTAGGGCCATGAATTTGGTAGACGGATTTTCCTATGACCAAGAGATAGCCGAAGGGGAATTGGACTCTACGGACAATCCCTATAAAGTAGCCATTAAAAGTGAAATAAAGGATCAGTATATGATGGGCGACAATATTTTGGTGGCCCCCATGTTCGAAGGCGAAAAGGAGAGAAAGGTAATCCTGCCCAAAGGAAAATGGTTCGATTTCTATGACGGTTATTTCGTAGGTGAAAATGAAGTAATTACAGTTGCTCCCGGTTTGGAAAAAATTCCCTTGTTTGTCAGGGATGGGGGTATAATTCCTATGCGACCGGTTAGGAGACAGGCTCCAAAATTGGGCGAGAAAGTAGATTTGATTATTCGGCATTACGGAACAAAAGAAGGAAAGTATACTCTTTACGATGATGACGGACTAAGTTTCGATTTTGAAAAGGGACAATTTACCAATGTAGAAATACAGGTCAAAAAGGACCGCAAAGGAAAACTTGTAGGCACCATAGGTAGCCCTGAAAAAGGGAAGCCATATAGCTATAACAAAAAGGTGACCTGGGAATTTAAAACCAAATAATATCTATATAAGAACTGAAATATGAAAAAACTATTAGGATTATTGCTCTTGCTTTTTGTCTCCAATACCTATGGGGAAATTTGGCTTCCTTCCATTCTTTCGGATAATATGGTGCTGCAACAAAAGTCGAACGTTACTATCTGGGGGTGGACCACAGCTACCAGCGAGGAGATTACGGTTTATGGTACTTGGAACAATGAAAAAGTGACCACCAAGGCGTTCCAAGGGGTTTGGTCCTTGCAATTGACTACACCTAAGGCCGGAGGTACGTACAGTGTAATTGTGGAAGGCCACGAGAAATTGGAGTTGAGGAATGTCCTGATAGGCGAAGTTTGGCTGGGTTCCGGACAAAGCAATATGCAATGGACCCCAAAACACGGTTTGGACAATGCGGAAGAAGAAATAAAAAATGCCAATTACCCAGAAATACGGTTTTTTCAGGTAGCGCAGCAAATATCGGACAACCCCCAGGACCAACTAAGGGGTAAATGGGAGGTTTGCACGCCCGGAACTATGGAGAAATTTAGTTCCGTAGCTTATTTTTTTGGTAGGGAGCTGCATCAAAATTTGAGTGTCCCTGTAGGTGTTATCAACTCCAGTTGGGGTGGTACGCCAGTGGAAGTTTGGTTAAAAAAGGAATTAATTACCCAAGATGCCCAATTAAAGGAAGCGGCCAAGAAACTGAATGAAGTTGCCTGGTGGCCCAGTAAGCCGGGCTTGGCCTATAATGCCATGATACACCCCATTACTAAATTCAAAATAGCAGGTTGTATTTGGTACCAAGGGGAATCCAATAGGGTAAACCCGGTTTCCTATTACAAATCCTTTCCCTTGATGATCGAATCCTGGAGGGAGGAATGGGGCAAAGATCTACCCTTCTATTTTGTGCAGATAGCCCCATATAAATATGATGATCCCATGGATACGGATGCGGCACATGTAAGGGATGCGCAATTGTATACAATGCAAAATTTGGACAATACGGGTATGGTGGTTACCAATGATATTGGTAATTTGGAAAATATACATCCCACAAACAAGCAGGATGTAGGGTATCGTTTGGCACTTTGGGCATTGGCCAAAACCTATGGAAAGGAAGGGATGCAATATTCGGGACCTGTGTACAGGTCCAAGGAAATTAAAAATAAAAAAATTGTCCTCAGTTTCGATTATGCCGAAACGGGTTTAATGCAAAAGGGCAAGGACTTACGCGAGTTTTTTATTGCCGGGGAAGACGGGGTGTTTTATCCCGCCAAGGCCAAAATTAGGGGTAATACGGTAGAGGTGTCTTCTTCAAAGGTCAAAAAACCAGCAGCGGTCCGATTTGCTTTTACCAATGGGGCATTGCCCAATCTATTTAATTTAGCGGGCTTGCCAGCTACGGCTTTTAGAACGGATAATTGGGAATTGGAATAGTTTAAATTACTTAGTTTTTACACATGAAGAGACTTATTACCACTTTATTTATAATGTCGATCGCGACAAATTTAGCCCAAGAGCAAGCAGGTGATACCGTTCTGCGGAACGAGCAAAAGATGCAATGGTTTAAAGACGCCAAATTGGGAATCTTTATCCATTGGGGCTTGTATTCCGTAAACGGGATCGATGAATCCTGGTCGTTCTACAATGGTTATATTTCCCATGAAAATTATCTAAAGCAAACCAAGGGGTTCACCGCCAAAAAATACGACCCAAAAGCCTGGGCCGATTTAATTAAACGCAGTGGCGCCAAATATTCGGTGATCACTGCCAAACATCACGAAGGCTTTGCCCTTTGGGATACTAAATTTGGAGATTTTAACGCCGTTAAGAGCTCGGCGGCAAAAAAGGATGTGTTATCGCCCTTTGTTTCCGAACTCCGAAACAATAAGATAAAGGTGGGCATTTATTACTCCTTGCCCGATTGGTCATACCATGACTATACCCACTTTACTAGGGATTCCATTAGATATAAAATTTCCGAAGAACCAAGACGATGGAACAAGTTCCTAAACTATTATCAAGGGCAATTAAAGGAATTGTCCCATAATTACGATCCCGACCTTTATTGGTTTGATGGGGATTGGGAGCACAATTCGGAGGAATGGGAAGTGCCCAAGGTGCGACAAATGCTTTTTGACAAGAATCCCAATACCATTTTGAACTCCAGATTACGGGAACAAGGGGATTACGCCACTCCGGAACAAGGGATGCCCATTACCAGACCAAAGAACAAATTTTGGGAACTATGCCTTACTATGAACGATTCCTGGGGTTTTCAAAAAAACGATCACAACTATAAAACTACAGACCAGATTATTGGAATTTTTGCCGATGTAATAGGTAACGGAGGCAATATGTTACTGGATATAGGTCCCAAGGGCGATGGCAGTATTCCTGAGGAACAGGTTGCGATTTTGGAAGGTTTGGGACGGTGGACCAACAAACATAAGGAGGCTATCTATGGTACGCGTTCCGGGATTCCCAAAGAACATTTTTATGGTCCTACAACCTTATCCAAAGATGGGAAAATTCTTTATTTGTTCGTGAAGGGCAATTCGAATGGCGAGGTAGTTATACGAGGACTTAAAAATAGGATCAATCGAATTTATGTTGTGGGGGAGGGGACAAAGTTATCACATCAGGTTATTGGCAAGGTATATTGGAGCCATTACCCAGGGATTAACTATATAAAGTTGCCGGAACATGTTCTGGATGAAAACATGACCGTCCTGGCCGTTTTGTTGGATGGTAAGGTAGATCTTTATCGCGAAGATGGTGCAGTAATAGAGAGCAACTAAGCCTTGAATAGAAAAAATTTTTAACAGATGAAAAGACATTTACTTAGGGTTTTAAGCATTGGACTTCTAATATTGGGATGTAAGGAGACCACAAAACCTATTAATGCCAATAAAACCCAACCACCAAATATTGTATTATTCTTAGTGGATGACATGGGATGGCAAGATACATCTGTACCTTTTTGGAGTCAAAGAACGACTTATAATGATATTTATCAAACCCCAAATATGGAGCGATTGGCTAGAGAAGGGATGAAATTTACCCAGGCTTACGCTACTGCGGTATGTTCACCAACACGTGTTAGTCTAATGACAGGGATGAATGCGGCCAGACACAGGGTAACCAACTGGACCTTACATAAAGATAAATTGCAACCCATGGAAACCAACCATAAGGTACTCCAATTTCCAGAGTGGAACGTAAATGGGTTAAGTCCGGTTGCCAGTACTGAAAAAGCGGTGCATGCCACTCCCTTGCCTCAATTGTTGAAAGAGGCGGGGTACTTTACCATACATTCCGGGAAAGCCCATTTGGGAGCTATTGGCACTCCAGGGGAAGATCCTTTGAACCTTGGCTTTGTTGTAAATATAGCCGGACATGCTGCAGGAGCTCCAGGAAGTTATTTAGGTAAGGAAAATTTTGGGAATGGGAAAGCAGGAAAGAAAGTTTGGGCAGTACCTGGATTGGAGAAATACCATGGCAAGGATATATTTCTAACCGAGGCCATTACCCAAGAGGCAAAACAGGCCATGGATTCCGCCTTGGAAAAAAAACAACCCTTCTTTTTGTATATGGCACATTATGCAGTCCATACCCCCATTATGACGGATAGTAGATTTGTTCAAAAATACTACGATAAGGGGCTGGATTCCACCGAAGCTAAATATGCATCCTTGGTAGAGGGAATGGACAAGAGCCTGGGGGATATTATGGATTACCTGGATGATAAGAAGATTAGTGACAATACTATAATCCTTTTTATGTCGGACAATGGTGGGCTCAGCGCTGGGGCCAGGGGAGGAAAAAAGCACACCCATAATAAACCCTTGAGCAGCGGAAAAGGCTCTGCCCACGAAGGTGGGATTAGAGAACCTATGTTGGTAAAATGGCCGGGAAAAACAGTGCCTAATTCCATTACTGACCAACAAGTTATAATCGAAGATTTCTACCCATCCATTATGGAAATGACAGGGGTTAAGAGTTATGAATCAGTACAGAAGGTAGACGGCATTAGTTTTGTCCCAGTACTTTCGGGAAAGGGAGCTATTGGTGACCGTCCCTTATTTTGGCATTATCCCAACGAATGGGGGCGATCTGGTCCCGGAATTGGGGCTTCCAGTAGTACCCGGGTGGGCGACTGGAAGTTTATTTATTATTATAGGGACGGCAGTATGGAGTTGTTCAATATTAAAGAAGATATAGGGGAAACCAAGAATCTAATAAAAGAGCAGCCCGAAAAAGCAAGGGAGTTGGCCGTGATATTATCGGAATATTTAAGGAAAGTAGAGGCCCAGATACCTTATAGAAAGGATACCGGAGAGCAGATTGCCTATCCCGATGAGATTTTAAATTCTTACAAAAGCTAAAAGGAATATGAAGTTAAGATTGTTTGTACTTAGCTGCTTTTGTTTTGTTTTGGCTTTTGCCCAAAACAGGGAGGACGATTTATATCTATACGATAATTTCGGACAGGTGTCCAGGGATAACATTTTTAAAACAGACGCATACTACAATTGGGGAGGTTCGATAATCAAGGAAAAGGAAGGGAAATACCATTTATTTTATTCCCGATGGAAAAAAGAATATGGTTTTGGAGGGTGGCTTACCCACTCCGAAATTGCCCACGCCACAAGTAAAAACCCGGTGGGACCATGGAAATATAAGGAGACTGTGCTCAGTGGTAGCGGTAATGGGAATTGGGATGCCATTACGGCGCATAACCCAAAAATCAAATATTTTGAAGGGAAATATTATTTGTACTACATAGCGACCAATATGGGTGATAGGGCTTATTCGGATAATGAATTGGTGGAAACCGCCAAAACAGGTTACAACCATCCCAATTGGAAAATATTACGTCCCAACCAGCGTACGGGCGTGGCGGTATCAAATTCTTTGAAGGGACCCTGGAGGAGAATGGATAAGCCTTTACTGGAGCCCTCAGGACCCATTACCACACTTACTGTTAATCCGGCTATTGATAAGGGTGTGGATGGCAAGTACTATTTAATAGTAAAGGGTGATAAGCCCAACGAAAAGAGATTTATCAGGAACCAGGCAGTTGCAGTTGGGGAACATCCCGATGGCCCTTTTGAGGTTCAGGAGAAACCGGTAATAGATTATATGGACACCGAGGATATGTCTATTTGGTATGATAAAAATAGGGGCCGGTTTTATGGTGTTTTTCATGCCCATAATTATATTGGCTTGGTGACTTCGGTGAATGGTACCGAGTGGGAAAAGGCCAATGAGTTTGTCCTTAAGAATAAAGAAATTTTATTGGAAGATGGGACTGTCATCAATCCAGATAGAATGGAACGTCCTTTTGTATATCAGGAAAACGGACAGCCCATTGTGTTGTCTGTAGCGGTAAAGAAAGGAGATGAATCCTTTAATGTTTTTATCCCCATCATCAAAAATGAATTCCCCGTCCCCAACAAGAGACAGTTGGCATGGCAGGAGGCGGAGTTGGGCGTAGTTTTCCATTATGACCTGCATGTGTTTGATGGGATAAAATATGGGCAGGGAAACAATAGGATTGATCCAGTAGCAGACTATCAAATTTTTAATCCTGAAAAATTGGATACCGACCAATGGGTAAAAGCGGCCAAAGATGCCGGGGCCAATTTTGCCATTTTAACAGCTACCCATGAGACCGGATTTGCATTGTTTCAATCCAAAGTAAACCCTTACAGTGTTAAAGCCTTGAATTGGAAGGACGGGAAAGGGGATGTAGTGGCAGATTTTGTTGCATCATGTAGAAAATACGGCATAAAGCCAGGGATATATCTAGGAATCAGGTGGAATTCCTTTTTGGGGGTGCACGACTTCAAAGTAAATGGAGAGGGCGACTTCAAGGAGAATCGCCAGGAATGGTATAACAGGATGGTAGAGGGAATGGTCAAGGAAATTTGTACCAATTACGGAGAGTTGTTCGAAATCTGGTTCGATGGGGGTGCGGACCATCCAAAAAACGGTGCCCCGGACGTATTGCCCATTGTAAGGCAGTATCAACCAAATTGTTTATTCTACCACAATGGTCAATTGGCGGAGGCCCGCTGGGGTGGTTCCGAATCGGGCACGGTTGCCTATCCCAATTGGTCCACATTTCCCTATAGGGCTACAGGAGCAGGTGAAAGTGCCAAAAAGAAAATAGCGGACAACAATTTTCAATTGCTGAAGGAAGGGGATCCCAAGGGCGGGTTTTGGGTGCCGGCCATGGCAGATGCTCCTTTAAGGGGATTTAACGGCCGTCATGAATGGTTTTGGGAGCCTGGGGATGAGGCCCACATATTTCCTTTGGAAAATTTAATGGATATGTACTATAAATCGGTTGGAAGAAACGCCACTTTGATAATGGGGCTTACCCCTGGTCCTGACGGACTCCTGCCAGAGCCGGATGTGCAGCGTTTGAAGGAGTGGGGAGATGAAATAAAAAGAAGATTTTCCAATCCCTTGGCAAGTACCAATGGGAAAGGGCATCTGTTGGAATTAAAATTGAAAGAACCCATGGAAGTAAACCATGTGATACTTCAGGAAAATATTGCTGACGGGGAAAGAATAAGAAAGTATCAAATTGAAGGTTATTCTGAGGGCCGTTGGAACGTCTTGGCCAGTGGAGAGAGCATTGGCAATAAAAGAATAGAAAAATTTGATACAGAAAAATTAAGTAGAATACGAATAAAAATTATAGATTCGGACGGTTTAGTACAAATTGGGAATATGAGTGCCTATTTTGTTGAGGAAAATGAACTATAAATAAAGGAAAATGGATTTACAACTCAAGGATAAAGTAATTTTAGTAACCGGAGGTTCCAAAGGAATCGGTAAGGGAATAAGTGTTCAATTGGCAGCTGAAGGAGCTATTCCGGTCATTATTGGTAGGGATAGAAAAAGTATGTTGGAGGTGGTTGCCGATATCGAAAGAAGTGGTGGTAAAGCCTCATTTGTGACGGCAGAACTTACAGATCCGGAACAATGTAGACTTGCTGTGGAAAGTACAGTGGAAAAATTTGGTAAGATTGATGGCGTCGTTAATAATGCAGGAGTCAATGATGGGGTTGGACTGGAGAATGGGAATTATGAAGATTTCCTGAGGTCCATCAACCGTAATCTTACCCATTATTATTTAATGGCACATTATGCGTTGCCAGAACTAAAGAAAACCCAGGGAGCCATTGTTAATATCGGTTCCAAGACTTCGGTAACGGGTCAAGGGGGTACCTCGGGTTATGCCGCGGCCAATGGAGGGCGCAATGCCATTACACGGGATTGGGCAGTGGAATTATTGCCCTATAATATAAGAGTCAATGCAGTTATTGTGGCTGAATGCTATACCCCATTATACGATAGATGGATAAAGACTTTTGATAATCCCGAAGAAAAATTAAAGGGCATAACCGATAAAATTCCGTTGGGACAAAGAATGACGACTGCAGAGGAAATTGCCAGTACGGTGGCCTTTTTACTTTCCAATAGATCTAGCCACACTACAGGGCAATTGCTCTTTGTAGATGGAGGTTATACCCATTTGGACCGTTCAATTTCATAAACATGTGAATAAATAATTAAAGCATAAGAAATCAATACAAAACAATAATCAACAATTCAATGAAAGACCAAAGACCGCCCGTAGTATCCAAAAAGGTGCTTATTCCCTTTATTTTAATTACCTCCCTTTTTGCCCTTTGGGGATTTGCCAATGCAGTTACAGATCCCATGGTACAAGCCTTTAAAAAGGTATTGGAACTATCCAATTCCCAAGCTGCTTGGGTGCAAATGGCCTTTTATGGGGGCTATTTCTGTATGGCCCTTCCCGCTGCGCTTTTTGTGCGTAAATACTCTTATAAGGTAGGGGTGTTAATTGGGTTGGCCTTGTACGCAGGAGGGGCTTTATTATTTTATCCCGCAGCAATTACGGAACAATTTTGGTTCTTTTGTTTGGGGCTTTATGTACTTACCTTCGGGTTGGCATTTTTGGAAACAACTGCCAATCCTTATATTTTGGCTATGGGGGCCCCGGAAACTGCCACCCAGCGTTTAAATTTGGCCCAGGCCTTTAATCCAGTGGGATTATTACTGGGATTGTTGGTGGCACAGCAATTTGTACTTAAAAAATTGCAATCCGATGATATTGAGGATTACTCATCCTTGGCAGAGGCAAAAAAGGCCTTGATCAGGACTACGGATTTAATGGTGATTCGGGACCCTTACGTTATTTTGGGGTTGGTAATCCTTGCCGTATTTGTATTGATAGTAATAAGTAAGATGCCCCAGGCCAAGGATGAAGGGGGCATACCTAGTTTGGGAGATACTTTTAGTGGCTTGTTCAAAAATAAAAAATATGTCCTTGGAGTATTGGCCCAAGTTTTTTATGTAGGTGCCCAGATCATGTGTTGGACCTATATTTATCAGTATGCAGAGGCTATTGGGATTTCTAGTGAGGATGCGGCAACATACCAATTTGCGGCCTTTATACTTTTCTTGGTGGGTAGGGCCATTGGCACCTATATGTTGCGATTTATGAGTCCGGGAAAACTATTGATGTACTTTGCTGTTTTTGCAACCTTGTGTTGTTTGGGAACTATTTATATAGAAGGTATGATTGGCTTGTACTGTTTGGTGGGAATTACCTTTTTCATGTCCCTTATGTTCCCAACTATCTATGGTATTGCATTGAACGGACTCAATGAGGAAGAATCCAAGATTGGTGCGGCAGGTCTCGTTATGGCAATCGTAGGTGGGGCCCTAATGCCAAAGCTTCAGGGGATGATTATTGATGCCGGGGGGAATGCCGTAAACGATATACGGATTATGGGCGCTACGGAGGTGAATTTTTCTTTCATCCTTCCAGCGCTTTGCTTTGTCTATATCGCATGGTACGGATTGCGTGTATTTAAAAAGTATGAACTACAGGCCTAAGGAATGGGACTGGTCCCATGGGTGGCTTTTGTAATAATAAACCAAAAAAATTAAAGTAATGAAAAGATATTGTTTGGCATTGGATCTTAAGGATGATCCCGAGTTAATAAAGGCTTATGATGATTACCATAAGAAAGTTTGGCCAGAGATCCTTCAAAGTCTAAGGGAATCCGGTATAAAGGATATGGAAATCTATAGGGTGGGGAACCGTATGTTTATGATCATTGATGCGGATGACAATTTTTCCTTTGAAAAAAAGGCAAAGATTGATGCCAAGTATCCGGAAAATGAGAAGTGGGAGGAATTGATGTGGAAATACCAACAGGCACTTCCATTTGCAAAACCTGGGGAAAAATGGATGTTGATGGAAAAGGTTTTTCAATTATAAAACTAAAAGGCAAAGACTAAATTAAACTGGTATGGAAAGTAGAGTTAACTTTTACGGATTTGGAATTGTTCTAAGATCAATAGTACTCTGCGCTTTTCTTAGTTTATTGGCTTGTAAAACAAAAAATGAACAAAGTGCAAATGCCCTGTCGAATGACGAAGTGGCGTTTTCCTTAGGCTCATTTGGATATGACCGGGAGTTTTTGTCCAGGTACTATAAAGACTTGGTGGTACTGGAAAATGGGGAGTCGAGCATCTTGATTTCCCCGGAACTCCAAGGTCGGGTCATGACTAGTACTGCCTCTGGTGATGAGGGCCAAAGCTTTGGGTGGATCAACCATGATCTTATTTCATCAGGAGAAATAAAAGAACACTTTAATCCCACTGGTGGCGAAGAGCGTTTTTGGTTAGGACCTGAAGGCGGACAGTATGCCCTTTACTTTGAAAAGGATGCCAAGTTTGGGTTGGACAATTGGTACGTTCCCAGGGAATTGGATACCGAGGCCTTTGGTTTGGTGCGAAGAAGTGAAGATAAGGCCTTTTTTGAGAGGGAAATGAAACTGGTGAATTATACCGGAGCTACTTTCAATTTACGTGTTCAAAGGAATATTACACTTCTGACCAGGGAGGAAACCGCTGAAATCCTTGGAATCAGTATTCCTGAATCCATAAAAATTGTAGGATTTGCTTCCGAGAACAGTTTGACCAATATAGGGTCTGAAGATTGGGATAAGAAAACAGGTCTGTTGTCTATATGGATATTGAGCATGTTCAATTCCTCGGATCAAACCACTATAATTATACCTTTTAAAAAAGGGGATGAGGCCATTTTGGGCAAAAAGGTAACGGACGATTATTTTGGTAAAATTCCGAAAGAGCGATTACAGGTCAAAGATAGCGTACTATTTTTCAAGGCGGACGGAAAAGAGCGTGGTAAGATTGGAATTTCCCCCCAAAGGGCCCTGCCGGTCATGGGAAGTTATGATGCAAAGAACAAGGTACTTACCATTGCCAAGTTTAGCTTACGTGAAGGTGCCATGGATTACGTTAATTCATTATGGGAGTTGCAGGAGTTTCCCTTTTCGGGCGATGTGGTAAATGCCTATAACGATGGTGGTGGGTTAGGTCCATTTTATGAATTGGAAAGTTCATCCCCTGCCATGGATCTGAAGTCCAATGAAAGCAGTAGCCATATCCACCAGACCTTTCATTTTGTGGGTAACGAAGGAGAATTGGAGAAACTGGCTAAAGGCATATTGGGAGTATCCATTAAAGAATTATCGGGAGAGTAATAAAGAAAAATATCCAATCCCCTGTAAGTTGTCAATAGCAATTTGGGAGCGGGAAATTAAAAGAGAAAAATTCAAGAACAATTGCAGATAAAAATGCCATGGAGAAAAAAAAGGAAATAAGGATCAATAGCAAATATCCATCCGTTGTTGATTTAAGGAACAAAGCTCAAAAAAGGATTCCCAAGTTCGCATTTGAATACTTGGATGGGGGCTGTAATGAAGATGTAAACTTACATAAGAATACGGCTGAAATTAGGGACATAGAACTCTTGCCCTATTATCTTAGCAAGCATACCGGTTCCAGTATGAAGACAGAATTGTTCGGACATGTTTATGATGCTCCTTTTGGAATAGCGCCAGTGGGACTACAGGGTTTAATGTGGCCCAATGCCCCTGAAATATTGGCTAAGTCGGCCTTTGAACATAACATTCCGTTTATTTTAAGTACGGTTTCCACCAGTAGTATAGAACGCATAAGTGAGATTACCGAGGGGAGGGCTTGGTTTCAACTATATCATCCTACAGAAGATGTTGTTAGGGACGATATTATTAAAAGGGCCGAAGCGGCCGAATGCCCCGTGTTGGTTATTTTGTGCGATGTGCCCACTTTTGGCTTCCGTCCTAGGGACGTTCGCAACGGTTTGGCCATGCCTCCAAAAATGTCCGTTAAGAATATATTGCAGATAATGGGCAAGCCTAATTGGGCCATGCAGACCCTAATCCACGGTCAGCCCAACTTTGAAACCCTTAAGCCCTATATGCCCAAAGGCTTGGATTTGGCGCAATTGGGGAAATTCATGGACAAAACCTTTTCCGGAAGATTGAATGAGGAGAAGATAAAACCGATAAGGGATATGTGGAAGGGTAAATTGGTGATAAAGGGAGTTGCTAACGAGGCCGATGCGGAGAGCGCCATTAGACTAGGATTGGATGGCATTATAGTTTCCAATCACGGGGGTAGGCAATTGGATGCCGGCGAATCTACCATAAAGCCGTTAACAAGAATAGCTGCAAAATATGGCGACCAAATAAAAGTGATGATGGACAGTGGCCTTAGAGGTGGTCCGGATATTGCCAGGACCATGGCCAGTGGTGCGGAATTTACTTTTATGGGGCGGTCCTTTATGTACGGGGTAGCGGCATTGGGCGCCAAAGGTGGGGACCATACCATTTCACTTTTAAAAACTGAATTACAACAAGTAATGGAACAGATTTGCTGTGAGGAGGTAAAGGACTTCCCAAATCACCTTATTTAGTAATTCCTTTTCTTGAGAAATATTACAGTCCAGTAGGCATTGGGCCCCTAAAGGATTTTAGGGCTCCATTGGTCTGCTTTCCAATCTAGTATCAAAGGATATCTGTTGTAGCGCTTGGGTAGGTTCCTGGATCTGTTCTATAAGGATTCTCAATGCTTTTTGTCCTATTTCCTTAATGGGTTGATGGAGATAGGGGATAGGGTCTTCCAAGAAATTGTAGGATGAATTTTGATCGAATACAACCACATCAACCTTCTTAAGTATCTTTCTGTCCAGGCTCAACATTTGTGTTAAGCCCTCCTCAGCTAGGGTGTTGGTGTGAAAATAGATGGCATCCACTCCCGCGTCCTGTACCAATTCTTTAACAACATTTTGCATTTCCACTTTTAAGGACCCGTGATTAATTTTTTTTATAAGTTGGGCATCAATGGGCAAGCCGGCCTGTTTAAGGGCTTCTACGTAGCCCTGATGTCTTTCTTTGTAGTGGTGTAAGGTTGATTTGTAAAGAACAGCCCCTATTTTTTTGTTTCCCTTTCCCAGAAGATAGTTGGTGGCCTGCATAGAGGCCTTAAAATTATCTACGGTTACGTAATTAGTGGTAAGGTCATTGAAGAATCTATCTATCAATACAAAGGGAATTCCGGCTTTGGCCAGATCGGCAATTATATCCCTGGAACCTTCGGGCGCTGCAATGATAAAACCATCTACCTGTCTCATTTTAAGAAAATCCAACACCTTATTGAATTTTTCCGCCTTTTCATCCGAAGATCCAAAAATTACCGTATAGTCCTGGGAAAAGGCTTCGTCCTCTATAGTCCTTGCCAAATTGGAGAAGAAGGGGTTTGAAATATCGGCCACAATAACTCCTATAGACCTTGTTTTATTGGTCTTAAGGCTTCTCGCATTCCAGTTGGGATGATAATTCAATTCCTTGGCTACCTCCCTTATTCTTTTGGCGGTTTTTTCGGAAACCCTATTCTCCTTGCCTTTATTGCTCAATACATACGAAACCAGGGGTATGGAAACCCCTACAATTTTTGCAATATCCTTTAATGATGTTTTAGGTTTCATATTCGTCTTAGGTTAAAATTGACGGGTTGGGGTCAATCCTGTAGGTAATATGTTGTTAATAAGTAAGTTATTTGGTTTGTGGGAAGGGTTTTCAAAAGGTTAAAATTACGAAATTCATACCAAATGGGCATATTTATCTTTGTTGGCAATTGATAACAAAATCCTTTTCTTGTGTCCTTTCAACCCAATTAAACTATTTCCTCAATTTAATTTTCATACATTTCATCGGTCTTTTTATTGATTATGGAGATCAAGAAGCCCACTAGGAATATGGCCGCGGTTCCAAAAACAATAGTTAAATAGGTATGGAAGGAAGCACCAAGGGAATCCTCTCCGAAAAGGGTGCCGGATAAGCTCATCCATACGATGACCAAAATACCTACCAATACCCCGATAAGAGCACCTTTTACATTTTTAGTTTTGGAGAACAGTCCCAAAAGTAATAGTCCCAACATGCCCCCACTAAAAATGGAGGAAAGTTTCCACCAGGCATCCAAGGCACTTTTTACATTGATCATTGCTATGGCAATAACGATACCAATAACGCTAATGATAGCCGAGGAAATATAGAGTACACGCATTCCCTCCTTGTCCGATGCCGACTTTTTAAAATATTTATTGTAATAATCCGTAAGAAAAACGGTCGCGGAACTATTAAAACTAGTAGAGATGGTACTCATTCCTGCCGCAAAGATGGAGGCGATCATTAGTCCTGTTATCCCTGCAGGCAAAGCATTTACAATGAAATGGGGGAATACACTATCGCTCTTATTTATATCTTGCAGTTCTATAGGCAAAGTGGCAGCTGAATGGTAATATGCAAAAAGCGAAGTTCCTATAAAAAGAAATACGGCGGAAATGGGTAGATAGATCAACCCACCTATCAATGCAGATTTTTGGGCCTCCTTGTCAGATTTCGAAGCCATATATCGCTGTACATAATTCTGGTCTATACCATAATTTTGCAGATTGATGAATACACCGTAAACGAGTACTACCCAGAATGTAGGTTCTGTAAGGCTAAGACTGAAGCTCCCCAATCCAAATTTATCATTATCTGCAGCAATTTGGAATACTTGTCCGGGGCCTTCCGGCATGTTAAAGAGAATAAAGCCAACACATACAAGGGCGCCAACAATTAGAATAATGCCCTGAATGGCATCGGTCCATAATACTGCTGTAATTCCGCCCAACATAGAGTATACGGATACTACCAGACCGGTAAAAATTATGATGGTGACCATATCCCAACCAACTATTGCATTTAGGGTCAGGGCCAAAAGGTAGAGTATGGTCCCAATTCGCATTAATTGGGTCAATAAGTAACAAAGGGACACATAGATTCTGGCCCAAGCACCAAAACGTTGTTCCATATAGGTGTAGGCAGACGGACTATTGATCTTTCTGTACAACGGAACAAAATATTTTACGGCTATCAAAGAGGCAATGGGAAGGGACAGGCTAAAGGCCAGGGCGTTCCAATTGGATTGATAGGCATTCCCCGGTAGGGCAAGGTAACTTATACTACTCACAAAGGTTGCAAATATGGACATGGTAACTACCCATCCAGGGATGTCCTTGTTGCCCATGGTGTAGGAAGAGGAAGTTCTACTCTTTTTAAAAAATGAGCCTCCGAAAAGGGCTATTCCCCCTATGTAAATAAAAAATACGATTAAATCTAAACTGTTCATTGGTGTTGGCTATTTAGCTTATATGGTGTTAGCTACTAAAAGTAGGATTTTTGCACCACTTAAAGATTGGTTATTTGCAAAATTCTTAATTTACCTCAACGATCAAAGCAATGGATCAATTGGCCTTCACAAAGGAAATTGATTGTCAGACCGTTAATAGGTGCTTTATCGATTAAGCAATGATAATTAATTATTTCGTGATTTCAAAAGAAAGTGGATTTATTTTGAGAGGGCAGTTAGTGGTAGGCACTTAATTTTAGTATACTGTACAAGGTGGGGCAGATGGTAAATTACTTATTCCGCATCTTCAACTCATCCAAATCCGAGACTTTTACTTTTACCACTTCTATTTTCTGTTTGGCATCCCCTGCAAAGGCTATCAGTAGATATCCATCGTGCTCCAATACATGGGGGTAATCTATGTGTCTTCCTCCAACTAAATATCCCATTTTTGTGAATACCATGCCATCGTCACTTATAGCCAAGGTTAAAGGGTCCCGTTTTTTATAATTGGAATTGGATACCAGGACATATCTTCCATCCTGCAATCGGAGGCCGTGAAATTTGGATCGGGCATCCGGAAAGTTGGTTTGAATGGGTGAACTCCAGCTACGGCCATTGTCGGTTGAAAAGGAGCGATACAAAAATCCACTTTTGCGATTGTCCCGAAAAAGTGCCATCAAGTTTTTATTGTCGGGTAGGATCCACCAATAGGGTTCTTCCGCTTCCAGATGCGTACTGGTTCCAAAAACGGGATAGACTTCCCATTGGTCAAAACTGTCTTTTGCCCCAACCATAAAATCGACTCCCCTTTCAACATAGTCAAACGACCTGCGAGACATGAGCCACTCCCCGGTAGGTAATCTCTTGGGAGGGAAATTATTGATCGCATTTTCCATAACTATGCCATGGTACTCCCATGATTCTGATTCTTTGTTCCATTTAAAGGCATGGAGGGCCAATGCTGGACCAAAAAAGCCTTTAGCCTCATCCAAGGAGGCCAATGCCAAAAATTCTCCTTTGTATTCCCAAAAACCTCTCGAAATCCACCTGAGGCCCTGATCTGTTCTAGTGTTGTAATTGGGGGACTCCGGTCCTGAACCTTCAGGATATGTGGTTAGGAATTTTGGTTTGTCCCATTGCAGACCATCGGTGCTGGTAGAATATTTAACTACCTGACCCACTCTATCCTCAACCCCTGGGCCATCGCTCCACATAATCCAATAGCGATTGTCATGATAGGCCAAATAATTGTGTTGGTTAACTCCGTCTGGGGTAACATCGCTTACCACAGTATGCTCAACAGGGATTTTGGGGAGTTTGTCAAAATCAATTTCATGTGGATATTGAAGCCAATCTCCCTGTAGCATCAATTTGGATTGTGGATTGGAAACCGGATTGGGATAATCTTCGGTTTTATCCTCTTTACATCCAGAGAATATAAGTGGAATAAGTATCAACAAAAACATGATAACTACGGACTGCCACTTTTTAAGTATTTTATATTTCTCCATGCTTATCTTTTGGATGTCATAAGTGTTTTCTGATACCAATATCTTCCCAGTTGTTCTTAGGACCAATTACTTTTTACAGATTACAACTGCTTTGGGTCTATTACTACATGTTTTACAGATTGCCTTACATAGGTGTAGGTAATGTGTACCAAGCCATCCGAGGTTTGTATTATAGCAGGGTATGAATATCCTGATTCGGCCGGAACATTCTCCAAGGTCATTACGGGCTTCCAGTTGATGCCGTCATCGGATATCGCCAAATTCAGCATATTTCTCCCTTTGGGTTCTTCCCCTTCTTTAGTGGTATGATTGTATATGAGCAACTGCCTGTTATCTTTTAATGTCACGGCATCGGTGCCGGAATTGGGATTGGGAAGTTCGGTAGCGGTCATTTTACTCCAGGTCCGGCCTTGATCCTCGGACCAACTTTGGGAAATTACATTTTGTCTCGTTCTACACAGAACTTGCATTTTACCATTGGGATAAGTAAGAATGCTAGGCTGAATGGCATCAAATTCCTTTCCATCGTTGATCGGTCCAACTACCTCCCAAGTCTTGCCATTGTCCTTGCTTATTTCAAAGTGTACCATCCAATCCACATCCCCATCTTCCAGTTTATATTCGGTACTGGTAGGTGAGATTATGGTGCCATCGGCCAGCTGGATGGGTTTGTTTTTTACAGGCCCCAACAAGTGTCCAATTTTCTCGTCGGTTCCCATTTTTTCTGGTTTGGACCATGTTATTCCCCCATCGGGGGAGGTCATCAACATTCCCCACCAAGTCCTGGGGTCGGGGCCTTCTTTATAGAACAACATTAGCGGACCTTCTGTCGGCTGAAATAGTACTGGATTCCAAAGAGGGTAGCGAAGAGTATCATTTTGCACGCCATTGACCACTTCTTCCGGCCATGTCCATTCCCCATCGACCATACGGGATACCCGAATACCAACATCCGGGTGTTTCTCATGGGTACCTGCAAAAAATGCGCTCACCAGCCCGGTGGGGGTTTCCACTATGGTAGAGGCATGGCATTCCGGTGTGGGTTTGTTATCCAAGGGGTAGATAAGCTCCCCACTGAGGTAGGCTCCTTGACCTGGTTGGGACAGGGGGGGCAAAGTGAAATTGCCAGTAATGTCATTGCCGCTTTTAAGTTCTTCTGTTGTTGCCGTTTTTTCCGTTTTGTCCTTGCAGGAAAAAATCATTAAGGTCAATACTGTTAGAAAATAGTGAATGCTTTTCATAGTGATTTTTGTTTTATCTATTAGACAATCAATAAATGGGAACTTTTATCAGGCTGTATGTTAATAATAATGAATTTTAATCTTCAATGGATGGGGGATTCCAAATGGTGGCCGCTATATAACGTTCCGGGCCAGTGTTCTTGTCCATAAAATAATAGAGGGCCACAATTTTTCCGTCTGCCCGTTGCACTACCCTGGGGTAACCGAGATCTTTTCCGGAACCGTCGTCACGTAGCACATAATCCTTGCTCCATGTTCTTCCATTGTCTTTACTAATTTTGGCCCTGATCTCGCTCTTGTCCCGTTTGTTTTTGATATCCTCCTCCAATGCCCTGTATCCATAGATCAGGCATATTCTTCCGTCTTTCATTTTTACCATGGCGGGGGGATTTCCCTGTCCGCAATTGTCTACCGGGTTGGGCAGGCGGTTCCAGCTTAAACCATTGTCCTGGGAAAGGTAGGCGTCAATAAATTTTCCAGATTCCTCTCTTCTGCGAGTGGTTACCAAAATTTCTTTATCGGATATCCTAACGGAAGCTGGCATAATGGAAAATCCTTTTGGTTCCGGCCCTATCCATGAAACGAAGTTCCATTTTTTACCGCCATCAATTGTTTTTACACAAAGCACACGCCCCTCTTTTCCATTCTCTTTGGCTGCAGTAAGAAATAGAATACACTCATTTTTGCCGTCAATAATATAGTCGGTCCTAGCTCCAATTCCAGGCGTATTAAAATTGGGCAACTTAAACGGACCTTCCCAATCCTTTCCCCTGTCATAGGAATACCAAAGACGTGATTCTGCACCGTGGTGGTCCGTCATACGTATTGTAAAGGCCAGATCGGGATTGGTGAAATCGATTTGTTCGGCAGCGATCGGTTCAGGGGCTTTGACATCTTTTCTGATAATGCCGTGATAACTTCCGTTATCGGGTACCACCAGATCCCCGTTTACTGCTCCGGGGTCTTCCATGGTCCATGTTTCACCTCCGTCAAGACTTCGGGCCAGCACATGAAGCTCTGGATTATCCTTGTCGAAATTATGACGATCGGGACCCAGATCCTTGTAATGGCCCTTGGAAAAACCTACCAAAATCTCATCGCCCCAACTCCATACCCCATGGTTGGCCGGCCAGCCCCCGAACATACCGGGTTCATAATACACTTTTACATGTTTTACCGTTCCTTCTGTACCCTGAGCCTGTAGATACAGGGTACAGAAAAAGTACATTAGCGTTATAAGTTGGGTGCATCTATTGTGGATCATGTTCTGTGTCAAGGTGTGGTCATAATTTTTAATTTCCATCAATATATGAAATATGGACGTTCCTTTCAGTAAGAATAATTTTCACTGGTCTAATAAAGGGGGCCATAATTTTGGCAGGCCCTATAGTCGGCTGCTTCCTGATCCATGCCAAAAGAAGCCCAGTCCTTGGGCCTAAAAATTCGTTCCGGTTCAACATTGTGCATATTTACCGGAATCCTCAGCATGGAACAAAGTGTTATTATTTCGTCCCCAAAATGACCATAACTAAAAGCCCCGTGATTGGCTCCCCAATTGTTCATTACGCTATATACATCCTTAAAGGCTTGATCTTTGTTTAATCTAGGAGCGAACCAAGTGGTGGGCCAGGTAGGATTGGTCCTGGCATCCAAAGTTTTATGTACATCTTCGGGGAGGCCTACCGTCCATCCTTCAACAATCTGCATAACGGGCCCCAATCCTTTTACCACATTGATCCTACACATGGTCACTGGCATTTCGCCTTTGGTAACAAAATGGGAGGAGTATCCCCCGCCTCCAAAATACTCGTACATAGCGGGTGGCCAGTCTGTGGCTTCCAGGCATTTTGCAGCTTCCGATTCCGAAATTTCCCAGAAAGGTTTCATGGCCGGTTTCCCGTCTATTTCCTGCTCTCCTGTCCCGTCGAGCGTTGATGATCCGGAATTGATAAGGTGTATAATTCCATTGGCCGCCTTGCCTTGAAGCTTGTGGCCAGTGACCCTTTCTACGGAAGCCGGACTCCAAAAGGTTCTTACATCGGAGAACATTTGTGCTTGGTTGGTCAATAGATAACCAAATAGCATGGAGATGCCGTTTAAACTGTCATTTTCAGTAGCCATTATATATGGAGGGCGAATTCCAGACCAATCAAAGGAGGAGTTGAGAATGGCCTCCATAAAATCGCCATTGGGCATATAGTCGTTCCATTGTCGTTGCCCTTGGAATCCTGCTGCAATGGCGCCGTGCCCTAGCGCTTCCTCACCGTAGCCCAATTCGGCCAATTTGGGGTTGCCGATCATAAGGTCTCTGGCTATCAATGTCATTTTTACCACGGTTTCCCATTCTTCATCCATACGAGGCCTTGGTTTTTGTAATTCTTTGGCATTGTAATTTTTACCTTCCTTGCAGTTCTCCTTGGTCCATTCCAAGGCTCTTTTAAATTCTTCCGGATCAAATATGCCGTGCTGCATCCTACGGTTTACCTCGCTCATATCCACATACTCATTCCGCATGCCCAAGTAATCCTGAAAAAAACTTTCATTGACTATGGAACCGGCTATCCCCATGGAAACGGAACCTATGGATAGGTACGATTTACCGTTCATCATGGCCACCGCCAATCCGGCTTTGGTAAATTGCAATAACAGCTTTTGAACATCTTCAGGGATGTTCTCGTCATCGCTGTCCTGCACTTCTTTTCCGTAAATACTAAAGGCAGGCACCCCTTTTTGGGCATGTCCGGCCAAGGCGGCCGCTAAGTATACCGCCCCAGGTCTTTCCGTACCGTTAAATCCCCAAATGGCTTTTGGGCGAGTGGGGTTCATATCTATGGTTTCGGTGCCGTAACACCAGCATGATGTTACTGTGATGGAAAGTCCTACCTCTTCCCTAAGAAATTTTTCCTCACATTTCTGTGCTTCGGGAACCCTGCCAATGGTGGTATCCGCAATGACACATTCTACCTGGCTGCCGTTATAGTTTCTGAGGTTGTTGGAAAGAAAATCGGCGACCCGTTGGGCCATGGCCATGGTGGTCTGTTCCAAGGATTCCCTTATTCCACCCAATCGGGCATCGATTACCGGTCTTATCCCTACTTTGGGTACGGCTCCTAAATGGTTGTGTTTGTTTTGCATTACTTATATTTTAGTGTGTTGATTTCTAGCATTTAAGCTTATTGTAATTCTTGGGTTTCTACAAAGTGGCCCAATGCGTTGTAATTGGCATATAGCTCCTTATATTTTTTTGCATTTTCAGGGATAGGGAAGTATTCTTTTTGAAATCCGCTGCCCATAGCATTTTGTGCCTCCAGAAAGGTGTTGTGGATACCCGAGGCTACTGCTGCTGCCATGGCCGCACCAAGGGCACAGGTTTGTTCCGATTTGATTATGCGAATGGGAAAGTTGAGGACATCGGCTAGAATCTGCATAACAAAGCCCGACTTTTGGGCTACTCCCCCCATCGCGATAATACCGTCTATACGGACACCCTCCGCTTGGAATTGTTCTACTATTTTTTTGGAACCAAAGGCCGTAGCCTCTACCAGGGCCCTAAAGATATGTGGGGCCGTAGTTCCCAAGGTCAGGCCTTGAATGGCTCCTTTAAGGTTTTGATTGGAGTCTGGGGTTCTCCTGCCGTTCATCCAGTCGAGCGCAATTATTCCAGAGGTGTCTATATCTATTTTGCTAGCGGCTAGTGTCAATTCGTTAAGGATGCCATCGGCCATTTCTTCCAACAATTTTGATTTGGTTTCCCTATCCAATAAGTTGCTGTCCCCAATGATTTTGTTTGCGGGCCAAAGCAACAATTCCCTATACCAGGCATAAAGATCGCCGAAGGCAGCTTGGCCAGCTTCCAGTCCGATCATATTTGGAAGAATGGACCCATCTACCTGTCCACAGATACCGCGGATGGCCTTTTTTCCTATTTCTTCCGTAGGAGCAACGATCATATCGCAGGTAGAGGTGCCGATCACCTTTACCATATGGTAGGGTTTTATAGCGCTGCCAATGGCCCCAATATGGGCATCGATAGATCCTGTGCCAATAATCACATCTTTGGGCAGTCCCAATATTTGTGCCCAATCTTCGGAAATGGTTCCAACGGCCTGATCTGAGGTGTAGGTGTATTTATATAAACGCTCTCTTAATCCGGTTAGGAGAGGGTCCAGTTCGGTCCAGAAACTTTCTGGTGGCAGGCCGCCCCAGTCGGGGTGCCACATGGCCTTGTGCCCTGCCGCACATCGGCTTCTTTTTATACTTAGGGGATCGGTAGTTCCTGTGAGTAGTGCCGGTATCCAATCGCAGTGTTCTATCCAGGAGAAGGCCGCCTCCCGTACTTTGTTATCAACGCGCAGGGTATGTAGGATCTTGGCCCAAAACCACTCAGAGGAATATTCGCCACCACTGTATTTGGAATAGTCAACGCCATTTTCTTGGTGTGCCAATTCGTTGATTTCCTTGGCTTCCCCAACGGCTGTATGATCTTTCCAAAGGATAAACATGCCGTTTGGATTGTCTTCAAATCCCGGGAGCATTGCCAAGGGGGTGCCCTCCTTGTTGATGGCTATGGGAGTAGAACCGGTGGTGGCAATAGAAATGGCAGCTATGCCGTCTATGATTTCCTGGGAAAGAGGTGCAGTGGCCTCTTCAATGGCTTTTTTGAGGCCTTCAATGTAATCCAAGGGATGTTGTCTAAACTGATTTATTTCCGGACGACAGTACATATCTTGGCCCCATCTTTGGTATAAGGCAACGGCCTGACCCATAATCTGGCCATTGCTGGTATCTATTATCATGGTCCTTACAGAGTCTGTTCCATAGTCGACCCCAAGGGTATATTTCCGGTTTTGCATTAGCGGTTGGAATAAAGGTTTAACGAATTTAAACGTTTAAGCAAGCAATTTAAAAAATTATCCCCATACTCCTGTTATATATTTAGTTATTTAACAAATGGGGCTATTGGTTAACCATTGCGGCAATTTATTGACTTAAAAATTGTATTTATGAGGTTTTCTGCTGAAAAAGACACCGAAAAAAGCAAATACATTGCAATTATTTAAAAACTATCCATAAAGTATCGAGTTTTTTTATCAAATATATTTTACTTTTGCAGCCGCAGTTTAAAATAATGAACTGCCAATGGCCTCATAGTTCAACGGATAGAATAGAAGTTTCCTAAACTTTAGATCCAAGTTCGATTCTTGGTGAGGTCACTTTTTAACTTGTAAAGTGGGTTAAATTAATGTAAATTTAACTGATTTACAGTGTTTTAGATAAATTTTGATATCAAATGGGTTTATTTGATATCAAAGGATAGAGTTCACAAATCGTCAACATTTTTTTCAAATGTTTTCGTAACTTGAAGCAACTTATTTTCAAGGTCTAAGATGAACTATTTTTGGTGATTTGACTTTCGTCTTCAATTAAGTTCAACTTAAAGATGATTGTTATGCGCTCTACCACAACTTTTTCTATCCTATTCTGGATATACGCCAAAAGAACTAAGAATAATCTTGCTCCGCTCTATGCAAGAATAACCGTAGATGGGAAAAAGCTCAATATTAGCCTTAAAAGGCGAATCGATATACAGCTTTGGAACCCTCAAAAACAAAGGATAAGGGGAACAGGCAAAACTGCAAGGGACCTCAATCAGTACTTGGACGAGGTGCATTCTAAACTATTTCAATGTTATCAGGAATTAAGGGCGGAGGATAGGCGTATTACTCCCCAGATAATCAAAGCCAAATTTGTTGGGGATGCTAAAGTGGTGCATTACACCTTAAAGGATATTATCGAGTATCACAATGCCAAAATGTTCCACAAACTTCATTACAATACTTCAAGGCTATACCTCATTAGCCAAAAGTATATCTTACTTTTTTTAAAAAAAGAATACAAAATGGACAACATTGAGTTGTCGGAACTCGACTACCAGTTTATCTTGAATTTTGAGAATTTCCTCCGTGGTCATACTCCTAGGCATTACCAAAAGAAAATAGGAAATAATGCGGTTATGAAACATATACAGCGACTTCGTAGAATGGTTACCCTAGCTTATCAAATTGAATGGATAGACAAAGATCCTTTCCGTAAATTCAAACAAAAATTAATGCCTACACACAGGGGATTTTTAACTGCCGAAGAACTGAAGGATTTGGAGGAATTAAATATTGACTCCGAAAGGTTAAAGACCGTAAGGGATATGTTTATTTTCAGTTGTTATACTGGTATTAGCTATGCAGACTTAATGCTTTTGACCAAGAATAGTGTGGTACTGGGTGTGGATAAAAGCTATTGGATCATTACCAAAAGGCAAAAAACAGGAAATGCAGTCAAGATTCCTCTTCTATCAAAAGCATTGGATTTGATAAAGCGTTACATGAATGATAAACGGTCTATGATCAATGGTACCTTGTTCCCGAAAATCTCAAATCAAAAACTAAATGCCTATTTAAAAGAAATAGCAGAGCCTGCGGGAATTCAAAAGAACCTCACTTTTCATATGGCGAGACACACCTTCGCTACCACTGTCACCCTGACCAATGGAGTGCCCATTGAAACCATTTCCAAAATGCTGGGCCATACCAAACTGGCAACAACTCAAATTTACGCTAAGGTCATCGAGAGAAAGGTATCCGGTGATATGCAAATGTTAAGGGAGAAATTGGAGTTAGATAATCAGGTTGGCGTTCGGGAATTGGAAAACGGATCGAATTGGAAATAAAAATTGAATATTGTTTTACTACTTACCCATATAAATTGTGAATCGTAAGGATTAACTATTTCTTTGAAGTCAATTGATGCTTGGTTTAGTAGGATAAATGGCATAGGCAATAAGGCCATAGAACATGTTGGTAATAAATGCACTAAAGCTTCTTTGGCTAGTGTGCTCGATAAAGCTCTTGGTTTTTAGGATATCATTTAAACTTTCGACCATGGACTCTTTTCAGCACGTTATTCTGTCATGTTGGAGTAAGCATTTGTTGTTATCGTTATTTCTTGTCCTTTTCTGAATAAATAGATCTGATTTTCATATAAACCGAAACTCAATTCAAATTCCTAAACTCGCTCGGCGAATACCCTACCCTTTGCTTGAAAAGCCTTGTGAAATGTTGTGGATATTTAAACCCTAATTCATATGCTATCTCACTTAAAGATTTTGATGGATCAAATACGCGTTCCTTAGCAACTTCTATCAGCTTGTTCTGGATGTACTCTTGGGCCGATTTTCCAGTTTCCTTTTTTACAAGATCTCCAAAATAGTTGGGCGAAAGGTGCAAACGATCCGCAAAGTAACCCACAGTTGGAGTACCATGCTTTTGTGGTTTATCGGATGAAAAGTACTGGCTCAGCAAATTATCAAATTTCTCCAGGGAGCCTATATTTTCAACTTCTCGTGTAATGAATTGTCTATCATAAAAACGAGTGCAATAATCCAAAAAAAGTTCAATATTGGCTACTATCAACTTTTTACTATGCTTGTCCAAGTTTTGTTCCAACTCGAATTGTATTTTTTCAAGTAGGCTTAGAATTACCTTCCGTTCTTTGGCCGAAAGGTGTAGCGCTTCATTACTTGAATAGGAGAAAAAACTATAGCTATGTAATTTTTTGCCCAATTCCGTACCTATCAATAAATCAGGGTGGAAAAGTATTGCATACCCCTTGGGCACATAATCAGGGTCAAAACCGCTTAATTCAATGGTTTGGCCGGGAGCCATAAAGACAAGGGTTCCCTCGTCATAATCGTATGGCTTCCCTCCGTAATGCATTTTGCATCCCTTGGCATCCTTCAAGAAAACAGCATAGCAATTATAATGAAAGGCATCATAGTCTTTGTTTTCGTAGCCTTCTTTGTTTACGTTCTCAAAATCAACGATACCCACTAAAGGGTGCAACACCTCTTGTTTTCTCAAATTAAGATAATCTCCAACGGTGTCGATTTGCAGTACATTTTTCATTGACCTCTAATTTTTTGTTAAAGATAAGCCATTGATTACCAGTAATTCAAACGGTTATTATAAAATCTGTAATAGTGGTAGGTATAACCGTAATTTGGGTAAGTCTTTTTGGTTTTTGACCCACTACTTTTGTATTAAACCAAGAATAGGGAACAAGATTTCGGCCACTATCTTTATCCGTAAAGTTTAAAACATGATGAACTGATTGGGATAATCTTTAAAAAATAAAAAGTGAAAACAAGAACATTAGGAAAGAATCTGAAAGTATCGGAAATCGGTCTCGGTTGTATGGGGATGAGTTTTGGATATGGCCCTGCGAAGGACGAAAAGGAAATGATTCAGTTGATCCGTAAAGCGGTTGAAATGGGGGTAACCTTTTTTGATACCGCCGAAGTGTATGGGCCTTATATTAATGAGGAATTGGTAGGAAAGGCCTTAAAACCGTTTAGAGATCAGGTACAAATAGCGACAAAATTTGGTTTTGGTTATCAAGATGGAAAAGTGACGGGCTTGGACAGTAGTCCTGACACTATTCGGAATATGGTGGATGCTTCCTTACAGCGTTTACAGGTAGATACAATAGATTTATTGTATCAGCATCGGGTTGACCCAAAGGTTCCCATTGAGGAAGTTGCGGGTACGGTTAAGGATTTAATAGCTGAGGGAAAAGTGCAACATTTTGGGCTTTCCGAAGCAGGTGTCGAAGTAATCAAAAGAGCACATTTGGTGCAACCGGTTACTGCCTTGCAGAGCGAATATTCATTGTTTTGGCGGGAGCCGGAAGAAGAAATTATGCCCGTATTGGAAGCATTGGGTATCGGTTTTGTACCTTTTAGTCCCTTGGGGAAAGGATTTTTGACAGGCAAAATAGATAGGAATGCCAGTTTTTCCGATAATGATTTTAGAAGTACCGTGCCTCGATTTTCCAAAGAGAACCTGAGGGATAATTTTGCTTTGGTAGATTTGGTTACGGCTTTTGCCAAGGAAAAAGAGGCCACTCCGGCACAAGTTGCTTTGGCTTGGATTCTTTATCAAAAAACATGGATCGTACCCATTCCCGGTACTACAAAGTCTTCAAGGCTGGAAGAAAATTTAGGGGCTACCGGTATTACTTTTACAGATGGGGAACTGCAACAAATTACGGAGGCTACCTCAAAGATTGATTTGGTGGGTGAACGCTATTCCGAAGCAAACCAGAAAATGATAAACCGCTAGCCAATAGCGAAAAATTAAAAATAATAATAATAATAGGATGAAAAAGCTTCTAACAATTGGTATTGCCATAGTGACTACTGCGTTTCTTGGTGTAACAAATCATGTGAATGCCCAATCCAAACATAATACAATCTTGAATTTGGATGCTAAGCAACAATCGATCATTACCATTGCATCGCTGACCGCAAAAGGCGACCTGCAAACTTTGGAATCCGCTTTAACGGAAGGTCTAGATGCCGGATTGACCGTAAACGAAATCAAGGAAGTCATGGTGCATCTGTATGCCTACTGCGGATTTCCAAGGAGCCTACGTGGTTTACGGACGTTTATCAAAGTTTTGGACGAACGCAAGGCGGAAGGAGTGGAAGATCAGCTAGGGGCGGAAGCTGCCCCAATAGAGGAAAACCGTACAAAATACGAACGGGGCAAAGCGAATTTGGAAACCTTGGTACAGGCCAAATTGGACGGTCCTCCGGCCGATTATGCCCAATTCGCCCCGATCATCGAAGTCTTTTTGAAGGAGCATCTGTTTGCGGATATTTTCGACAGAGACATTTTGGATTATCGGCAAAGGGAACTGGTCACGGTTTCCGTTCTGGCAACGATTGGCGGTGTGGAACCTATGTTGCGCTCGCATATGAACATCTGTTTGATTCAAGGAATCACGCCAATTCAATTGAAGGAATTGATGGATGTGGTGGGGAAAAATGTAGATCAGGAAAAAATCGATTCGGCCAAAAAAGTATTGAACGAATTATTGGAATCTAAAAAGCAGTAAGGAAATGAAATATATAGGATTATTCATTTTAATGAGTCTGTTATCAATACATCAGACGATTAGGGCACAAAGCGAGAAAAATCCTTTTGGATTGATATATGAGGGAGCAATTACGGAGAATGTGGATGGAAAAGTCAACTTACATCCTGTTACCTACAAACTGAACGGAATCGATATTGCGGCCAATGTTTATACACCAGCCAATTATGACCGCATAAAGAAATATCCGGCAATAACAATTGCACATCCTAACGGAGGGATAAAGGAACAGACAGCAGGCCTATATGCACAGCATTTGGCAGAGGCCGGTTATATTACCATTACGGCAGATGCTGCCTATCAGGGTGCAAGTGGGGGCCAGCCGCGCCATGCGGACAAACCCCAATTTCGTACCGAAGATATCCGAGGAATGGCCGATTTTATTTCACAGTATCCTGGTGTGGATAGAGAACGTTTAGGTGCTTTGGGCATTTGTGGCGGAGGAGGCTATACGTTGAAAGCGGTTCAATCGGATAAACGATTTAAAGCAGTGGCAACCTTGAGTATGTTCAATACAGGAATTGTACGGAAAAATGGCTTTTTGAATTCGCAGATTTCGACCATTCAAGAAAGGCTAAAGCAAGCTTCAAAGGCAAGAGCACAGGAGGCTGGGGGCGGCGAAATCGTTTATTCCGGAGTAGACGGTATTACCGACGAAGAATTAACAAAAGTTTCAACGCTTTTTTATCGTCAAGGCTATGAATATTATTTTAGGACCCACGCCCACCCCAATTCGACTTTTCTTTACACCACAAGTAGTTTAATGGATTTAATGGCCTGGGATGCTACCGACGATATTGACCTCATAGACCAACCTTTATTAATGATTGCTGGCAGTAATGCCCAAACATTATATTTGACCTTGGATGCTTTTCCAAAGGCGACCAATGCGAAAAGCAAGGAATTGTTCCTTATCGAAGGCGCAACGCATATAGAAACCTATTGGAAGCCAGAATATGTGAATCAAGCAGTAAATAAATTAGTGGACTTTTACCAAAACAATCTTTCAACTACAGACCTATGAACAGAAAAAATCTTTTAGCGATTATATTGATGGGAACGTTTATATTTTCCTGCAAGCAAGCAGCCGAGAAAAATCATACGGTCGATTTGAATTCCCAACAAGAATTGATTTTCCCGAAAGGGGAAAAGGTCACGAACAATAATTTCATTGGTGATGTTTGGGTACATATGCAAGTAATGGCGGATAGTGTGAACCAAAATTCAGTGGGAACAGTAACCTTTGATCCCGGGGCTAGGTCCAACTGGCATTCGCATCCCAAAGGACAAATTATAATGAGTTTGGAAGGCGAAGGGTACTATCAAGAAGAAGGAAGCAGGAAAAGAATACTGCGAAAAGGCGATGTGGTCAAATGCCCTGCAAACACTCCGCATTGGCACGGTGCAAGCGCAGAAAAATCGTTCATACAAATCGCTATAACAAGCAGAGTTGACGGTCCAACGAAATGGCTATATCCTGTGACCGAAGAACAATATTTAAATGGGAATTAAGAAGTACCAACATACTTTCAAATTAATAAAATCTTAGTGATGAAAAAATACATAAAGACAACATGGTTATTGCTTTTAATAGTTCAATTATTGGTAAATGATGTTTATGCTCAAAAGCAGCCCGTTACCCTTTTAGAGCAAGGCAGTTTTACCGTGGGTGGTAGCGTTAAAACCAGCCCCGGTACTTTTGATCCGGTTGCCCATGGAGCCTTCAACCCTTCCAATCAGGCTACCGAAGGACAAACCTTGCATGGGGATCACGCCACCATATTTTATCAGATTCCTGATAATGCAAATAAATTACCCTTGGTTTTTTGGCATGGGTATGGACAGAGCATGCGTACCTGGCAAACGACCCCAGATGGTAGGGAGGGATTTCAAACGCTATTTTTAAGGCGTAATTTTCCCATATTCCTTATTGACCAGCCCCGTAGGGGATTATCCGGGAGGAGCACGGAACCTACTACGATTTCGGCAGCCACGGATGATCAGTTGTGGTTTGGGATATTCAGATTGGGGACGGGAAGCACATTTTATCCAGATGTTCAGTTTTCTGATGATCCAGAGGCGCTGAACCAGTTCTTTAGGCAAATTACTCCTGATACGGGACCATTGAACATCAACCTTAATATAGAGGCGGTTTCCACTCTGTTCGATAAGATTGGACCAGGTGTTTTGGTAACCCATTCCCATAGTGGCGGCCAAGGCTGGTTGACGGCATTAAAAAATGGGAACATCAAAGGTATTGCATCCTATGAACCCGGCAGTAATTTTGTCTTTCCAGAAGGGGAAGTCCCTGAGACCATCCCCTACGTGGGAGGAGCATTAAGTGCGAGAAGCGTTCCCATGACAGAGTTTAAACGATTGACGGAAATACCCATTGTTATCTATTATGGGGATTATATACCCAACGAACCTGTAGCGCATCCTGGCCAGGAACAATGGCGTGCCGCCTTGCAAATGGCAAAGCTTTGGACGGCCACGGTGAACAAGCATGGGGGTGATGTCACCTTGGTACACCTTCCAGAAAAGGGTCTTAAGGGAAATACGCACTTTCCGATGTCCGACCTGAACAATGAAAAGGTAGCCGTACTGCTAGCGGAATGGCTAAAAGAAAAAGGGTTGGATAAAAAATGACACTATGCTGACTAAAAAATTGGGGCTGTTATTGGTATTACTGCATATGCCTTTAATTGGTTTGGGGCAAAGCGATGATGCCCTAAAAGCGGATACTTATCAAGGGAAAATGATGGTTCGCATCGCAGAACTTGAAATTGAGACGGACTATCTGGATGAATATTTGGAGATACTCAAAGAGGAGTCGGAAGCATCACTTAGGCTGGAGCCTGGGGTAATCTGCATTTACCCCATGTTTCAAAAGGAAAATCCTACACAGATACGACTTTTGGAAATTTATGCCAATAAGGAGGCTTACGAATCGCATTTGAAAACACCTCATTTTCAAAAGTATAAAACAACCACAGCAGAAATGGTAAAGGATTTAAAACTGATTGATATGGAAGCTATTGATCCTGAATCGATGTCGATGGTTTTCAAAAAATACAAGTTCTAGTTCGAGATGGGCGAGTAACTTTGGATGCTGGAAGCTATCTGTTCAACATCCGATACTCCTGAGGGGTAAATCCCACCTTTTTCTTAAAAAATTATAATGAAGTGCTCTGGGTACACTGTACCTAAAGTTAAATTTGGAACAATAATCATCGACCCTGATCTAATCTTTTGTGTTGGACATAGAAGAAAACTGTTGTTCGAATTTAGTTAATACTTTGTGAACAAATGGTTTATACTCCTGTAATCCGTAATAATGGTAGGTAAATCCGTAATTGTGGTAAGCCTATCCTTTGAATTATACCATAGCTTTGGAAGAGGTAATTTATAATCTAAATCAATTCACTAGTGTCCCATTAAAATTGGGACGTTTTAAAAATTAAATAAATTTGGCCCATTAAGCCTATTTCGTTCTTTGTCATTTTGAAATTTAGTTTTGCTGAAGAGTTCCCGAAGGTTCGTTTT